>JAFGBW010000288.1 GCA_016932965.1 Candidatus Auribacterota bacterium
ATGTCACTGATCACGGCATAACGCATATTATCCTCCGGAAAGTTTATTAAATCTGGAAATGTTTCTGTCAATAATGCTTTTTGAGGATGGGTCATTATAAGAGGGATGCTTTGTTAAGGAAAGCCATTTTTGACGGGCACTCTTTAAATCACCTGTTTTTTCCATGGCAAAAGCGATCAGTCTGGAGGTGACATAACTGGCATCCGGAAGCGCTTCTGATTTTTCAAACCAGGGGATGGAGGCTTGATAGTCTTTCAGTCGATGGTAATAGGTCCATCCTATTTCAAAATACAGTTTAGCGCTATCCGGATTGAGAATCGCTCCGGCTTTTAAAAAATTGATTCCTCTATAAGCCCATTCCAGCTCGATTTTTTTTGCAATCTGAGGAGAAATACCGGCTGTATGGACTACATCCAGGCCCATGTTGTAAGCCATGTGCCATCCTCCCATCACCCAACCGTCAATATATTCCGGTTGTATCGTGGTGATGAATTCATAAAGAGGGGGGAGTTTATAAAAACGCGCATGATGCCATAAGTTGTCCATGTACATCCAGACGAAATCAACAATCATTCCGCGTAATCCGCCGAAAAGCACACCGGTTGCCATTTGGGCACTCACTACTTTCATGTTCAGATGTTCAAAACGCGGTAGTTTTGGAAGCAAAGGAAAAGCGAGAGCCTTTTTTTCCCCATACCAGGACAAAGCCATGCCTGCCACGAGAATAAATAAAAAGGTTATATGGATAAAGCTACGGGGTAATATGGTATGGTTTTTCATTTATGATTATAAAACTGATGTTTTTATAATGAGCTAATTCCTTTCAATTCTTAATTCTAAATTTCAACTCATACTTCCTTTCTGTTAAAAAAGAAAATAGCGATGCCGTAAATCAAAATAGAGACTCCCAGAAAATGCAGGAATCCGTTCATGATGTGTGAGAGGGGGACGTCCTTATTCAGGGTGATGGATTCAACCAGATCATATATCCTTAAATTGGGGATGAAGGTGAAAAACATTTTATAGAACGTCTGCATCCATACGGGGATCTGATCCAAACCTTCCATGAAATAAGATTTGACCGTTCCGACTCCGTAAATGAAAAACGTGAGAAGAGTGCAGATAAAATCAGATAAGGGAGAGATCCCGAACAGGAGAGAAAATCCGATCAGCATGATGTTTTTAAGATAAATGAGAGAAACAGCCGTGAGGAGCGTTGCGTCCAAGGAACCGCCTTTGATAAGCAGCATGATTCCAAGAGAGAGCAGATTGCCGAGGAGAGCCAGTCCAACCAAGATCGCCACGGAAAGGGCCTTTCCCAAGATGATCGACGTGCGGCTGACGGGTCTTGAAAGAAGTGAATAAATCGTTTTTTCCCTGAATTCTTCCTTGATGAGGTGGGATGGATAATAAACGACGAGGAGCAGGGTGGTCAGATTCATGAGTCCCAGGGAAAAATCCTGAATCATCTTGAGCTGTTCTTCTATGGTGAAATAATGGAAAAGATCCATCAGAAAGAGAAGGAAAATAGACAGACAGCAGATGAACCAGACCATCTGGTTTCTTCGCATCCTTTTTAATTCATTCAATGAAATGGATAGAATGGTTTTCATTGGTGCTCCCCTATGATCGTCATGAATATTTTTTCAAGGTCCTGCCTGGCCCAGGATGCGTGTTCGACCTGATATCCTGAACGAGTCAATAGAGCCGCAGCTTTTTCTCCTTCAGAGATGCTGTTGATTTTGAGCTCGATCTGAAAACATTCCCGGTTTTCCATGAGTTCATTCCAATTGCCTGCCTTGATGAGTCTGCCTTTGTATAAGACCACAAATTCATCGCAGATATCCTGAATATGGGAAAGTACGTGAGACGAGATCATGAGGGTTTTACCCTGCTGGGAGAGTTTTTTCATGATGTTTTTAATCTGGGCAATGCCAAAGAGATCCAGACCCGAGGCGGGTTCATCAAAAATTAAAAATTCAGAATCACTGATTAAGCTGGAGGCGATGCCCACTCTTTGAAGCATTCCCTTTGAAAAATTTCTGACTTTGATGTTTCTGAAGGCATCCAGATCCACCAGTTTTAAAAGTTCATTTATTTTTTCTTTCAGCATTTGAGAGGGAATGGAATAAAAACTCCCGTAGAATTTAAGTAGCTCCACAGGAGTCAGTTCAGAATAATAGTTCACTTTTTCCTGAAGGAATCCAATTTTGGATTTCAACTCCATCTCTGAAAGCCTGTTTTCAAACAGATGGATGGTTCCTGAAGTCGCTTTAATGAAACCCAGAATACATTTAAAGAGTGTTGTTTTTCCTGAACCGTTTGGGCCAACTACTCCAAGCACCTGTCCTTTTTCCAGTGAAAAGGACAGGCCATCTAAAGCTTTTAATGGGGTTTTACCGAAACCCAGGCTGAATGCTTTGGTCAACTTCTGTATTTCCACTACTTTCATTGAAGATTCCTATATACTGAGTTAAAAGTGACTAAATTAGATATTTTTTTTATTTTTGGAAAACATTTTTTATAGAGGAATGATATTATTGATTGGAGAAAGACAGAATGAAAAGGGGGGCACGATCATCAAAATCAACAGGGTTTTCAGAGTTTGAATGATTAGCTGTGAACATTGACAAAGACCAGATGTAAAGATTAGAGTGCAGTCTCAATAATTTTTAATAGAAGAAAGAGAAGATGATTCCCATTAAGCAGATCCGTAATTTTTCGATCATAGCCCATATTGATCACGGCAAATCCACTTTGGCTGACCGTTTTCTGCAATACTGCAAGGCAGTTGAAGAAAGAGTCATGAAAGACCAGATATTGGATGACATGGATCTGGAAAGAGAACGTGGTATCACGATCAAGGCTCATGCGGTTAACCTGGAATATCTTTCTGAAAAAGGGGGCAAGTTTTATCTCAATCTCATTGATACACCCGGTCATGTGGATTTTTCTTATGAAGTGAGCCGTTCTCTGGCAGCATGTGAAGGGGTTCTGCTCCTGGTGGATGCCACGCAGGGAATTCAGGCACAAACACTCGCCAACATGCATCTGGCAAGACAAAACGGATTGGCCATCATCGGGGTCATCAATAAAATCGATATGCCTAATGCCGATGTCCGTTCCTGTGAAGAGGAAATGAGGTCCCGTCTCGACATTCCTGAAGAGATGATCTACCGCGTTTCCGCGAAGACAGGAGAGGGAGTACCAGCGCTTTTTGAGGCCATTATCCGCTACATTCCCTGTCCTGAAACCCGTATCAAGGGACATAAACTCAAGGCGCTGATATTTGATTCCATTTTTGATAATTACAAAGGGGTGATTCTGTATCTTCGCATCGTGAGCGGCCGGTTGCAGGTCGGTGACCAGATATATCTGATGCATGGTAAAAAAGCTTATGAAATTCTTGAACTGGGATTCATGACTCCGTCCTTCATTAAAAACCGTTCTTTGGATACGGGTATGGTGGGATATGTCATGGCCAATATCCGAAGGCCTGAAGACGTAAGCGTAGGCGATACGGTTACCCTGGAAAATGACAAAGCCGCTCATCCTCTTCATGGGTTCAAACCGTCAACGCCTATGGTTTTTTCTGGAATGTATCCCGTGGATCCAGCGGATTATGAAGAATTGAAAAAGTCTTTTGAAAAACTGAAATTGAATGATTCTTCTTTAGTCTATGAGCCTGAGACTTCCGTGGCACTGGGTTTTGGATTCCGTGTGGGTTTTCTGGGACTCCTGCATATGGAAATCATCCAGGAACGGATCGATCGTGAATACGGTATTGGGATTATCATGACCATCCCAAGCGTGATTTATAAAGTCATGAATGTAAAAGGAGAAATATTCAATGTGGACAATCCTTCTCTTTTTCCTTCCCCGGAACAGATAGAGGGGATCGATGAGCCTTATGTCCGCGCCCATATCATGATCCCTTCTTCCTGCATGGGCGCCATCATGAGGCTGTGCACGGACAAACGCGGGGAATTGTATGAGACAGAAACCTTGGGCATGGACAGGGTCGTGATGACTTATCTGCTGCCTTTGGCCGAGATTCTGACAGATTTTTATGATAAATTAAAATCCATTACTCAAGGGTACGGTTCCATCGAATACGAAGAGGCCGGATATCATCCTACAGATGTGGTCAAGATGGATATTTTATTAAACGGTGAGCCGGTTGACGCTTTTTCCACCATTGTCCATCGTTCCAAGGCTGAATCTGTCGGGCGAAGTTTGATCTTGAAGTTAAAGGAGGTGATACCCCGTCACCTGTTCGCTATTCCTATTCAGGCGGCCATCGGAAGCAAAATCATTGCCAGGGAGACGATCAGCGCCCTCAGAAAAAACGTGACGGCAAAATGCTATGGAGGAGACATCACC
>JAFGBW010000289.1 GCA_016932965.1 Candidatus Auribacterota bacterium
AACACCGGATGCCTGGCACGGGGATTTAATTCCGCCAGAGGGATCAGAACAAAACGCCGTTCATGCATCTTCGGATGGGGTATCTGAAGTTTGTGTGTGTTTAGGATTGTATCCCCGTACAGAATAATATCAATATCAATTTTTCTCGGACCGTACCGGAACGGTTTTTCGTTGCCGATTTTTTGTTCTATTTGTTGCATTCGTTTTAATAATTCCAAGGGTTCTATATCGGTCTGGATCTGGATCACGCAATTGATGAAATGGTTCTGTTCTCTGTATTCCAAAGGGCTGGTGAGGTAATAAGAAGAGGAAGAGATGATCCGGATGTCCTGCTCCTGGTTAATCAAAGAGATGGCATATAGGAGATTGGTTTTTGGATCTCCAAGATTGGATCCCAGGGATAAATAAGTGTTTCTACAGGAAGATGTATTCATCATTCTTTTAAGGTAAGCGGATAAAAGTTTTTCCGCATATTTTCTTGAAAGGCTATGAAAGTCCCAGCACGGCTTTCATGTCATAAAGGCCGGGTGTTTTTCCGATGAGGAACTCGGCGCCTTTCAATGCTCCGTGGGCAAAAGTGTCCCGGCTTTGAACACGGTGAAAGAGTTCAATCTGTTCGCCCTGTCCTGCAAGAAGCAACCGGTGTTCGCCGATGATGTCTCCGCCGCGCACGGCATGAATTCCGATTTCTTTCGGAGTTCTTTTTCCGATCATGCCTTTTCTGCCGTATACACCGCAGTTTTCATCCCTGTGCAGTGCCTTTCTCACTACTTCAAATAATTTCAAGGCTGTTCCGCTTGGAGAATCCGCCTTTTTATTATGGTGAGCCTCGATGATTTCCATGTCGTAAAGATCACCCAGTTTTTTTGCCAGGAGTTCCGCGGCCAGAAGAACCACGTTCATGCCCAATGACATGTTGGGTGAATA
Organism: Candidatus Auribacterota bacterium; assembly: GCA_016932965.1. Taxonomy (GTDB): domain Bacteria; phylum Auribacterota; class JAFGBW01; order JAFGBW01; family JAFGBW01; genus JAFGBW01. Next base: position 928 of record JAFGBW010000289.1, read on the forward strand.
AAGGATCGGAATTTTTTTTGCCAGTATGGAAATCTTAGCCAATTCTTTTTCGGTAATACCGGTGGTCCCGATCACATAAGGGATCTTTTTTTTCGCAGCCTTTTCTAAGTGAAGAAGCGTGGTGTCGTGATGAGAAAAATCAATCAGCACATCCGGATTTTCAGACAATGCTTCAATGTCAGATGTGATTTTCAAATCCGGTTTCTCTGAATGGGTGAGATGTCTGTATGACTGACCCATGCAGGGGTGTTTTGCCGCTTCAATCACTGCGCTTAATTCAAAAATATCTCCTTCCTCTGCCAGACGCGCAATCGCTTGTCCCATCCTCCCGCAACAGCCAATGATGCCTAATTTTTTTTTCATGAGATTTCCTTTAATATATTTTGAAATATTGGAAAACTTATGTGGACAAAAGTTATCCTGACCTTTCAAAAAACTATATAGGATGGAACGTATCCTTACAGATAAAGACTGTAGGGATGCGTTCCATGGGATAAAAGTTTTTGAAGGAGTCTGAGGGAACTTTTCTCAAAAAGTTCCCTCAGACTAATTTCATTTTAACCAATTCATCTTCCAGGATTTTAAATTTATCTGATGACATGGGGCAAAGGGGCAGGCGGAGTTCATTCTGGATGAGGCCCATTTTCGCCAGGGCGGCTTTAGCCGGCAGGGGATTGGTTTCCAGGAAAAGCTTGGAACTCAAGCCAAAAAGCTGGTGATGGATTTTTCTTCCGGTTTCCACATCGCCTTTTAGCGCAGCATCGACCATCTGAGCAACGAGTTTGGGGACCACATTCGCAGTTACGGAAATGACACCTTTAGCGCCGACCATCATCATGGGAAAAGTCAAGGAATCATCACCGGATAAAACCGTGAGAGAGGTTTTTCCCAGGACAGCTGAAACCCGGTCAACAGAACCGCTGGCTTCCTTTATTGCCGTGATATTGGGAATCTTATTCAATTCAGCCAGTGTATCCACATCAATGGAGACGCCGGTTCTTCCGGGAACATTATACACAACCAAAGGAATTGTGATGCTTTTTGCCACAGCTTCAAAATGCAATATCATGCCTTTTTGAGTGGGCTTATTGTAATAAGGCGTGATAACCAGCACCGCATCCGCCCCCGAACCTTCTGCATGCCGGGCAAGCTCAATGGCCTCACTTGTGCAGTTGGAACCGGCTCCTGCGATCACTTTCATCTTCCCTTTTACATGACCCACCGTTAATTCGATCAGGTGCTTGTGTTCTTCATAGCTCAAAGTCGCGGATTCACCGGTTGTTCCGCAGGGAACAACCCCGGTTGTTCCGGCTTCCATCTGGCGGTCCAGAAGATTTCTGAATGTCTTTTCGTCTAGGACCCCGTCTTTAAAAGGAGTCACTGTCGCAACAAAAGATCCTGAGAGCATGGTTTTCTCCTTATCAGATTATTTCCGGTTATCCATTCTATTTTAGAAGGCGTGTGTCCAGAAAAAAATGAACCGAATCATCGTACCTGGAATGATGATTTTCCCAAAAAATGAGTCCGGGCGGTTGAACAATTCTGATGACATTTCATCCAGTGCCTTATATTCTTTGAGTCATGCAAAATCAGGCCAGACAAAAGACTCTTCTCATGATTGGTGCCGGGATTTTTCAATCGTATGGCATCAAGGTCGCAAAAAAAATGAATTTGAAGGTCTGCGTCATTGACAAGGACGAGCATGCTCCCGGCATCCCTTTTGCCGATGATTTTATCCGGGCCAGCACCCGGCATATCGAAGAAGCCCTGCCGGCTGCCGAAGAATTTCATAAACGTTACAAACTGGATGGTGTTTTTACCTGCGGAACAGATGTTTCCCATACCGTGGCCTGTATAGCCAAAGCTCTTAATCTCCGCGGAATCCCGCCGGAAACAGCACTCTTGGCCACTGACAAGGGGAAGATGCGTGAAGCTTTGAAGAAAAAAGGGGTCCCCGTACCTTCCTTCCATGTCGTGAACAGCCTCTCCGAGGCAAAAGAAGCAGCCGCAGATATCGGATTCCCCCTGGTCATCAAACCCGTGGATAACATGGGAGCGCGCGGAGTAAAAAAAATCGTTTCGCTGGCTGACCTGGTAAATACTTTTCCCCTTGCCCTGAATTTTTCCTCAAAAGGGCTCGTGATTCTTGAAACTTACATTTCCGGCCCTGAAATCAGCATCGATACCCTGGTTGAAAAACCGGGCCATGTGCACCTCATCACGATCGCCGATCGCATCATTGCCATGCCCCCTTATTTCGTGGAGAAAGGCCATACCATTCCATCCATTCATCCCAAAGAAAAATTGCACTCTGCCTTTGATATGGCTAAACGCGGTGTGGAGGCTCTGGGCATCACCCTTGGAGCTGCCAAATATGACATGAAGCTCTCGCCCAAAGGACCTGTCATCGGAGAAATGGCGGCCCGCCTGTCCGGAGGCTTTCATTCCGGTGTCACTGAACCCCTTGCAACAGGAATGAATTCCATCAAAGCCGCCATTGACCTGTGTCTGGGCAATCCTTTAGACCTCAAAGACATCAGCCCGCGTTTTCATTACGCTGCCGCGGAACGATCCCTCTATCCCAAACCAGGCCGCGTCATCTCTATCTCCGGCGTCGATAAAGCCAGATCTTTAAAGAATATCGAGCTTGTCCACTTGAACGTCAAAGAGGGCGGTACCCTCAATCCCCTTACCTCCAATATCGGCAAAGCCGGCCATGTCGTTGGCTGGGGCAAAACCCGCTCCGAAGCTGTCAAAAACACCCTGAACGCCGTCCGTACTATCCGCATTAAGACGGATGAGCTAAGGTGAAGGGAACCCATTCTTTGAGCCAAAGAATGGGTTCCCTTCACGCTTCCCTCCCAAGAAATCATTTAAGCGGATTGATTTTTTGAAACAAAAAAATCAATCCGCTAATGGGTTTTTAATTAATATAAGCAGTCTTTTTAGACTCTGTCATGATGCTTAGTTTTATTATTCCGCATTCGAAAGATCCCAAAATAAACAGAGTAAAACTCTGTTTATTTTGGGATCTTTCGAATGCGCCAATAAAGTTTTTTGAAAAGGGTGCGGGGAAAACTTTTGTCCACAAAAGTTTTCCCCGCATCTTATCCCTTTTTAAAAAATCATCCCCTAATAATACCTCGGATGGGCATTGCTCATGGTTTTTTTCATCTGGTCAAATGTGACGTGGGTATAGATTTGGGTGGTGGAGATGCTTTTATGGCCAAGGAGTTCCTGCAGCGACCGGAGGTCCATTCCATTTTCCAGGAGATGGGTGGCAAAGGAATGTCGGAAGACATGGGGGGTGACCCGGATACGGCTGCTGGTCAAGAGTCCGGCTTTTTTGACCAGGCGCTGAATGGAACGCTGGTTGAGTTTTTTCAGGTTCCGGTTGACAAAAAGGGGGGTGTTGAAATCAAACCGCAGCTTGCCGGTCAGGGCGCACATGTAACGCTGATAGGCTTTGACAGCCATTTCCCCCAAAGGGGCCAGCCTTTCTTTTTTTCTTTTTCCTTTCACCTTGAGGATTCCCTTTGACAGGTCCAAGTCGTTGAAGGTGGCATTTTCCAATTCAGACACGCGGACTCCGCTGCCGTATAAGAATTCAATGAGAGCCAGGTTTCTGACTGTCAGCCAGTCTTCGCTGGAAAAAGCGTTCAGGATGGTTTCAATTTCTTCAGGAGTCAGAAACTTGGGCAGGCGTTTGGCCTTGTTGGAAAGCCGAAGCGGCCTGGCTGGATGAGAGCACTCCCACCCCATTTTTTTACAGTATCGTACAAAAGACTGGATGGAGGAGTTTTTCCTCAATACCGAGCTCCTGGCAAGGCCTGAAGAATCTAGTTTTAAAAGATGCGCTTTGATCCTGTTCGTGTCTAAATCAGACACATCTTTTGCTTTGGTGTTCTGGATAAATTCATTGAGGTCCGTGGAATAGCTTTTCAGCGTGTGTTCTGAATAATTCCTGCTGTTCCGGCAGTAATCAATGAATTGAAGTATGGCTTGTTCCAGTTTCATAAAGATCGTGAATGAAGGGAACCCATTCTTTGGCACAAAGAATGGGTTCCCTTCATGCTACCCTCCGAAGAAAGTATTCAAGCGCATTGATTTTTTTGAAACAAAAAAATCAATGCGCTTTACGTGTTCTTACAAGATGTATTTTTTATCGGACAGTGAAGTGTTAATTCTGTTTTGATTGATATATCATTCGGACCGTTGGAAGTTTTATATATAACTATTCCGCATTCATGGAAACAAAATGTTTCCATGAATGCGCCAATGAAGTTTTTTGAAAAGGGTGCGGGAGAAACTTTTGTCCACAAAAGTTTCTCCCGCAGAAAATTAATTCTTTCAATTATGCCGCGGTGGCTGAGGGGGGATGCAGATCCGGGGCAGGAACTTGAGGGGGTTGCGGCAGGTATTCTTGGAGGTGGGTTAAAAGGTCTGCCAGATTCGGCGCCAGTTGGGAAATATAGGTGCCAAAGAGAGTGCGGAACATGAGCATGGATTCCGTTTCGGTCAACTCCTGTCCGCCTTCTTTAAAACATCTATCCATTTCTGCTTTAGTAGCCTCGATCAATTGTCTTAGCTCAGTATCAGACCCACGGGTTGATGGCACGGCGAATTTCATTAAAGCAGTTATAAATTTTCCGGTTATCAACTGGACAGCTGTCCTTGCCGCTGGATGCAAGGCTGCTTTTTTCAGTTGTGCTGTGCGAACAGGGTCCACATCAGGTGCAGGGGTCAAAGCTGCCTGTTCACGAGATCGATCCACTCTTTCTTGGAATTGTGGTGTTTGATCAATGGCAGCATTAGGATCAACAGGCGGTGCTGTTGGAGGCTGCACAGGGGGGGAGGGTGGGGATGGTGGTGCTAGAGGAGGCGGTGCTGTTGCGGGGGCTTCAGATGATGGCGCCACTGTTGTTGTGAGTTGTTGGGCGATTGACTCCATCCTTTCAATAGCAACAGCGATTTCATTGGTAAGAACTTCTGTGATAGGATTCTCCGGTTCTCTCAGCGGCATTTTTATGCTGGTTACGTCTGAAGTATCATATTGGCTTTTATCAAGGCCGGCATAAGTGAGAATGGTCTCCAGATATTCCTTGGCGGTTTTCCACAGGACGAGAGCATTAGACACAGTAGCGCGGCATTTATTTCCCAGTTCATCGGCACCAGCTGCCCAGGAGCTTTGTGCTATTGCCAAATCAACACGGTATTCTTCTGCTGCCCGTTCTGCATTTTTTGCCTGGTCCATGATGTTCATGGCAGTGGCAAAAAGGAGGCTGTTATCCGTCCAAAAATCATTCAGCCTTTGCTGTGTTTCACCGATGACTTTCTCCTCGGCAGGATCAATTATCTCGTTGGCTAACTTCAGGGTTTCCTGATTAGCGTCCAGCCATGCTTTGACAGCATCCAGAAGTTGCATCAGATGATCAATATAGTCCCTGTTTACAGCATCTGCCTGCAGAGGGAATGAAAGAGCTTGTGTTCCACTGACAACCTGTGACAAAACAGCCGTATATTCAGCCTGACGTGCCAATTCCTGTTGCAGGGCCTGTAAAAACGGGATCTTAGCCAGGATGGCTTCGCCTTTGGTTTTTCTTTGCGCAATATCAGCGATTGCGCTGGATGTCTGGCTTAATTCCTGGACAGCCTGGAATAATCCTGCTTTGGCAGGTTCAGGAGAGCGGAGGTATGTAGCGACTGCTTCTTGGGCCACTTTTATTTTGCGCTCTGCTTCCTGCCAGGCTCTGTTGGCATCGGTATTGGCCTTTTGCCATTCCGTTGCATCAAATCTCAACATGACTAAATATCCATACCAGGTATTGGAATTCCATTGCTCTCTAAATGTTTTTTCACTGGCCGTATCTCTGTTAAGGCTGGCCAGTAACTGGGCGTCCTTTTCTGATGCAGCCTGCGCTTTTTGGACAGCCTGGCGAGCATCTTCCATCAATTGGTCAGGCGGCATTAGTTTTTCAGCGGCTTCTGCACGGCGTTTTGCATCAACTGACGGGAGGTTGACAAATCTGAACGTATAGTTTCTCACGGCTGTTCCCGGATTAGCCACTGCTTCTCTTAACGCATTAAGCTCAGGATCATCAGCGTAGGCTGTTTGTGAGGTGGCATACTGCACTAAAGTCTGCAGGTAGAGTTTGGCAGTATTATATAAATCCAATGTATTATAAACTGTACGGCGATATTGAACTGCTTTTTCACCCACTTCTGGGGGATTTTGTTCTATGGCTGCAGTCAATTCTCCTTCATATTTGTTTGCCGCCTCATCGGAAAGCTTCGCCAGTTCAACTATTTTTTTCGCCTGAGCAAAAAGAACGCTTTGATCTGTCCAGAAACTTTTTTGTCTTTGTACGGCATCTGCGATAATTCCAGCTTCATTTATCTTTTTGGCTGACTGAAGGGTTTTCTCATTGGCATCCAGCCATGCAGAGGCAAGTGAAGGGAGCTGAAGCAGGAGATCAATATAATCCTGGCCCTGTTCATCCAGGGATAAGGGAAAACTAAGACCTTCTGCTTTTACCTCAATCATTGACAAAAGAGTCTGATAACGAAGCTGATATTCTCTTTCCCGGATCAGATTTCTTAACAAATGGAGTCTGGCAGTTGCATTCAAGCCTTGAGCCATTCTTTCTCCGCCATCAAATAAAGCCCGGTTTTGTTTATCTAACATATTGACAGATTCGTATAATTGTAGTTTATCTGGATCTTGAGATATCCCATAAGATCTAGTTGCCTGGATAGCTAAGTTTATTTTGCTTGAGGCTTCAAGCATGTGGGCTTGATTTGCTTGTTCATGAGCGGTCTGCCATGCTTTGACTGACGTGTCATTGTCGAGATTCTCTCTCAGTTCAGCAGACAAGACCTCACCGGATTGAATCATTTCCTCGATTTGTTTTTGGAATCTGGTCAGGTCTTCCAGAAGCCGGGTGTCTTCGGCAATGGCCTGGCGTGCTTCCTCCAGACTTCTTTCAGCGTCCCTGACCTGGGCGACGATTTCCTGGTATCTTTCATTTGCCTTCTGGGTGGATTCCAAATCAATATAAGCCATGGCAGCGGAGGAACTCGTCTCATGGGCCATCGTGGCCCGGGATGGAATGGGCTCTTCTAAAAAAATATCCGCTATTGCTGCTGCGTTTTCACCTGCCAGTTCATTTGCCCTCCGGATATGAGTGACAACCGCTTCAACATTTCGAACCGCATCGGTGTATGCCCTGCGTTTGGTTCTATCCAGGTCATTTTTATACGGTTCGCAAAGATTGCGTATGGTCAGGGCGCAATTCAAGGCCTTCTGATAAGCAATCACCGTTGCCCGGTTTGGGCCGGTCAACGCGATGAATTGTGAATACAATTTCCGGCATTCTTCATGGGTTGTTTTGTATTGGGCTAAAAGATTGGGATCGATTTCTTTACCTTGGCCTTTTATCCTGCCCAATAAGGTGACTTCTTCCTGGGATATAGTGAGATATTGCTCATAGAGCGCCGTGTCAGCTTGTTCAGTTCTGCCCGCATCTGTCAGCAGTTCAATTAATTGATCATTCAATTCATTCAGAAGGAGTGGTAGCGTTAATATCTCTTGTTCAGGGTTTGGAAAAATGTTCAGTGCAGTAGTTATCAAGCGTACTTCTTCATGAAGGAATCGTTCAGAGGCATCATTGCTTTCCCTGAAAGCAGCGGTTGCCTCCTGGGCTGAACGTAAACTGGCAGAGGCGTGCGC
>JAFGBW010000290.1 GCA_016932965.1 Candidatus Auribacterota bacterium
ACTCTGGCTTCCACCGGCACCCCCAGTTTTTTCATGCATCCTGCTGAAGCCATGCATGGAGATTTGGGCATGCTCAGAAAGGAGGATGTGGTCATCCTTTTATCTTACAGCGGGGAGACCGAGGAAATCACCCGTCTTCTTCCCATGCTGAAGGTGGTCGGCAGCAAAACGATAGCTATCACTAAAAACCGTTCTTCCACTCTCGGGAAAAACGCGGACATCGTTTTGGAACTGGGCAGCCTCGAAGAAGCCTGTCCAATGGGTCTGGCGCCCACCACTTCCACGACAGCCATGCTGGCCCTGGGTGATGCCCTGGCCATTGTTCTGCTGAAAATCCGCCATTTTGATGAAAAACAATATGCCTTTTTCCATCCGGGAGGGTCCCTGGGAAAAAAATTACTGACTGTTAAGGATCTCATGCGGACAGATGAACGTTGTCCTATTCTTTCCGAGGAAAGACCGGTCAAGGAAGTCATGTTAGCTGTTTCATCCGCACGCGCCGGATCGGCCATTATCGTGTCATCTGAAGGAAAACTGGTCGGGGTTTTTACAGACGGAGACCTTCGCCGTCATTTGAACCGTTCTCTCGTGTTCATAGACGGCCCGGTGTCAGAAGTCATGACTCGAAACCCCAAATATGTGGAAGAATCCGTTTACGCCCTGGAAGCAGTAGGGATCATGAAAGAATTCATGATCGGAGAATTGCCGGTGGTGGATCAGGACAAAATACCCTTGGGGTTACTGGACCTGAAAGATCTCGTCAATATCGGACTTTTGGATCTGTAATCAGTTGCCTTTGCCAACGGTTTACGCCCGAAATGGTTATCTGATCATAGTCTCATATTATGAAGCCACTGAACCTGGCATATATATTTTTTCACCACGAAGGACACGAAGAGCACAGAAGGGGGGGGGAACTGCTCGCATGCGCTCGCAAAAAAATAACTACTCCCGCAATTCGCATCATTCTCGGTTTACATAACCTCCGATAGATTTTATCATGGGCAGAAAATGATTCCCTTTAGACAAAAAAACCTTACTATTTTCTGCAATGAAGAGAGAGGAGGATAGACATGCCTCTTCCTGTAGCGCATACTCTGGCCGGATTGGCTGTCGCCCAGGTACAGCCCATGCGTTTCTTTGATAAAAAATGGCAGGATGTTCTTTTTTTAATCATTATATCGAACTCAGCGGACCTTGATTTCCTGCCCGGGTTTTTGATAGGGAGTCCGAATCTGTATCACCACGGCATTTCACACAGTTTAGGCGCGGCGCTTCTCGTGGGAATGATTGCAGCCTGGTTTTTCAGAAAAAAAGGGGGGTACTGGAAATACGCCCTGGTGATTTTCTTATGTTATTACTTCCATGTTTTTCTGGATTTTCTGACTGAAGACAGGCGCACTCCTTATGGTGTGCTGTTATTCTGGCCGTTCAACCAGGAATATTTTATTTCCCCTTTTCTAATATTTAAAAAGGTCAATCGTTCGGAAAATTCACTCACTTTTTTTCAAAGCCTTTTTAACAGACATAATTTCAGCGCTGCCTGGCGTGAATTCTGGATCATGGGACTCTTGATCGGATTTATTAAGCTGTTGAGTTTCGGAAAAAAACAGAAAAAGGCCCATCCATGAACGGTCTCCATATCGTTGTCTGCATCAAACAGGTGCCTGATACCACCCAAGTCAGGATTGACCCGATAAAACACACCCTTATCCGCGAAGGTGTGCCTTCCATCATCAACCCCTATGATGTTCACGCCATCGAGGAAGGTTTGAGGCTGAAGGAAAAATATCAAGGCAGGGTGACGGTCATCAGCATGGGGCCTCCTCAGACCGAAGAAGCTCTGAGAAAAGCCTTGTCCCTTGGCGCGGATTCCGTATATCTCGTATGTGATCACATCTTTGCCGGCGCGGACACCAACTCGACAAGTCTGACTCTTTCCGGAGCCGTCAAATATCTGTCCAAAACAGATCCAGTGGATTTGATCCTGTGCGGCAAGCAGAGCATAGACGGCGATACAGCCCAGGTCGGTCCTGGAATCGCTTCCAGACTGAAATTCAATCCTTTGACTTACGTGGACCAGATACTAAACATGGATCTCTCCGCCGGCACCATCACTGTCCGCAGAAAACTCGAAGGCGCCTATGAAAAAGTCACCTCCCCCCTGCCGGCTCTTGTCACGGTGTTAAAAGAAATCAACGAACCCCGTTACGCGACTCTGCCCGGCCTCATCCGGTCGCTCAGGGCAGACATACCTGTCCTCACCAATCATGATCTGGGTTTGAACCCCGAACAGCTCGGTTTCAAAGGTTCGCCGTCGAAAGTCAAACATATTTTCACTCCGCCTCTCCGTTCCGGCGGTAATAAAATCGCCGCTGATAATCCCTCTCACGGCGCTGAAGTTATTTTTAACTACATGCTGGAAGCAGGCCTTTTGAACACCAAGGAAGATCATTCCAGGAAAAAAACAAAACCCTCATCCCCGGACAAATCCGATGATGTCATTTTTGAAGGGGACAATACCGTTGTCATCCAGCCTGGAGGAGTATGGATCTTTCTCGAGCACCATGACAATGAAATCGCCCGGGTATCACAGGAATTACTGGGGATTGGAAAAATCCTTGCCCGTGATTCAAGATCTTTACTTGGCGCCATTGTCTGCGGGCACCAGATGGACAGTCTTGTTCCAAGTGCTTTTGGTTTTGGCGCGGACCATGTTTTTGTGGTGGACGACCCGGTGCTTTCATCCTACCGGACATTACCATACACTCAAGCGGTGACAAATCTGGTGGTAAAATACAAACCGGACATTCTTCTTATGGGCGCAACCACGCAGGGCAGGGACCTGGCAGGTTCTGTTGCGGCGGAGCTTTCAACCGGACTGACTGCTGACTGCACAGGCCTTAAGATCAACACCAGGGGACTGTTGGAACAGACCCGGCCTGCTTTCGGGGGCAATCTCATGGCGACCATATTAACCGAGCATCACCGTCCGCAAATGGCCACGGTCCGGCCCAGGGTCATTCCTTTACCTGCATACCATCCGAAAAAAAACGGCCGGATCATCTTTGAGAAGATTGATCTTAAGGAAAAAAATATTCCGGTGAAAATCATCGAACACATGAAAATCAGTTTATCTGAAACGAATGATATCTCCTGTGCGGACATCATTATTTCCGGCGGACGGGGCATGGGTTCAGGGCAGAATTTTTCCATGTTAAAGGATTTGGCCGCCATTTTAGACGGAGTGGTTGGCGCCACCCGCGCGGCAGTGGACTCCCGCTGGCTGAGTTATGACCACCAGATTGGCCAGACAGGTAAAACCGTCCGGCCAACTCTGTACATCGCCTGCGGCATCTCCGGCGCTGTCCAGCACAGAGTCGGCATGCAGACCAGTGACCATATCATCGCCGTCAATACCGATCCCGATGCCCCTGTCTTCAGCATCGCCAGCCTTGGTATCATCGGCAGCGCTATTGAAATCATCCCCGCCCTGAATCAGTTATTGCAAATGAGGCGTGCGGGGAAATAAAAGGGAAGGAGCAGGGAATTTTGGGAGGAAAACTTCTTTTGCCAAAAGAAGTTTTCCTCCCAAACCCGCCTTTTAAGAAAATCAATCCGCCGGGGATGATTTTTTGAAGCAAAAAATCATCCCCGGTAACAATATTCTGCCTCGCTTGTTCAGTGAAATATTCCAGATTATGATTCCTGAATTTGCACTTTCTTCTTATCAATCTCTTAAAAAATATTTTTATCGAACAGAAAATCTGACTTTCACATTGACAGTGAATCTCAATTTATATGTATTATTTGAAATAGAAAACTTGCATATCTTTCATCTTAAAGGAGCGGACTTAACCCGCTTTTCTCACCGGGTTTCGTGATGAGACCGCGAAAAGCCAGATGAATTCGAGGATAGGAGATAAAAAAACGGATGATGGCATATTGCAATATGTCGAAGTCGTTTTTTAACTCCAGCGCAGAAGACATCGGATTTTCACGGTCGTAATAGAAACTACGGTGAGAAAAACGGGTTAGGCCCAAAGGGAAATATTAATGCCGAAAAGACTGACCGTTGTTCTCATCCTCTTAGGCCTAGTCATTCTCTATCTTCTTCTGGTGGAAAGCCGCTTAACAACCACGGATGAACGCATCAAGAATAAAAACACCGCCCTGCAGTTCCCCGAGAATTCGCTTCAAGAAATATCCTTCAGCGGCATCACCCTTGAAAAATACGGGGACCTGTTCCGTCTGAAAAAACCCTTTTCCCATCCGGCTTCAAACAAAGCATGCATGCGTTTGTTCACCCAGTTTGAAAAAGTGATCCGCGTGAATGTTTTCCCCAACTGGCGTGAAAATGACCGGACCCTTGCCGATTTTGGACTGGACTCCCCGGCATGGACAGTCACTTTAAAGTCCAAAAATCAAGCTAACGTGATCAAGATCGGCAAGAAAGTGGAAGGCCAGGAGGAATACTATGCTCAGCTGGATGCGGAGCCGTCTGTTTTTACAGTTAAAGAATCACTGGTTAATGAACTGAGTAAGAATCCTGCCGCCTATGCTGATACGGAGCCGTTCGATTTTTTGAAGGAACAGCCGTCTGAAGTCAAATGGTTCATGCCCGGCCGCGGAACATTTTTACGCCATATGCACGGCTTGTACGTGGTGGGGGACCACCAGGGACGGATATGGCAGGCGCTGAAGAAACGGAGCGAAGCATTCATCACCCTTTTAACCCGTCTGGACCTCTCTGAGCTTCATCTGACGCCCATTTCCGATGAAGAATCCGGCGTGGCTAGCCCCTGGTGTTATGTCTATGCGAGAGGGCCTAACCAAAAAAGCAAATCACTGCTCATCGGATCAGAACACAACGGAAAACGCTGGGCCAAACTCGAAAAAGACGGCATGGGATTCGAACTGGACTCAAACCTGTTAGAAGTATTCAATCTTGATTTCGAGCAGTTGGCCGCAGGAAATCTCCTGGAAGGGGAAATCATGACCCTTGAAAAGGCGGTGTTTCACTTTTCATCATCAGATACCTCGCTCGTATTAAAAGGGCGTAAAAACGAATGGACCATGGAGCATCCCTATGCCTGGCTTTTTTCATCCCGAAGAATATTGAATCTGGTTCTTAGGTTCGCAGTCAGGGAAGTGCTTTCCTTTGAAAACAGGACCCTCTCCAATCCGTTCCTGACCGTCACCTTCCACTACGAAGACGATCCCGATAAATCCGAAAAGGTGGAGCTCTTCACGGACAAAAATCAGCCTGATTTATGTTTCGCGCAGAGAAACGGGTCTTCCACAGCCGGAGCCATGAAGGCCGTTTCAGAAGACGAATTTCCTGAGGATCCCTTTTATTTCATGATGGAAAAACCTTTTTCCGCTGTCATGGATAAAACAACGAGAATCGAGATTCAAAAACAGGAAAAATCCAGTATTCTTCAGCAGAATGAAAGGGGAGTCTGGAATTTCGAAAAAAATGAGCTGCCTGTGAACACAGAACCGGCTCAATTCATAGAAGCGCTGAAAAACAGTACCTGCCGCACAGCCATGTCCAGAAAAGAAGGCGTGGATTTCGGGTTTACCGATCCTTCCTATGTCGTGAAATTCTATGATGATGAAGGGAAATCGTTTTTCATGGTCAGGGTCGGGTCCTATTCCACCTCCAAGGAAACCTATCTGGAAGGCGATGACGCCGTGTTCATGTTCATGAGGGACTTCCCTCAGATGGAATGAATATTTAAAAAAGGATGAAATCCGCGGGAAGATCTTTTTTATAAAAAAGATCTTCCCGCACCCTTTACAAAAAATTTCATCGGCGGTTACATGGGAACCTGCTGTCATCCTTGAGATAAATATGACAATCAATTTATTAGATACCACGAAAAGCACTAAAAACACGAAAATTTTATATAAAGAAGAATCCTATAAAATTACAGGTGCATGTTTTAAAGTATACAAAGATAAAGGTCCGGGATTCCTGGAAGCAGTTTATCAAGAGTGTTTAAAGATTGAGTTTGAACATCAAAATATACCATTTATTGAGAAACCCAAGCTCGAAATTAAAAAACAGAGAAAAGAAATTAGGTTTATTGATAAACTTTGGGCATTATCCAAAGTTCGACTCGAAGCCAGGATGGCGTAGAGGGACGACAAAGTCGCCTTTAGGCAAGGACAGGATGTCCGCGGTCCAATATGAAAGAATTGTATTATAATTTTTTACGAAGTGAAAAACTTTCGATCTTTTAGTGAATTTAGTGGATAAAAAAAGAAGAGTTTCCCTTCATACTGATCCTCATAAAAACTCAACCGATCATATCCGGATCAGATAATCATATGCCGCCAAGGCGGCTTTGGCGCCTTCTCCTGCTGAAATGACGATCTGGTTGTAGGGGACGGAAGTGACATCCCCTGCACCAAAAAGCCCTTCTATACCGGTCTGACAGGACGCATTGACAATGAGCTCACCCAAGTCGTTTAACTTCGCCAGATTTTTCACGGGGCCGGTATTGGGAGACAGCCCGATTTCCACAAATACGCCGTCAGCCACTATGAGATTCTCCCTGGAAGTGTCCCTGTTTTTAACCCGCACTCCGCTCACCTTTTTATCCCCCTCGATTCTCACAACAGCGTGATTATCCAAAAAATGGGCCTGAATTCCTTTTTTGGCTGTCTCGATGAGCACCTGATCAGCCTGGAACCCTTTTGCGAAATTGACCAGCGTGATGGCGGACGCGACTTTCAGAAGGTCGATCACAGCCGTGAAGGCGGAATTCCCTCCGCCTACAACCACCACTTTCCTGTTTTTAAAAAACGGAGCGTCGCAAATCGAACAATAAGACACCCCCCTTCCCAGAAATTCCCTTTCG
>JAFGBW010000291.1 GCA_016932965.1 Candidatus Auribacterota bacterium
TATTAATCACCGCCAATTCTCCACCTTTAGGGTGGGGAATTTTTCTGTTTTTAGATTCTCCACCCGACGGGTGGAGAATCTCAATCCGATTGGAATAAACCTGATAAAACTGCCTGAAATACCAGAGATTTGTTGTGGAAAAACCTTTTCCGTATTTTTCAGTCAACCGGATAGAAAGATTCTCAACAACTTGTTGTCCGTATTCTGCCCGAATTTCTCCGGCCTGGAGTTCCTGAACAATCTCCTTCCCGATCAGCCAATAAGCAATCACCATGTTAGAATTAACTGAACGGACGACATTGTTTCTCGCCTGTTCAAGAATTGAAACTACACGATTAAATAATACCTCGGAACTATTTATGATCTGCTTTTTTTGCATATTTTTCATGTTTTATCATCCACCCCCCCCCTATCGGATATCCCTTCCCGGACAGCAAAAACCTCAAGAACTTCTCTCTGTACTTCAAGAAAATATCCTTCCTTTGCCTGATCTTCGGTTGATATACGGATGTAGATTGAGATTTTCATGTTAATTTTGTTCTTTGAGGTATATTACCGTTTCTGAAATGTTTATCAATCCAGCCGTTTTTCACGTTTTCCCTTGAATCAAAATGCGAAACATAGGGCTTGATATCTAACAAAGGAGTGCCGTTCAGCATATCAACCTCGGAAAAAGTAACTATATTCCCATCAACTTTGTGTAACTTCACAATAGATAGTCCAATATGATTAGGTCTATGAGGGCTTCTTATTGCAAATATTCCATGTCGCTCATCCTCAAGGAATGGTTTTCCAATAAGCTTTTCGTCCTTAGAACGATCAAAATAATAAATTAAGATGATGTGAGAAAAGTTTTCAATATCTTTAAGGCCGTCTTGATACTCTACAAATACCTCGGCCTGACCAGTAACGTCTTTTTCAAACCTGCCCTGGATCGGTATCCCTCTGGGTTCCTTATAAGGCGTGTGAATTATACCTATGGATTTTAATATGATTTTTCCTTTCATGTTAAAAGGTTACGACTCTATCGCTTTCCTTAACGATATCATACATATCTTTCATGGTAGAAATCGGGCACATTTGCGATCCTTCCTGTTCTCTTGACTTGATACAGCTTCCGCAAGCATAAATCTTACCGCCTAACTGCATAAATTTCTCCGCCTGCTCAATCGTATTGAAATTATCTGTTGTTACTTTCTGATATTCAACACCCTTACCCATAAAAAAAATTTTGACTTCATCCTTTTTTCCAATAGCAAAATTTGCATAGCGAATTGCGTTCCAGCAGGTTTCCGCGTCATTACTTGAAATTACGACTCCGATTTTCATGCTATCCTCCATAAGTCTCAACGACTTTTGTATATTTTTCGTGAATCATCTTCCGGTCAAATTCCCGCATTTCATTAAGCATTTTATCTTTTTCCTCTGTTGTAAAATAGCCCATGCATGGCAGGAAAAAATGCTTATCCTCTTTTTCGATATGTTTAGGGTAAAACTTAACAAGCATTTCCATGTTTGACACTATCTCCTTTAAAACATCATTGTTACCCTGTGCGTATTTTTGTTTTGCTTCAATTAACTTTTTAACGTTATTCCTACCCATTTTGTGTTCTTCGATAAGCTCATGCATAATCCCCTGATGGTCATTTGAAATATTTTTCTTAGCTAAATCTCTAAATAAAATATCTTCTTCTTTTCCGTGATGACATCTGTCAGCATAAGTCATTATGAAATCCACGGAAGTATCGATAAATACTATGTCGGCTTTGCCATCTTTTTTAATTGTTTCCAGTTTGTCTCTCATCAACTTTATCATGCGTTCAATAAGTCTATGTTCAATCATCAATGGAGCAATCGGCATCATATCAGGCCTCCTTTAATTCTTCTCGCCATTTCACTACTGTCCGGTTTATTTTTCAATTATCGTTTTATGCTATTTTCAGGTTTTTACTTTATGCGATGTTTTAAAGGATTCAGAATTGAGAATTCAGTATTGTTCCGGCCTTCGGCCTCCATCCCCAAAGGGGGACTCCCGTTGGTCGCGTTCTCCGCTACGCTGCGACACAGAAGGGCTGCAAGGCAGCCGAACGATTTCATGATCTCATTCAAAACGCCGAAAGCGTTTCTACTGAATTCTGAATCCTGAATTCTCAATTCTATGTCCGGCTTCTTTAAATTTTCAATAAAACCCTTTATTTTATTGTATTTCATCTTATTTCCTCATTTTTAAGCCGAACATTCATGGGCTGCACTATTATTCTGGATAAAAAAATAAACCATTAATTAACGCGAATTGGCCCGAACAATAATAATTCAAAAAATTTTTATTAATAAATAATCTGAGGATATCTGTGTGTCCCCCTGTGGTTAAAATAAAAAAATTAACCGCGATTCGCGGTTAAAATATATTAAATCCTGCTGATCCTGTCTCAATTTTATTTTCTTAAATTCCGCTTCTTTTTATCTTTTCATGAGAAGCTTTTTCAGGCAATAAAAGAACCGGAAATCAACATTTTCTAACAGGTTGTTTTTATGAAACTGGCGCTGATACAGATGAATCCCCAATGGGAGTCGATCCCGGCCAATTGCGAAACCGCACAGCGTTTCATAGAACAGGCCTCAGATGAAAACTGTGATGCCGTTATTTTTCCCGAAATGTTCAACACGGGTTTTTCCATGAATACCAAAGCCACTGCTGAAAAAAAAACCGGCTTGACCCTTAGCATGCTCCCGGCAATGGCAAAAAAGCACAGCATCAATATCATTGCAGGACTGGCTTTCAGGGCCTCTAAAAAAACCGTTTTCAACAAGGCCCTTGCGTATAACCGGAAAGGATGTCTCACAGCAGACTATGCAAAAATGAATCTGTTCAGCTATGCCCGTGAAGACCGGTTTTTCACTCCAGGAAGAAAACCGGTCCTATTCAAACTGGATAAAACGCCATGCAGTATCTTCATCTGTTATGACCTAAGGTTTCCTCAAATATTCAAGCCCGTTGCAAAAAAAGCTGAAATGATTATTGTCATCGCCAGCTGGCCGTCAGAAAGAAAAGACCACTGGCAGGCCCTTTTAAAAGCGCGTGCCATCGAAAACCAGTGTTTCATGATCGGCGTCAACCGGACAGGCTCTGACGGAAACGGGATTCACTATCCCGGGATGTCGCTCATTTTTGATCCGGAGGGCAAATGTCTGGCATCAGGCAATGAGAAAGAAACATACCTGACCTGTGAAATCAATCCTTACCAAACCGGCTTCATACGCAGAAAAATCCCTTTTCTGCGGGACAATCCGAGGCTCATCAACCTGCTTGACCAATGAAAACAGGAGAACTAATCTGTTGTATGATGAAACCGGGAAGATTCATACTCATCTTTTTCGTTCTGATTTTTCAAGCAGACTTTCAGATTTTTCCCCAGGGCTTTCGTAACACCGATGATGAATTTGTAAAATCTTATATAAAACAGAATAAAAACCTGAATGCTCCTGACAAAGATTACAATGACGCAACCTTTTTACATTTTTGTTCCCTTTCCGGTTTAAAAAAACGGTAAAACTGCTGATTTCCAAAGGAACTGACGTCAATAAAAAGGATATAAACGGCGATACGCCGCTTCATTATGCTTCGCAGGGGGGATCACTTGATGCGGTAAAAGTACTCCTGTCTGAAGGAACCGATATCAATGCCAAAAACAGATGGGGAATGACTCCCTTTGATACTGTATTATCCAGAAAATATCCGAGTCCTTCTCTGGTGGAATTTTATGAATCCATTGGAGCCAAAAGGAATAAAAGGACGAAGAAATAAGAAGACAGGGTAAATATCTCAATTCAATGAAATATTTTACCTGTCCCGATTCCCCGGATTATTTTTCTGTATCCTTTTAACGCATTTCACAAAAAATAGACATGGATTCGACTCCTGTACTGGAAATCTCTATCAATAATCCGCATTGCTACCGTCACTTTCATCCAATGCATGAACATCACGTGATTTTCCAAAAGTGTAACTCCCGCAACTTACTTGACTTTTTTAGAAAAAACAGGTAATAAATAAACATGAA
Source organism: Candidatus Auribacterota bacterium (assembly GCA_016932965.1). Classification (GTDB taxonomy): domain Bacteria; phylum Auribacterota; class JAFGBW01; order JAFGBW01; family JAFGBW01; genus JAFGBW01. The sequence continues at coordinate 4,062 of JAFGBW010000291.1, forward strand.
TAAATCTTTTAACTTATTTATTACTATCTTGATAATTCTGAGTTATCAAACAGAATCTGTTTTGCTTTATTCTGCTCCTATTCAGTTAGCCCCTATGAGCATGATGAATCCGAAAGATCCCGACTTCCAGCAGGTAATTCTCACTAGTTCTGTGGAATGGCTCAATGATCATTCCTGGGCAAACATTGGTCCCTTAATGGAAACATTAACTTCGCAAGTCAGGCATGTTATGTCTGCAGAGGGAGCGGGCATTATCATTTATTTCACCCAGAATGACATTTATTACCTCATTCCTTCTGATAAAAAAGCAGGAGCCAATTGGACAAAAAAGGAGGAACTCAGTAATGACAATACTTCGGTTTATAAAACAAATATGGTCCTCATTTCAGGGCTAATAACCGATCTTGATCTGGCACTTGTTCTTGCTGGTTGTAACACATTAACAAGGCAGACACTTGAAGATTATATTCAGGAAGTCATGGATCTAGGCATTGTCAATGAATCCAATATACAGAGTTTTATAAAAATTTTGCGCCTTATTTTTAAAGGGCCTTCAGATGAGTTTGAAGCAAAGAAAAGAATTGTATTGAATTATTTAAAAACCATAGAACGTAGCGACAAATGTTTAGAAGTCACGCTCATGTTATTGGAGAAGATGGAAATAAATATATCTCAATCTCCTGAAATGGGGGGTTTAAACGGCTACAGAGGACTTGAACAACTGACAAAAACCGTGGAAACATTCAAAACTGGTCAGGCTTTATTGTCTCCCTTTTTTCTGGCTGGCATAGCTATAGAAGTGGCTAACTTATCCTCCCCAATCAATCTGGACACAATATTGATAGAAGAGGTTCTGCCCCGGGTGGAACAATATAGAGATACTCCTATTATACCCCCGGAAGCGCTTCGAATAATCCAAGAAGAAATTTATAGAGAAAGAGGCTTAGACGGATACACTGAAGCTCGCGGTGGGGTAGATCCAGCATTACAAGAGCCAAAAGCTTTAGTCAAAGCTGATCTTCCGAAAGTAAAAATTATAGGGGCTCCTCCTGCCACAGCGGATGATGTTTATCGTGATAATCCCTATGCATTAATAGCTGTTATCCGGCAGGCTGTCATTGTATCAGTAGGTACGAAAAAAATTGATAATATAAAATTGGATGAAGCACTCACACGTATGCAGGACCAAAAATGGTTTACTGGTGAAAATAGGGATAAGATTATCAATACCCTGAGCTGGGTTTTTTCCAGAAAAAAATACATTCAGGCTTTCTTAGATGCTTTAACAGGTGCGGAAATATCGGAGAACATTCTTGAATCGTATGCGATTATGGGAAAAATCGAGAACAATCTACCTAAAAAAATTAAAAAGAACTCAAAGGTGGAAAGAATCCTGTTCAATGCGGCTTTCAAAGGCCTGCTTACTTTAGAAACTGCAAAAGAATTTGCGGAATTGGTTAAAGATGCTTATTCCAAAAAATTTAAAATAAATATGCTGGAAGCTGCAGTTAATTCAGGAAATATGAATATAGCGGCACTAAAAGAAATTTTCCGTACTTATGCCGAAATAAGAAGTTATGAAAGACGAGCTCTTTGGGCCACTGTCTATGGATTCAGAAGTGTCTTTGATAAAGATGAAAATACAGGGGGTTCCACCGAGAGCGACTTTATTGGCGCCATTTGGAAATTGTTCGCTACTGTTTTCATTGCTTTCCCTTACTTTGGTTTGATGCTTTATTTATTAGGAAAGGGCTTTTCTAGTGAACAAATGGATTTACTTGTGGCCATTGTTAGCAGTATATTTTCTTTTATAACTATATTATCTATGCAGAAACTTCCTACCCAACTGATTTCTGACCGAATCGTATACAGGCAACTGGATCAGAATGCCGGGAAATTAACAGATCAAATACATCCTGCCTCTGCTAATCCTTTAATACTAACAAATATTTTTTCCTTTAAAAAAGGAGAAAAATGGCAAACCAGAAGCCGTTTAGCTCTTGAAAGATTTACCAAATATATTACTTTCTGCAAAGCCCTGCCTTTGGATTTATCTGACCGGGAAGCGGCCATATTGATCAAGGACGAATTTGACTTTGATTTTGATGTGGATGCACTTTTCCCTGTTGGGCAATTACGAATCGCCGATCAAACTCGACTGGAACTTCCCCCAGCCAGCGAAGCTTTTGTGGATCATTATTTGGAGCAACTGGCCTTATCAGAAATAAAGAAAGAATTATCCTTATCCCGGCCGCAGGCAGTTGAACCTTCATACGTAAGAGCTTCCGCTTAAAATGATAAAGATATCCTCATATTTCCATATGCCATATGCCATTCTTCAGGATTCGTAATGCCAGGAATCATATAACATATTGCAAACCAGCATGTTACTCATTTCAGCGTTTTCAATCAGACATACGAGCTTCCTTACGCATTCTTCAGAAGAACTCGAAAAGGAAAGACAATGCAAATTGATCGCGTTTCTGCGCTGTCCTGGCTGCATAACGCTATCTTCAAGGCTCTATTATTCTTGATAAAATGATAAAAAAATACCAATTGAGCGTCGGGATTTCAGTTGCCATATGCTTCCTGGCGGTTTTTCTGCCTTTTAGCGAATTCCTTATCCCTGATATCACTCTGCATGGCATTATTGCCACGGGCCTTGGCATCGTCGGCCTTTACCTTTATCAGGACAGCGTTGTCCATCTCACTGATATAAGGCATGCAGGCAAAATAATAAAATATTTTATTTATTATTTCTTTATTGTCTTTCTGCTTCTTCTTACAAGTAATTGCTGTTGTGATATTGGAAGCGGAAAGGTATTTCTAGTGCTTCTGTCAAGTCCGGTCATTGGAATCATGATGCTTTACCGGATTCTAAAATCATCATCAAAATTAAAAATTCCTTAATTTGAACAATGAAAAAAGACAGCAATTGAACCTTGATCTAATGCTCTATTATCTCATGTCCAATTGCTCCGTTTTTTTACGAAGGAAAAAAACGGATAAAGAAGGATTGCGGCGGCCCCTTACTGGCCTTGCCCTATCGGGCTCCTTCGGCGCGCTGCTTAGCCATCCCCAGGCTCCGCAGACGAACCCCAGGGTTCCCATCCATCGCTATTTTAGATAACAGAGACTTTATTTTTTAACGAACAGAAAGAAGAAATCCGGGGAATTCTTCCGATTGATTTCCCAAATATCATTCACGGTTGGGACGTGCTTGCCCGCTTTTCTCCCGGGTTTCGTGATGAGACCGCGAAAAGCCAGATGAATTCGAGGATAGGAGATGAAAAACGGATGATGGCCTAATGCCCGTAGGACGGGTTAGCCTTTGGTATGATGCAAGGTACTATATAAACTGAAGTAATTACTTTGTGTTAGAAATAATTGGGAGCCCCACCTTGGGGTGTCAAAGTCGTTTTTTACCTCCGGCGCAGAAGGCACCGGATTTCCATAGTCGTAATAGAAACTACGGTGAGAAATTCGGGCTAGGATTCAACAGAATCTACGCTGAGCAACGTCGAAGTGCCCACTATTTTTAAATTCAATTTTACGATTTATTCAAAAAATGGCCGGCCAAAAAAAATTGATAATGAGATTGTGTTTTGATATTTTATAAAATATTACCCCTTTTCCTTAGGGGGTTTTCCCTATGAACAATGAAATTAATGGGCCGTATAAATCCGCATCCATCTTCACAGATGAAGACTGAATTAATCCGGAA
>JAFGBW010000292.1 GCA_016932965.1 Candidatus Auribacterota bacterium
AATAATATTTTAGTGGGGATCATGGGAAATCTTTCTCTGGCAAGGAGAGAACTCATCGGGTTTTCCGGCAGGGAGAGTGAAAATATCATCGAGATCCTCACGGAAGCTGAACGGGCTTCGGTTCAGGCGAGAAATCTGACTCATCAGCTTCTCAATTTTTCCATGGGGGATAGTCCTGTGAAAAAAACAGGTTCCATCGCCTCTTTACTGAAAGAATCCGCTTCTTTTGTTTTGCGGGGTTCCAAAGTCCATGCTGAATTCGTCCTGGATAAGGAAATTCAGGAGGTTGAAATGGATGAGGGGCAAATCAATCAGGTGATTCACAATGTGCTGATCAATTCCATGGAAGCCATGCCGGAGGGGGGCTGCATCCAAATCAGCGCGAGTAATCATGAGATCAAATCCGGAGAAGGATTACCGCTTTCTCCCGGCCGGTATGTCAAAGTAATCGTAAAGGACCAGGGAGTGGGGATCCCGGATTCCATTTTATCCAAAATTTTTGATCCTTACTTCACGACAAAGAAAAAAGGAAGCGGGTTGGGTCTGGCCAACGCTTATTCGATTATTCAGAGACATCTTGGACATATCATGGCTGAATCCGAGCCGGGAAAAGGGACTGTTTTCACCTTTTTTCTTCCTGCCTTGACGAAAAAAACAGATGCAAAAGAAACAGACTCTCACCAGGTACCGTTGAAATCCGGCTCCCATAAAAAAATTCTGGTCATGGACGATGAGGACATAGTCAGGGACCTTCTTGTTAAAATCCTTTCTCTTCTGGAATATGAAGTGGATTCTGCTAAGGAAGGTCAGGAAGCGATTGATAAATATTTAAAATCTTTGAGTTCAGGGAAACCTTATCATGCGGTGATATTGGATCTAACTGTTCCGGGGGGAATGGGGGGAAGAGAAACCATGCAGGAACTTATAAAAATCAATCCGCAGATCAAAGCCCTGGTCTCAAGCGGTTATTCCATGGATACGATTTTGGCTGATTATAAACAATGCGGTTTTATGGCGGTTCTCTCCAAACCTTATCAGGTCGAAAAATTGAGCGATATTCTCTCTAAAATTCTGGATTGAGCCAGTTACAAGATGCTTTCTGAAAAAAAATTCTGTTCACTGTCTTCAACTCAGGTTCAATACGCCCTATTATTGATTCTTCTCGTGTTCATCATTTATTTCCCTGTGATTCAAAATGAATTCGTGAACTGGGATGACAATATCAATATATATGACGTTGGTTTGTATCACCAGAGCGATGCCCTGAAAAGGATATGGTTTTCCTTTGATATGCCCAGCTATCTGCCATTAACCGATACCTTGTGGTATCTGGAAGCGAAGGTGGCAGGAACATCTTCACATTCGGCGGGATTTTATCATTGGGTCAGCATCGTGCTTCATTTGATGAATGTCCTGCTTGTTTTTATCTTAACCGGAAAATGGGGTTTCAATCCGTTGATTTCATTTTTTTGCGCCGCGTTGTTCGGGGTTCATCCTCTGAGAGTAGAAAACGTGGCCTGGGCCACTGAACAGAAAAGCCTTTTATCAGGAGTTTTCGTCTGGCTGTCCTGGATTTATTTTTTAAAAAGGGCACAACAAGACACGGACTCATTAAAAGCATCTTTTGTGAGTCTGGTCTTTTTTTGCTTTTCCCTCTTGTCTAAACAGAGCGCGATTTTTTTGCCGGTCATTTTTATTTTGGCGGATTGGTATAGGGGAAAAGATTTCAGGGGGTGTAGAAGTTTTTTCATTTATCTCCCTTATCTCATGATCACCTTTATTTTTAGCTCCATCCATTATTACAGGGAAGTGACGTTATATTACGCAGCCGGGAGAGTGACGTCTTTTTCCGCTCTGGAGCATCTTCTTCTTGCTCCCAGGGTATTGGCTGGCTATATCCGGAATTTTTTATGGCCTATGCAATTGAATCTGGTTTATCCCAAATGGGATCCTGGAAGCGGGTTTCTTTTAAATTGGGTTTATTTTGCGGTGTTCGTCACAGCTATTTCAGCTTTGTTTCTTAGTCTGATAAGAAGGAAGTATCGACTGATGGTATTTTGCCTGTTCTCTTTTATTCTGTTTCTTCTGCCTGTCTCAGGACTGATCGATATGCCGTATCTTCCTTATTCCTTTATATCGGACCGTCATATGTATTTACCCCTTTTATTTGTTGTAGTGCCTGTCGTTTATGGGCTGATGAAAATACCAAAAAAAATAGGGATAATATTATTATGCTTTTTGTTCATCTGGTGGGGAAAAATCACTTCCGATATGATCCCCTTCTGGCGCAATAGCGTGACTCTTTATCATCATGCTACTTCTTTGCAGAGGGATTTTTTCATAGGGTATTTTAATCTGGGAAACCATTATTTTACGAATGGCCGTTTTAACGATGCAAAAGGGGCTTATTTACGCTGTCTTGAAATTCAGCCTTCGTATTTGCCGGCTTTGACTAATCTGGGTTATGTTGCGTATGCATTGCAATCCTATGATGAAGCCCTTATCCGGTTCAGGCAGGTTCTTGCCGTACAGGAAAATCCTTATGCCAGAGAGGGACTGGAATTGGTTCTCCGGAAAATATCCGAGGAGAAATGACGAGAAAGCACCTTGCTCCAAATCGATTGACTTTCCATGCATAGATACAGCGGCACAGCTCTATTCAAACTGCGGATATAGGCAGTGATTGTTCTGTACATTTGTTCGCGGATCGGACGGAAATAACGGTATTTCCCGTCTTTCCCCGGGAATAATTCCCCCAATACAATGGAACTTTCAGGATGGTTTGTTCTGATGATTTTGTCCATCTTTGCCGGGTATCTCAATGCCCCAAGGCTGATCCAGGCTATTTTATCGGCAGGGATCTGATCAAACAGGATTTTTACGGTTGTTTTGTATTCTTTTTCCCATTCAGGATAGTGAATGAGGGGATCAAAATGAAAACCAACGCCATAACCTGCTTTCAGGCAGGTTGCCGCGGCCATGATCCTTTCTTCAAGCAAGGGCGCGTGTTTTTCTTCTTCGCGAATGATCCGGGCCGGGTTCAATGACCAGGAAATAACGATGTTATTGGAAGGTGGGGGCTTTTCAGGCAAATGCTGGATTTGTGTCGTTTTAGTTTTTAATTCAAAGAGAGCGTCATGCCAATTTGCAAAGTAGGAAATGAGTTTTCTGCTGTGTCCGGTTAAGTGATCCAGGATGAGGCTATCGGTCAATTCGCCCGTACCGATTCTGAAAAATTTTTTTCGAAAAGACCTTTTAGTTTCATCAAGTTCTGTAAATAAATCATCCAAATTGGTATAGACTGTCAGATACGGATTGTTCAGATATCCTTGAAGAATGCAGTAGGTGCAGCCGATAGGACAGTTGGTTGCCAGATTGATGAAATAATATCCGCAACAGATGTGATTTTTTGTGCAGGGACAAGGTTTTAAGAATTTCCCCTCCTGTTTGGCCAGGATCAGGATCTTATCCGATGGAAGGGGTTTTTTTGAGACAACCTCGGACAGATGAGACACGATATGGACAGGCGTTCCTTGGAGGTTTGAAAGTATTTCCTGTGTATGGACTAAAGAAAGGACCCTTTGTTCAATGTAAACAGCATCAGGAAAAAAAAACGGCATTTATATCTTCAAACTGAGCATCATTTCTTCAGCGTGAACGTGTTCCGGATTTTTTCTGGGTGAGGACTGGGTTTCCTCTTTATATTCGTAGATTTTTCCCGCCCAGTTCCGCAGACGAACCATGCCGTCTTTCTGAGACATGATATTATTGGGTTCAATGGGAATTTTTCCTCCTCCGCCGGGCGCGTCCAGAACATAGGTCGGCACCGCGTAGCCTGTTGTGAACCCCCTCAATTTTCTCATGATGCCTATCCCTTTTGTGATGGAGGTTCGCAGGTGGCTGGTACCTTTTACGAGATCACAATGATAAAGATAATAAGGCCGGATCCGGAAAGTGAGGAGTTTTTGAACCAGGGCTTTCATGGTTTCCGCGGAATCGTTGATCCCGCGCAATAGAACCGACTGGCAGCCTAAAGGAATGCCTGCTTTGCATAGTTTCGATGTGGCTTCCTTCACTTCTGGAGTCAATTCTTTTGGATTGTTCACATGCACGGATATGAACAAGGGATGATATTTCTCGAGCATGGTGCATAATTTGTCCGTGATACGCTGGGGCAGAACAATAGGAATGCGGGAACCGATTCTCACCAATTCGACATGGGGGATCTCTCGTAGAGATTTTAAGATCATCTCGATCCGTTCATCGCTCATCAATAACGGGTCTCCTCCGGAAATGAGAACATCCCTGACCTTTTTGTTGCCTCGGATGTAATCCAGTCCCTTTTCCACGGTTTCATTGAAATGCAATCCGCTGTTGTGTCCAACCAGTCTTGAACGCGTACAGTAACGGCAATAGACAGCGCAAATGTCCGTGGCAAGAAAAAGAACTCTGTCCGGATAACGATGCACGATTCCAGGAACAGGAGAATGGCCGTCTTCACCGCATGGATCAGACATTTCCAATGGTGAAATATATTTTTCTTTTCCTGAAGGGATAAACTGTTTTCTGATAGGACAATTGGGGTCATTCGGGTCCATCAGGGAGAGAATATAAGGAGTGACAGCAGTAATAAAATGCTTCTTGGAAGTGAGTCCCTCAATTTCATCTTCACTTAATTTCAAGTATGGTTCAAATTCTGTTTTTTTGCAGAGGCGATGTTGTAATTGCCATCGCCAATCTTTCCATTCTCTGCTCTCCTGAATTGTTTTTGAAAAATAATCAATAATTGTTCTCATTTTATATGAATCCTTCTAATTAACATTAGTATATTATTTACTTTTATTAAACTAAAGAATAAAAAATCAAAGCATTTGATTTCCTCCATGCATTTTGGATCATACTGGGATGAAAGTAGATATGCTGTTCAAATTGATCGGAAAAGAGTCATCGAAGAAAAAAAATGATGAGCACCGTCTACACGGGTCATCATCATCGGAAAGAGAACTTTCCACAGCCTGTTGAAATGTCACTTTTATTAATATCCTTTTATTAGGATTCATAACATACTATATAGATAATTTCATTTTCTAAAAAATATTTCAATCATTTTTTTATAATCCCATCCTTTTTGTTTTAAAGCCCTTACAAACCCTGCGTCTGGACTCAGACACGGATTCGGATTGACGTCTATGACATATGGATTATCATTGTGATCAACACGAAAATCAACACGCCCGTAATGGCGCAAACGCATCGCATGATACACATGAAGAGCCATGTCAATTATTTTATGTTCCAGCTGTGAATTGATTTTTGCAGGGCAAATCGCCTTGGACCCGATATAGGCTTCACTTCTTTTTTGCCATTTTGCCTCATAGGTCAATATATGAGGATGGCCTGATTTCATATTGGAATAATCAATTTCCGATAAGGGAAGCGTTTCTCCATCCAATATCGAGACATTGATTTCTCTCCCCTCAATATAATCTTCAATAAGAATACGCTGACCCACCTGCTTTCTGATCATCTTATAGGCGGCTTTTAATTCATCAAGGGTTCTGCATACATTTTGACGCACCAGTCCAACACTGCCGTCTTCACAACAGGGTTTGATGATTTTTACGCAGGAGGGAGTTTTTAAATCCTGATCGGATTCAATCAGCTCGCTTTCAGGAACAGCTATTCCCAATGATTTTAAATAAATACTGGTTTTGAATTTATCCAGGCAAAATATCAGCGTCTCTGCCGGGCTCCCGGAATAAGGAATATTCAGCAGTTCCAATATACCTGCAATCCAAGCTTCTCCGTGGGAAATGCCGTTGGCTTCTTCGCAGAAATTGATGATGAAATCCGTATTCTTGTCACGGATTTTCTCCAGAAGGGCCATCATATCAGGAAGTGTGAAAGGATAGGGAACACAAAACACATCCGGAACAACAGGATGAAGGGCTTTGATAAAATCTCTGACTGTTGAATCTTCTACCTTGTCATCGTCGTGACGATAGGTTTCTCCGGGAACTTGGTTGTATAATATGGCGGGATGTTGATAAGGAAGTGAATTCATTGGCTCCGTTCTATGGCTGAGGTTAACACACAATTGATGATATCAATATAATTGAGCCCTTTCGCCCTTGCTGCCTTGGGAAAACAGGAGTTGGCATGGGGATCCGGTATGATGCCTGGCAAGGGATTGATTTCGATCACATTCACTTTTCCTGAAGCATCCTGACGCAAATCAATCCTGCACCAGTCCCTGCAGTTTAAAATCCGGAAGGCATTCCGGGCAGTGGCTTCAATTTCATCCTTCAGTTCTTCCGATAATTTAGCAGGACAGGTGAATATTTCCAGCGGTTTTTCCGTTCTGTCCCAAATCCATTTGGCTTCGAAACTGTATAACCGGTTGGCTTCCGCAGGCAGAGAATCAAAGTTCAATTCCACAATCGGCAGGACTTTCAAAGAATCTCCGTTACCTAACATCGCCACAGTGAATTCCCTGCCGTTCAGAAAAGTTTCAACGATCATGGGTTGCTGAAATTTTTCCAGAAGCTCTCCGGTTTTTTTCAGAAGATTTTCATTGTTGTCAACGAGGTTATCATTATGGATTCCTTTGGAGGATCCTTCATAAAGCGGTTTCACGATGACCGGAAACGCCATTTTCTCCGGAAGTTTGGCAAGCGGTTTGTCGATTTCACACCAGGTTGCCGTGGGGATCCCGTGTTTCTGCAATTTTGTCTTGGTTCTGCTTTTATTCAGGCAGTTCATGAGCGTTTCAGGCCCGGAACCCGTGTAAGGAATATTCAATTTTTCCAGTAACTGTGGAACAACGCTTTCCCGGTTCTCTCCGGTGAGACCTTCAGCGATATTGAAAACAAAATCCGGTTTAATGCTTGTCAGCTTCTCTTCGATTGCATCTCTTTGCATGCAGTCCACGACCTCAGCCTCATGTCCTAGAGTTTTTAAACCTTGTATGATGGTTTCGACTGTGGAAGGGTCATCCCATTCGATGTATTTTTCAGAGTAACCGGCTGGCCGGATATTGCAGGTTAAGGCGATTCTCATGATTTTAGGTTATCAGAAGTTGAAGGTTTTGATTCAGTTTTTTTTTCTTCTGTCTTCTGTTTGTTCTCTTCCGGTTTTGGCCCTTTTTTCGTTTTAAAATCCGTTTCATAGAAACCTGAACCTTTAAAAATCAGCGCCGCTCCGGTACCAATGATGCGTTTAACAGGGCCCCCGCAGTCCGGGCATTCCTTTAATTTTTCAGCCTTGATGCTCTGAAATACTTCAAAAGTTTTTTTACACTGATTGCATTCATAATCATAAGTCGGCATAAATCGATTCCTTTTGCATGATATGCTTCTATCATAATGAAATATTTTTAATCAACTTCATTTCTTAAAAAAAAACCGGACAGGAAAAAATCCTGTCCGGTTTGATCGTTTTTATCAAAAAAGAAAACAAATTAAAGAGAATGATCTGAAAAAATAATGGCGCAAAAATCATTTTCCCGACATTATTCAGGGTCTTCTCTATTTTTTTCTTTTTTTTTAGTAATCCATTCCACCCATACCGCCACCCATACCGCCACCCATGCCGGGCGCCATAGGAGGTTCCTTTTTTTCCGGCAGGTCTGTTACCAACGCTTCTGTGGTTAATAGAAGTCCGGCAATAGACGCGGCATTCTGAAGAGCGGACCGGGTTACCTTGGTCGGATCAATGATTCCTGATTTCATCAGGTCTCCATATTCTCCGGTATCCACATTCAATCCGAAGTTGCCCTTTTCAACGAGCACTTTTTCAACAACCAGCGAGCCTTCCAAACCTGCGTTTGACGCCAGCTGACGAAGCGGGGACTGGATAGCGCGCTTGACAATATCTACGCCAATCTGCTGTTCAGGATGATCCAGCTTCATCTTTTCAAGGGCAGACAGACAACGGAGCAGGGCCACTCCTCCGCCAGGGACAATCCCCTCTTCCACGGCAGCTCTTGTAGCGTGAAGCGCGTCTTCCACTCGGGCTTTCTTCTCTTTCATTTCGGTTTCCGTGGCCGCCCCGATTTTAATCACGGCAACCCCACCAGCCAGTTTGGCAAGGCGTTCCTGCAATTTTTCCTTGTCATAATCGGACGTAGAGGTTTGGATTTCATCTTTGATCTGTTTGATCCGGGCTTTGATGTCGGCACTTTTGCCTTCACCTTCGATGATCGTGGTGTTGTCCTTGTTTATCACGATTTTTTTGGCTTGTCCCAGATCATTCAATTCGATGTTTTCCAGTTTGATGCCGAGATCTTCCGTGATGCTCTTTCCGGCTGTCAGGATGGCAATGTCTTCCATCATGGCTTTTCTGCGGTCTCCGAAACCAGGAGCTTTCACGGCCGCAATTTTTAACGTTCCGCGCAATTTGTTGACAACCAGCGTCGCCAGCGCTTCTCCTTCCACGTCTTCAGCAATGATCAACAAAGCACGACCGGCCTGGGCCACCTTTTCGAGAATCGGAACCAAATCCTTTAAACTGGATATCTTTTTTTCGTGAATCAGTAAATAGGCGTTCTCCAGAACCACTTCCTTGCTTTCAGCATTGGTGATGAAATAGGGGGAAAGATACCCTTTGTCAAACTGCATTCCTTCTACGACGTCTAGAGTGGTTTGAATGGATTTGGCTTCTTCCACAGTGATGGTTCCGTCTTTGCCCACTTTTTCCATGGCTTCGGAAATTTTTTCTCCGATTTCCGTGTCTCCATTCGCGGAAATGGCAGCCACCTGAAAGATCTCCTTGGAATCCTTGATGCCTTTGGAAATTTTTTTCAGCTCCTCTACGACGACTTCCGTTGCCTTTTCAATCCCTCTTTTTAACGACATGGGATTGATTCCAGCCGTGACGTTTTTCAGACCTTCTTTGTAAATGGATTCTGCCAGAATCGTCGCCGTAGTGGTACCGTCTCCAGCTACATCAGAAGTTTTTGAAGCCACTTCTTTCACCATCTGTGCGCCCATGTTCTCAAACGGTTCATCCAGTTCTATTTCCTTTGCTACGGAAACGCCGTCCTTGGTGATAGTCGGGGAACCGTATTTTTTGTCCAGAACTACGTTGCGGCCCTTTGGCCCTAAAGTGATTTTAACAGCCTTGGACAATTTTTCTACTCCCGCCAGAATGGAACGTCTGGCCTCATCTTCATATCGTATTTGTTTTGCTCCCATGATTCATTGTCTCCTTATTTATTAGTTTATCTTTGCAAGGATGTCTTCTTCCCGCATGATCATATAGTCTTCTCCGTCTATCTTTACTTCGGTGCCTGCATAAGAGGTAAAAATAATGCGGTCCCCGGCTTTGACTGAAAGAGGTACTCTTTCCCCTTTGTCATTGACTTTTCCTTCGCCCACGGAGATGATTTCCGCTTCTTTCGGTTTTTCCTGTGCTGAATCAGGAAGAACAATGCCCCCTTTTGTTTTTTGTACAGGATCCAATCTCTTCACTAAGACTCTGTCTCCCAATGGAGTAACTTTCATAGCCATATTTCTTCTCCTTTTTTCTTGAGTTGTTACGCATTATGGAAAGTGACTGCGGATAATAGCAACATCCGTACCATAGGCAATATTTTTTCTGTATTCTTGATCTCAGGCTTGATTTCTCATAAGATAAAGAGAGCGTGCTTCCTGAAGCGGTCCGGGTCCCGATCAAATGACTTGACTCAGATTGAGACAGTTTGCCTCATTCAATCCATTTTATATTGGCTCCTAATTGAATCATGTCTTCCGCAAAACAAGGGTAAGTGACTCTTGCTGCTTCGGCCGTACTCACGATGCTTTCCCCATGCGTTGCCATTCCTGCCAGAGCTAAAGACATGACGATCCGATGGTCTCCATGCCCGTCCAATTCAGCGCAGGAATGAAGTGAGCTTTGATGAATCACCATTCCGTCAGGAAGCTCCTCGATTTTTGCCCCCATTTTTCTGAGTTCCTGCGTCATGACCGCAATCCGGTCGCATTCTTTAAACCTGGCCTGAGGCACATTGACCAGAGCCGTTTTTCCCTGGGCAAAACAGGCTGCAACCGATAAAACCGGTAAGGCGTCAGGTGTGGCGTTCAAATCTATCTCGATCCCTTGAAGAGCCGAAGGCCGAATCATGACCTGCTCAGGAAAATAATCGATGCTTAAACCCATTTTTTCGAGATAGTGAAAAATCATTTTATCTCCTTGGAGGTCGGAGAAATCCAGTCCGGTAATGGTAATATCAGAACCGGTGATAGCAGCAGCGCACAGAGGAAAACAAGCCGTTGAAAAATCCGCTGGGATGGCCTTTCTAAAAGCACGGTAGCTTTGGCCCCCTTTTACCTTAAAAATCTCCATATTTTCATGAGCGACAAGGATCCCTTGTTTATTTAACCATTCCAGAGTGATTTCAACATAAGGTTTTTCATTGAGATGACTGACTTGGATCACGGAGTCTTCTTTCAAAAGAGGTGTAGTAATGAGAAGCGAAGACAGAAATTGGGAAGTGATGCCTTCGATTTTTGTCAGGCCTCCATGAATGGGCCCCCGGATTTTTAAGGGACACTTGCCATGATTGGATTGGGTCCTGGCACCCAGTTCCGATAAGGACTGTAACAAAGGTTTCATGAAACGGGTTCTCAGAGAATCATCGCCGTCAAAAGAGATGTCCTGGTCGCACAATGCAGCAACGCTTGCCAATAGCCGCAGTGATGTGCCGGAATTCCCCATGTTGATTTTATTTTTTTTGATTTTCGGCTTACCGTCTACCCCTTCTATCATCCATTTTGCGGGATCTGTTGTGTCGATTCCGGCTCCTAAACAACGGCATCCTTCAATGCAGGAAAGCGTATCTTCTGAAATCAAAGGACGCAATAACTGCGACTGTCCGGCAGCAAGCGTGCCGATAACCACTCCTCGTATCGTGTGTGATTTGGAACCGGGTACAGCGATTTTCCCTCTTAATCTGGAACGGCCGGCTAGGATTTTCATGCTGGAAATTCCTTTATTTTTTCAGTAGTGTCCGATTTATTTTAAGGTGATATTATAAATGTGTTTTAAATTTACCGCAATATTTTTACGATTGAAGTTTTCAAAAGCTCGGAGCGGGGAAAGCGGCCGGCGAATTCAGAATAGAACATCTTTCATAATCAAATCCGGGAATCCTTCATGAAAATAGACAGGGGTCTGATACTCGTTCTCCTGCCTGCTGTATTTTTGATTTTTATTCATTTACATTCTATTTCTCTGTGGTCTCCTGATGAGCCAAGAGAGGCATCCATTTCCAGGCATATTTTACATACAGGGGATTATATCGTTCCGATTTTCAACGGCAAACCTCTTCCATGGAAGCCGCTGCTTTTTCACTGGTGCGTTCTCATTCCTTCGGTTTTGGCAGGGGATGTGAACGAGTTTACGGCGAGGCTTCCTTCCGCCTTTTCCGCCATTGGCCTGCTGATTCTGCTCTATTATTTCATATCCCGGTTTCTGACCGCGCGGACCGCTTTTTATTCTTGTCTTGTTTTGCTGACTTGCTACGCATTTGTTGAACAGGCCAGGCTTTCTACGATCGATATGCTTTTAACTTTTCTGATGTTTTGCGCACTGGTTTTTTTTTATCAGGGTTATCGTTTTCCAGAAAAAAGAAAACGTTATTATTTATTTTTTTATCTGCTATGCGGTCTGGCTGTTCTGGCAAAAGGCCCTGTCGGCATTGTGCTCCCGGGCATGATCGTTTTTTTCTTTTATCTGAGTGAGAAAAAAATAAAACAACTTTCGGAATTATTCTGCCCTGCAGGTATTTTTGCCTTTCTGTTTTCAGTTTTACCTTGGTACCTAGCGGTATGTTTTCAGGGAGGGGAAGGCTTTACATACGAGTTTCTCATCCGCCAGAATTTTATCCGTTATTTGAATGCATTTGATCACGTGCAGCCTTTTTATTATTACCTGCAGAAGATCCCGTCTCATTTTTTTCCCTGGTCAATATTTTTTCCGGGCGCCCTGGTGTTTTTTATGAAAGATTTTTTCCATAGAAAAAAGGAGATTCCGGCCGATTCTTCACTCCGGCGCTTTATACTCATATGGCTGATAACGGTATTTTTGTTTTTTTCATTATCCAAGAGTAAACGGTCCCAGTATATTCTTCTTCTGTATCCAGTTATGAGTCTGATGATCGGGGCATTCTGGAATCGGTTTCATGAAGAAAAGAGGGAAAACCAAGGATTTTCTCCGCTCTGGATTCGTATCCCGGCAGAATTATTTGTACTTGGAGCAGGTTTTGTATTATTGCTGTTCCCATACGTCACGACATCCTTTCCAGGATTTGACGGGAGTTATTATCGGGTCAATTTTGTCTGGAGCCTGATTTTGACAGGGTTTGTCATTTATGTTGCCGCGGCACTTTTTGAAAAAAAACCGTGTCTGCTCGGCCGAAAAATATTCACACGGATTTTTATGTTTACCCTTGCTGGGCTTGTTTTTATGGTGACGAGCCTGTATCCTCAGTTTGATTCAGTCCGTTCCGCTGTATATGACGCAGTTTCCATTTCGAAAACCGTAGGGAAGGCTGAAATGATCAGCTATGACTTTGAACGGCCGGAATTTGTTTTTTATCTGAATCGGGATTCCTGGAAATGCTTCGAGCCTGAGGAGAGGAACGAATTTTTGTCATATTTGAAACAGCATGACGTCTATTGTCTGATTCCGAGATATCGTTATGAAGAAGTAAAGGCGGAGTTGAACAAAATGAAAACGGTCTCTATTGTCCTTAAAAATATTTACGGCTGGAAATACAATTGTCTGCTACTTTCAAACCGTTTGCCCGGACGGGCGGATTAATCTTTTTGTATTTTAAAGGAAGTGGAAGTCAGATAATAAACCGGAATTCCTGTGACGAGAACCCCGATGCCCCAGAGAGTTTTAGCTTTGTCATATTCCAATGCCCCCCAGATCATGAGCATGCACATGATCAGAAACAAAATCGGTGTGAAGGGATAAAAAGGGACCTTGAAGGGGATATCCTTGTTTTTAAGCCTTTTTCTGAAGATGAGAACAGCTACAACCACCATTGCGAAAAAAATCCATACGACTCCGGAGGTAAATGTGAGGAGTTTATCTATACTATCCGCTTTGCATTCAACAGCAAAGGCAATGATAAATGCCATAATCGCATTGAAAAGAAGGGCTGCCATAGGCGTGTGATATCTTGGATGGGTCCTGAGCAGAAAACGGAAGGGGAGAAAATCATCGGCAAAGGAAATGGTCATGCGGCCTCCGGTAAAGATGAGGCCGTTGATGGCCCCGCTTGAAGAAATAATGATGAGTGAGGCCATTAAAATCTCTCCTTTCGGACCGAACCATATTTTCATGAGATCTGAAGCAGGGGTCCAGCATTGTGCCAGACCTTCCGGACCTAGGTGCAGCATATATACTAAATTGGTCAGAAGATACAGAATACTCAGGGAAATAATGCCGAGCGTCAATCCTTTGGGGATGTTGATGGTTGGATTTTTCATTTCCCCGGCAATATACGGTGCCTCGTTCCATCCTCCGAAAACCCACATGATGGGAATCAGGGACATCCATATATGCTTGACATATACTGAAAGAGGGAATCCCTCAACCGGAATGAAATTTCCGTTCTCAAAGGTCTTGGAAAGAAAAAAAAGTGGTTTTAAATTTTTAATAAGTCCGGCTCCGTAAATAAAACCAAAGATCAACAGGATGGAAAGGCAAAGCATTTTTAAAATAGACAGGATATTCTGCGTCCATTTACTCAAGGTGATTCCGCGCATGGAAATGAGCGTAAAAATCCCTATAGACCCGAGTGAAATGAGGGTGAGGAACAGATTGAGCATGCTTTTTGAAGCGCCGAAAAAATCCCTAATCAGGATGTTGCAGTTCATCGCCAGGACAATGGCCAGACTGACCAAGGAAGCGGGACGGATAATGAAAATCTGTGCCCAGGCAAAGAGAAAACTCACAGGGGTGTCCCTGTCTATCATTTTAAAGCCTTCCCGCAGATAGACATAATCCCCGCCGTTCTGGGGGAAGATGCTCGCAAGTTCTGCAAAACACATGGCCCCGCACCAGGCGATAAATGCGCCCATGAACCATGAAAGGATGATCATGAATACGGAAGGATTCTGGGCGGCAGCCAACTTGGGAAAGACAACAAAAATACCTGTTCCTAGCATGATGCCAACGATCAGGGCGGAACAGTCAAACCAGCCCATGGTCTTTTCTTTTTTAATGTCTGAGTTCATAACCTGACTTTATTACAATGGATCATTCAATCTCATCTCCCCCCTCCTGGATAGGATTTATTGATATGGATTCATCCCAGATCATACAGTTTGATTGATAATCATCAATGATAAAAAAAAGGCTGCCGGGATATCCGACAGCCTTTGACGGGCAAAGTATTTCTGAATTCATTATTTTACTGAAGCGATATGTCTGACCAGATCACATAATTTGTGGGAATAACCCCATTCATTATCATACCAGGCCACCAGTTTCATGAAAGTATCGTTTAACGGAATCCCTGCCTTGGCGTCAAAAATACAAGTTCTGGGATCCCCATTGAAATCAGAGGAAACCACGTCCTCTTCCGTGTAGCCGATGATGCCTTTCATGGTGGTTTCAGAGGCTTCTTTCATGGCGGATTTGATTGCATCATAGGTAGCCGGTTTGGCTAGTTTCACGGTCAGATCTACAACCGATACATTGGTTGTTGGAACCCTGAATGCCATGCCTGTCAATTTCCCATTCAGCTCAGGAATGACTTTACCGACTGCTTTCGCAGCGCCTGTGGATGAGGGAATGACGTTCTGAGAAGCGCTGCGTCCTCCGCGCCAGTCTTTCAATGAAGGCCCGTCCACGGTTTTTTGCGTGGCCGTAGTTGCGTGAACGGTGGTCATGAGACCTTCCACAATACCCCATTTGTCATGAATGATTTTCGCCAAAGGAGCTAGACAGTTGGTTGTACAGCTGGCGTTGGAAACGATGTTCATGTCCGGCTTGTATGTATTATGGTTCACACCCATGACAAACATGGGCGCGTCTTGGGATGGAGCAGAAATGATCACCTTTTTAGCTCCGGCAGTCAGATGAGGGGTCGACTTTTCTATTTTAGTGAATAAACCCGTTGATTCCACGACATACTCTGCGCCGATGTCTCCCCATTTCAGATCTGCCGGGTTTTTTTCAGCTGTGACCCGCATCGCCTTGCCGTTCACGATTAATTTTCCGTCCTTGACTTCAATGCTTCCTTTGAACTGGCCGTGTGTAGAGTCATATTTGAGCATATAAGCCATGTAATTGGCGTCAATAATGTCATTGATGCCGACCACTTCCACATCCGGATGATTCAGCGAAGCCCGGAAAAAAAGTCTTCCAATACGTCCAAATCCATTGATACCCACTTTCATCATATTGTTCCTTCTATGAAATGTTCGTGATTTGAGATGATCATGATTAATAAAATTAGAAAAAAAAATTACAAAATTACCGGCAAGGATTCAAGTTAAAAAAAGACGGCATGATTAAAAATCATTTTCAGCATATTTTCCTATCGCTCATAAGTTAAAAATGAGATAAATGAAACATATTTTTTATACAGTTTGCATGAAAACAAATTACGCATCATTCAAAACCATGCCGGGAAAACCCATCCCCTTGGGAGTGCTATATACCGATCACGGGACCCAGTTTTCCGTTTTTTCCCGATATGCCGAAGAGGTTTCCCTTCTTTTTTTTGATCATTCGACAGACGACGTTCCAGTCTGGGAAATCCAATTGGATCCCAGGTTGAATAAAACAGGGGATGTCTGGCATGTATGCGTGGCCGGGGTCAAACCAGGACAGCTTTATGGATACCGTGTAAAAGGACCTTATCAGCCTGAAAAAGGCCACCGCTTTAATCATTATAAGCTTCTCATTGATCCTTACGCACAGGCGATTACCGGGGATTTTGAATGGAATCTCAAGGAAGGAAGGGGATATAATTGGATGTCCCCGAAAAAAGATCTTTCTTTCAGCAACATCAGTCATTTCAAGTCCATTCCAAAGTGTATTGTCGTTGACAATCATTTCGATTGGGGGGGAGATGTGTCTCCGGCTGTTTTACTCAAGGATTCTATTATTTATGAGGCGCATGTGAAAGGGATGACCTTTCATCCTTCTTCCGGGGTTTCATCCAGAGGCACGTTTCAGGGACTCATTGAAAAAATTCCTTACTTCAAGGAACTGGGAATCACGGCGATCGAACTTCTGCCCCTGCAGGAGTTTGACATGAATGAGAATCTGAGAACCAATCCCTTTACAGGAGAAAAATTACACAATTACTGGGGATATTCCACCCTGGCTTATTTTGCACCCAAAGGCCGTTATGCTGAATTAAACGCCCGGGGCGAACAGGTGAAGGCCTTTAAAGAAATGGTCAAGGCGTTTCACAAGGCTGGAATTGAAATCATTTTGGATGTCGTTTTTAATCATACGGCTGAAGGGGATGAAATCGGGCCCACCTTGAGTTTTAAGGGATTGGGCAACACGATTTATTATCATCTGGAAAACGGCGGACGAGGTTATAAAAATTATACTGGGTGTGGGAACACGGTGAATTGCAATCATCCGGTGGTGCGCCATTTTATCCTGGATTGCCTTCGTTACTGGGTGGTTGAAATGCATGTGGATGGATTCCGCTTTGACCTGGCTTCCATTTTCATGCGTGATACCGATGGTTCGACCTTGGATCATCCCGTGCTATTGCATGAGATCGCCGAGGACCCGGTCCTTCGCGGCGTGAAAATCATTGCTGAACCCTGGGATGCAGCGGGACTTTATCATGTGGGGGGATTTCCCGCCGGATGGGCGGAATGGAATGCAAAATACCGTGACACCTTGCGCTGCTTCTGGAAGGGGGATTTTAATAAGGCCTCTGAATTAGCAACCAGGATTGCCGGCTCATCGGATTTGTATCAGGCAAATGGGCGCTTGCCGTATCACAGCATCAACTATATTACCTGTCATGACGGCTTCACTTTGAAAGATCTGGTTTCTTATAACGAGAAGCATAATGAAGCCAACGGCGAAGACAATCAGGACGGTGAAAATAACAATCATTCATATCATCATGGATATGAGGGGGAAACCGATGACAAGGAAATTCTGGAGATCCGGAATCGTCAGCGAAGGAATTTGATCGCATCCCTTTTAATATCCCAGGGAGTCCCCATGATCAGTATTGGTGATGAGATGGGGCACACCCGGTTTGGAAACAATAACCCATGGTGTCAGGACAATGAACTGTCCTGGCTCGACTGGGATAACATGAAAAAGGATGCGGGATTTTTTCGTTTTGTGAAAGGGCTCATTCATTTACGTCAAACGCATCCGGTTTTCCGGCGCTCTGATTTTTTCAAAGGAGGAGATGCCCGGGGAGAAGAGATATCGGATATCACCTGGTACGGTCAACACGGGCATCCATTGCAATGGAGTGATAAAATAAAAGCAGTTGGATTTCTTCTTTCAGGATCTAAGACGGAAACCGGTGCGGAGGAAAATGATCATGATTTTTATGTCATCATGAACGCTCATGATAAGGATTTGCATTTTGAGCTTCCCCGGAAAGTGTCTTCCTGGGAATGGCAGGAAGTGGTGAACACCGGCATGCATTCCCCCATGGATTATCATGAACACGGCAGGGAAAAGACGGTCGTTTCCTCTCCGTTTCACCGGATTCCTCTCAAAGCACACTCCATGGTCATTCTTATGAGCGATACCCGGCTGAAAAAGTACAAGCTCAAAAGTAGAAAGTGAGTCTTTCATGAGAGCCATTTATCCTGGTACATTTGATCCCGTCACTTATGGACATCTGGATATCATTAAAAGATCCTCCGCCATATTTGATGAGTTGATTGTGGCCGTGGCGGCCAATGAGATGAAACGGCCGTTTTTTTCTCTTGAAGAAAGAGTGGAATTATTAAGAAAATCATTTCTTTTGCCCATGTCGGGTGTTGAGATATGCTCGTTTCATGAATTATTGATTGATTTTGCCAGGAAAAAAAAGGCCAAGGTGGTCCTGCGGGGACTCCGCGCTGTTTCGGATTTTGAATTTGAGTTCCAGATGGCCCTCATGAACAAAAAAATGAATCCAGACATTGAAACCTTTTTCATGATGCCGGATGAAACCTTTTCTTATCTCAGTTCAAAAGGAATCAAGGAGATCATTTCCCTGGGCGGAAATATATCTGCCTTTGTCCCGGCTGTGGTCGAGGAAGCTTTTAAAAAGAAATACGATGCAATTCCTCCCCAATAAAATCAGTTATAAGAAGCTGAAAACCCTATCAACCCGCAATCATCAAATTCATGGCTAAAGAACTTATCATCAACCTGAAACGGATCAGGGAACATTCCGTTATTTTAGAAACGGAGGTGTCCCCAGCAGATATGGAATTGGATCATCCTGATTATATTTTTAGCGATCCTGTCTTTGTTAAAGTTTCGGTTCAGATCATCAGCCATGAAATTCTTGTGGAGGGATCGGTCCGGTTTATCGTCAAGACAGCATGTTCACGCTGTCTGGAGCCCATCAGCAGGGAAATGGCTATCGGATCAATCTTTTTTTCGTATGAGTATCATGAACAGGATTTTCTGGATATCACTTCTGATATCCGGGACGAACTCTATTTGAGTCTGCCCATCCGGATACTGTGTTCCGAATCCTGCAGGGGATTATGCGCCGGATGCAAAAAGAATCTCAACAGAGAAACCTGTGTCTGTACCGGCATAAACCGTTCGTCGCCCTTTTCCCATCTTGATTTTGACTGGAAAACACAAAAAGGAGAATGATGGAAGACGATCCGACCGCTCTCATCGGGGGAGATAAAAAAAGAACGGCCATACTGGTTGGAGTGCACCTCAAAAAAAATGACAGGCTGGAAGCGGAAGAGTCCCTCCATGAACTCGCCCTTCTGGCTCAAACACTTTTCATTCAAGTTGAGCAGACTTTTCTTGTTTCAAGATCGCATATCGATTCAGCTTTGGTGCTTGGAAGCGGGAAAGCTGAAGAAATATTAAGATGGATCCGGGTCCATCCCGTGGATCTTATTCTCTTTGACGAACCTCTTTCGCCGGTGCAGGGAAAAAATTTGCGCAATCTTTTTAATGTGAGGATGCTGGATCGCGTGGAATTGATTCTTCATATTTTCAGCCTCCGCGCCAAAACCTCGGAAGCAAAAATCCAGGTTGAACTGGCCCGGCTTAAATATCTTCTTCCAAGGCTGGTCCGTATGTGGGGGCATTTTTCCAGGCAGACTGGGGGGGGATCCTGGCTGAAAGGAGGAGGAGAAACACAACTGGAAGTGGACCGCCGGCACATCAGGGTGAAAATTCAGTCCCTCACCAAGAAACTCGAAGAGATAGAGAAAAACAGGGAACTTCAGCGCAAGGAACGCCTCAGGAAAAAATACCCTTTATTTTCCCTTGTGGGTTATACCAATGCAGGTAAATCTTCTCTTTTCAATACATTGACCCATTCTCAAACCCTCTCGGCCAGTCAGCTTTTCTGCACTTTGGATTCTCTTTCAAGAAAGTTTATTCTTTCTCAGGGCAGGACGGCGATTCTGACCGACACCGTGGGTTTTGTACGGAAACTCCCTCACTTCTTGGTTGAATCATTCAAAGCGACGCTTGAAGAAGTGTCAGAAGCAGACTGCCTGATTCATGTGCTTGACGGCAGTGTGAAGGATCTGGACAAGAAGATCCAGACCGTGAATGAAGTCATTTTTGAATTGAAAGCAAGCAGAAAACCTCAGCTCATCGCTATCAACAAAGCCGATTTGATTTCGGAAGAAACAAGGGGGAACATAGCCATTCATGTGAAAGACGGGATTTTTATTTCGGCTTTGACCGGGGAGGGGATATCGCTTCTTCGGGAAAAGATGGAGGAAATCATCAAAAGAAAATATTCACGCTTGTCATATTTCTTTCCAATGGATAAAGTAAAAATAGCACAGTTTCTTTTTTCTTCAGAGGTTGCGGTGCTTGAAAAGCAATATCTTGAAGAAGGGCTTTTTATTACAGCCGAGGTCAATGAAGAAATTCAGGGAAAGATAAAGGATTTTGAAATAACTTATTCAGAAGGGACCGCAGATGAAATCGGATAACAGAAAATACAAACGCACCCATTTCGTTTTCCCAGTCAGGATCGGCGTCCTTCGGTCCCCCAAAGATAAAAAAGCGGAAGATTATTTCCATGCCTTCTCTGACAATATCTCGGAGGGGGGACTTAAAATTGCCCTCACAAAAAAGCTGGAGTCAGGAACCCCATTGGAACTCCGGTTTGATCTCATCATGGATGAAAAAATTCACATGGTTCAGACCCAAGCTGAGGTCAGGTGGAACAGAACTGTCCGTAAAGGCCTGTATGAGCATGGACTGCAATTCGGGCCTCTTTCCGATGACGACTGGAAAATCGTTAGCCGGTTCATGAAAGATTATTGCCTTTAATCTTTTTTCCTTTTGATCGGGTCGTGGCCGGTCTGCGAGTAAACCGGACCAGTTCTCTCATGGCATCAGAGGCGATCCACCGGGCTGATTTGGACGGCTTATGAAGAATTGATTTTGCAGTTTGAACGGCCTTATTCCTTAAACGCGGGTTTCTTTTTCCGATTTGTCTAAGAGCCCAGTTGACAGACTTTTTCACGAAATTTCTTTCATCAACACATTCCTTCAGGATGAGTGGAAGAAATGATTCAAATAGATTATCTTCAGCTTTTTTATCATGCACGGCCATGACAGCCATCAGAACAAAACCAGCCCTTTTAACGAATTCATGTTTTCGTCTGCTCCATTCGAAAGTTTTTTGACAGGCAAACGGGGTTTTATCAAAAAGGTTGCTGCATACCTGATCACAAACATCCCAGGAATCAAAATCATTCACCCATTTTTCCATCTGGCTTTCCGTGACTTGAGAAGGATCATCGATCAGTGCTGACAGGATTCGCGCTTCGTGGATTCCTGAATCCCACAGTGACAATGCGAGACGATGGTTTTTACCCATGGATTTGGCGGTTTTTCTCAATAAGGGCATGGGAATACCCAGAGTCTGATGGGGATTGATCCCGTACCGGACCATTCCTTTCACGTTTTTTGAATTGGCCCATGATTTTAACCGGCTGAGTAATGCCTGGAGTTCTGGATTCATCTGTCAGGCACTTCGAGTAGATGGGGACGGTTTTTCCCCTGGTATTTCCGGAGTATGCACCGTGAGTCTGAAAGAAACATACCTTGTTATACGTTGAAAATTACTGGTAATAAAATCATTCAGGGTGATCCAGAGGATCTGTATTGATGGGATGGTTGTCGTCTCTAACTTCATGAATCGATGATGCAATTCTTCAAATTGTTTTTTGGTATATTCACGCTCACTTGGAAAGGCCAGGGTCAAGTGAAATACTCCGGGTTTTTCAGGTTTTTTGAAACCAGGAACGAGTCGTTCGGCAAATCTGTTTTTTAATTCCTGCATGGGTCTCAACCCGTCAGGGCCTTCTCCTGAAAATGCCATGCCAAAACCGAATTTCAGATTCCAGAATGGGCCTGTCAGATTCCCTTCGGGTATGGCACCGGCGCGCAAGCCTTTCATAGCAGCAAATTCCATTTGAAACTGAGGATCGTCAGGAAGGGCTTCTTGGAAGTCAGTTACTGTCTGAATGGTCACATGATAACCGGAACGCAAATTCCGGGGTAACGGTTCGTCTGATTCTATGGCCTGTGAAATGCTGTCCAAAAAGTCCAACAATTGATCCCCATGATAGGGTTTTTCATTTTCAACGGCGATGGACCGCCATTTGTGATAAACTTTTATCCAAGCGGCAGAGGTTGGGACATCTGCGTCAGGAAGAAAGAACACGGGAGGAACGATGATGAGGTTCTCCCCTCCCATGGTTTTTACCAGACTGCGTTGAATACGAACCAGTTTTTTAAAAGCATCTTTGTATATTTTTTGGTGAGGATCTATGAAACAGCACCAGGTATAACCGATATTGGATTTCATGACGCCTATTTCTTCGACCGAAATACCAACCAGTCCATCATTGAAACGGACGGGCTCGCTATCAGGTGTCTTTTCAAGCAAGGCTGATCTCTCAGCAGTGGAATTAGTAAATGCGGAATCTTTTAACAAGGCATCATATGTTATGCGGCTTAAAGGAGCCAGAGAATGCAGATGGGTTGCTGGCAAGAAAAAAAGAAAGACAAGGATCAGACGGGACCATCTCATGTATGACGATTACCACAAATAATAAAAAAGTAAATGGAGGTATTTTCTATAGAGGAATTTTTCAGAGCCATTCCCTGCTATGGATTAACTGAGTTCAAACGTACAAGGCTGGAATAAAAATCCCTCGCTCAGATCTGGATGGGAGATTTTAAGCTTAAAGGCATTGTCCAGACGATGATACTGGATGTGATGGTCTTCATGATGGACTGCCACGGAAAAGTAATAGGTTCCCCGCTGGAGATTGAGCGCAGGCAGATGGATGCGGATAGGTTGTTCTCCGTTTACTTCCGGCAAAGAAAAATGCTGGATCTGGGTATTGGTTCCGAAAACAATCGTTCCGAGATTATCGCTGATTCCAAAACCAACAACAGGATTCTTCACTTTGGTTTTTGATTGAAGCGTCATTTCAATGGTGAGCTCTCTGCCTGCCATCAGATCCCCTTTGATTTCAGCGCCGCCGGTTTTAAACCGGACATCTTTGATGATGATTTCCCGTGTTCCGTACTCCTTGACCGTGACATGACCATCCTGGTAAATCCCGAAATTCCGGTAATGATCCACCACCTCCAATGGGGTCCCCAAATCCACGATGCTTCCTTCATTAAGAAGAAGCACCCTGTCTGCCAGTCTTTTCACAGTTTCAAGATCATGAGACACAATGAGGAGCGTTTTCCCTTCATTTTTAAAGCGTTCCACCCGTTCAAGTGACTTTTTACGGAACATTTCATCCCCCACAGCCAGAATTTCATCCATCAAAAGAACATCGGGATTGCACATGACGGCCACGGCAAAACCCAGCCTGACATACATGCCTGATGAATAAAATTTCACCGGGGAATCAATGGACGGACGGATTCCTGCCAGTTCGACGATTTCTTCGTATTTATCTTCTGTTTCCCGCCGGCTCATTCCTAAAATGGAGGCGTTTAGAAAAACATTTTCTCTCCCTGTCAGGTCCGGATGAAATCCCGCTCCCAATTCCAACAGAGTGGACATTTTTCCATGGACACACACCATCCCTTCAGTTGGACAGGTCGTTTGCGCAATCAGAGATAAAAGAGTGCTTTTTCCCGCTCCATTGGCGCCAATGATGCCTAAAGTTTCACCTTGTTTTACTTCAAAAGATACATTTTTAAGCGCCCAGAATTCCTCCCCTTTTCCGGAACGGCCGATCGTTCCCAGCACAAAGGATTTGAACGTTCTGTGCGAGTCTTTTCTTCTCGTGAATTTTTTCCCCAAACTAGAAACTTCAACCGCGTTCATGCGTAGTCCATTTCATAAAAGAACCGTTTGATAACGGGAATTCCGGTAATCCGTTCCATGACAGCGATAGAGGCGTCTTCCCCCAGCTCCAAATCCATCTGGCTTGAGTGGGAAATGACGATGCCGGAGATTTTAATTCCGAAATCTTTTAACACCCTGATGGTCAAAGCCGTGTGATTGAGGGTCCCCAATTTTGCCCTGGCTACCACAATAACCGGCAGGTTGAATTCCTTGACCAGGTCAATGACCAGATAATTCTCAGTGAGAGGCACCATGATTCCTCCGATTCCCTCCACCACGATGCTTTCATAGTGTTCGCACAAGGATTTGTATGCCTGGCGGATTTTATTCAGCTGGACGGGCTTCCCTTCCAGTTCAGCGGAAATGACAGGCGCTGCAGGTATGGAATACAGAAGAGGATTCATCAATTCCTCGGATTCCTGGATGCCGGTTTTTTTCCTCACATTTAAGACATCTTCACTGACCAGCTTGTTCTGATGGAAAATCCCCCCGGTGGATATGGGTTTGAAATAACAGGGTTTGAGGCCGTTTTCCTGAAACATCTGAAGAATTTTGATGGAAACATAAGTCTTGCCAACGCCTGTATCTGTACCGGTAATAAAAACCCGTTTTTCGTTAAACCACATGATTTTTTACTTTCTATATTTTTATTAGCATATCGTGTTTATCTCAAAATAGAACTATTTTTTTTAAAGAAAAAAATATAGATTTGAAAAAGCTATCCCGTTCCATAACGACAGAAAATCAGGGACTTACTTAAATGATACTGACCGTGAATAACCTGAGTGTTTCTTTTCCTGTTTCTTCAGGGATATTCCAAAAGGATCTTTTTGGAATCAGCGCGGTTCATCACGTTTCTTTCTCCATCCGGAAAGGTGAAATCTTCGGCTTGGCTGGAGAATCCGGATGCGGCAAATCGTCATTGGGGAGGGCACTCGCGCATCTCTTTCAGGTTGCAGGGATGAAAGCGCAACTCACAGGACAAGTTGAATTGTTATGCGGGCAAGAGCGGGTCCTCCTTTCCCTGCTTACCCAAAAACAGATGCGTCCTTATCGAAGGCATATTCAAATGATTTTTCAGGATCCCTTTCATTCCTTAAATCCGCGTATGACGATAGGGGAAATCATTCATGAACCTCTTCAGATCCATTTTCCGCATTCAGGTAGAAAAGAAAGACAGGAACGGGTGGATTCACTCATGGAAAAGGTGGGACTATCTCCTGAATATGGCCGGCGTTTTCCTCACGAGCTTTCAGGCGGCCAGAGGCAAAGAATCTGTATAGCCCGTGTCCTTGCTGTTTCCCCCCAAATCATCATTGCCGATGAGCCTCTTTCCTCTCTGGATGTATCCATTCAGGCGCAAATCGTTAACTTGCTGAGAGATCTGCAAGAGGATCTGAATCTCACATACATTTTTATTTCACATGATCTATCGGTCATGAAATATTTGGCCAACCGCATAGCCGTCATGTATCTCGGGACGTTTGTGGAAATAGGTGAAACGGATGAGGTCTATCAAAATCCAAGACACCCCTATACTCAGGCATTGTTTTCATCTATTCCTGACTTAAAAGATGAGAAAATAAAAAAAAACACGCTGAAAGGAGAAATCCCTTCCCCTCAATATAGGCCGACAGGTTGCTGTTTCAGGACTCGTTGTCCTATCGCCCGTTCTGAATGCTCCATCGCAGTGCCTCAGCTGATGCGGTTTTCAGATAATCATGATGTCGCCTGTCCGTATGTTCTTTGACCCGAATAAAAGGATTCAATGAGATGGATTTGATCCAAAAATTGAAAAAAGATAATAGTTATTATCTGATCGACAGCGGCGGATTTCAAAAACTGGAACTCATAGGGGATCATCTCATTGTGAGACCTTCTCCGCAGGCAGTGTGGTTCCCTTATCATGATTCGGAATTATGGGATCAAAAGGAAGCCTGGTTTATCAGGAAGGAAACCGGCGGAGGAGACTGGCATTTTAAAGGGTCTTCTGTCCGGAAAGAGAGGGTCATAACTTACCATCATTTTGTCTGGAAAGTGAAATACACCCCTTTTGGGCATATTGGTCTTTTCGGGGAGCATCTGCCACAGATGAAATGGGTGGAACAGCAAATCACGACAGCAGGTTTTCAGATGGAGATATTGAATCTTTTCGCTTATACAGGACTGGCTACTTTGACCGCTTCCAGAGCCGGAGCCAAAGTATGTCATTTAGATGCCGCCAAGGGTATCGTGGATTGGGCAAGGGAAAATGCCGTTTTGTCCGGCATGAAGACCCGTCCAATCCGTTGGATTGTGGACGATGTTTTTCATTTTATTAAGCATGAAGTCAAAAGGGGAAAAAACTATGATGCGATCATTTTAGATCCGCCTTCTTTTGGCAGAGGCCCCCGGAAAGAACTATGGAAAATCGAGGATCATCTGGTTGATCTTTTATCTTATCTGCGTCAACTCATGTCAGCCCGCTTTCAGTTTCTTCTGCTTTCCAGTCATACAGCCTGTTATTCCCCTTTTGCGTTGAAAAATCTGCTGGAAAATTTTTGTCCTGAGAATGGTGTCCTGGAATATGATGAAATGCTGATCCCGCAAACAGGGTCTGTAAGGTCGTTACCCAGCGGGGCTTTTGCCAGATGGAGCAGGAAAAATAATTGACAACAGGTATAAAAAAAGATAGAGTTTTTTTTTGTTAAAAGAATTCGTATTTTTAGATTTAAATAAAAATATAACATTAACAGAAAGGAATTTAAAAAAATGAAAAGGTATTTATCGCTTTCTCTCATGCTTCTCTTCACTGGATTCGTTTTTTCTCAGGATGCCTCCGCACCTGCAACCGGAGAAGAAACCACCAAATATTCTTATGCTACAGTGGTCAGTGTTTCAGCAGATCAGATTGTGGTGAGTGAATATGACTATGACAAGGATGAAGAAGTCAATGTGACCTATTCCGTGGATGCGAACGTTCAGCTGAAAAATGTGGATGCTTTAAATAAAATCGGTGCAGGTAATTATGTCGAGATAGAATACGAAATCAAGGATGGTAAAAAGGTGGCCAAAGTGATTTCTCTGGAAAAGAAGGAAGAGGAAGGAGAAGGTACTGTCGCTGCTCTTGCTGAAGAAGAGACTCCAGAGGCACCCGCTCCTGAAGAGGCCGAAGCTGATACAGGTTCCGTTGAAGCTGAGGAACCAGCCGCAGAATAGACCACAATCATACGTTTGAAAAAAGGGAAAACTTTTTGATAAAAGTTTTCCCTTTTTTTATGCCTGTACCGGCATAGAAACAGACGTAATTAATGGTAATAAAATGAATTTTTTTACCATTTCAGTCTGTTGTTTATTACAGCATACAAATATAACGGGTTTAAGAATTCAGAATCCCACATTATTTCCGAAATTCTACAGGATAGGTTCATGATCTGATGACACGCCTGTCAGATAACGTATTTATTCAATGATCTGTTAGTTTTAATACTGGATTTTAGAATTCCGAGTCCTGAATTCTGTGAACGAACTGATTGTCGGTTATCATGATAACTTTTATATATCTGTGTCTGATCAAATACGGATTTATACAAATTAATACAGCGCTGACTCTGCATCTTTTTTAAATAATCAATAGCCTGTGAAATTTTCTATTTTTATTTTTTCAGGATGACATTTGATACCGGAACAAAGGTTTTTCATGGAGGTCACCATCCCGGGCGGGCCGAAAATATAAATGATTCTTTCCAGATAGTCGGGAACCTTTTGCAGGATGAAATTTTCGTTGATTATTCCCGAGAAACAGGCCGTATTCTTGGGAGGACAGTCGACGACGGTATAGGCTACTTTGATATGATGATTTAGCCTGCTCCAGGCATCCAGTTCGTTTCTGAAAGCAATGTCCTTTTCAGTACGATTCGAATACAAAAGCCACACATCAGCAGGGAGTTTATTATCCATGATGAATTCCAGCATGGAAACAACTGGAGTGATTCCGATTCCTCCTGTTAAAAAGGCTATTTTCCAGTTTGTTTCATTCAATAGACAATGGCCCATGGGGCCTTTAAGAAGAACCGTTTTTCCTTTTTCCATTGACCATAATCGGTCGCAAAAGGCGCTGTTGGAGCGTCGTTTGGTGATTTCCACATGGGTTTTTCCTGGAGCGCAGGAAAGAGAAAGATATTTGTTTAGTTCCCGGTTATTTTTATTTGTTTCGTCAAAAAGAACCTGAACAAACTGGCCTGCCGCATAAATAATTTTTTCTTCTGGTTCGAATCTGAAACTTTCAATATCCGGCGTTCGTGGTATGCGCTCGATAAATTTAACTCTCCATTCAGGCATGGCTAGACATTTTTTCCCGGAGAATAGGAAGCAGATCGGATAATTTTTCCAGTTCCTTTTCGTCCGGAACATATTGGATATAGATACCATCCTGGAAAAGTTCGAATCCCGCTTCTTGAATGGATTGTTCCAATTCCTTGAATGCGGACGGAGCCCATCCATAAGAACCAAAAGTGAATGCGAAACGGTTTTTTGGTTTCAGTCCCTTGAGATACATGACTAACGATGCCATGGACGGCAGCATCCGGTTATTGAGAATCGGAGTGCCGAAAAAAACCATTTTGGAGGTCAGGATATCCGTGACGACATCGGATATATGGGTGTGCTGGAGACTTGTTTTTTTGACGGGAATGCCTGCTTCATCTATCAAAGAAAATAATTTGTCCGCGATTATTTTGGTGGAACTCCACATGGTGTCATAAACAATAAGAACTTTGTTGTCCGTTTGGTGGGAAGCCCATTTTTCATAACGCCCGATTATTTTTGAAATGGAATCATTCCCGCGCCAGATAAGACCGTGAGAGGGGTAAATGGTTTTGATCTTGAGGTCCCGGACCGCTGCTAAAACTTTAAGCACCTGATTCCCGTAAGGAAGAACGATATTGCCATAGTATTTGGCCGCATCCTCTAACACCATGTCCAGACCCAATTCATCCGCATAGCGTTCAACAGAAGCGCGATGCTGACCAAAAGCGTCATTGGAAAACAGCGCTTCATCATGAATAGAATAGGTTGCCATGGAATCGGGCCAATGAACCATCGGCATAAGAAGAAAAGACAGATTTCTTTTACCGATATTCAGGGTATCTCCTGAATCCACGACCTTGAATTTCCAGTTATTTTGAAAATGTTTTTTCAGCCCTTCTTCCCCTTTAGGGGAACACACGATTTCGGCATCCGGACACCATTTGAGAAGATTGGCGATGGATCCGGAATGATCCATCTCAGTATGATTGGAAATGATGTAGCGTATTTCTGATAAAGGAAGTGTCTCATGTATCCGGCGTACTAGTTCGTCAAATCCGTCAGTCTTGACGGAATCAATGAGGGTTGGTTTTTCATCAAGGATCAGATAGGCGTTATACGTAGATCCTAAGGGGGTGGAGTAACCGTGGAAATTCCGCAGACTCCAGTCAATGGATCCGACCCATACAATATCTTCCTGCAGCTTGATCATGACCTGTCCCTGCCTGTCAAGAAATCGGTTCGAATTCGGATTTGGATACACCGCATTCAGGGCAAACCCAGTCATCCGGGATGTCTTCGAAAGCGGTTCCCGGTGCCACGTTTCCTTCGGGATCCCCCTTGTCCGGGTCATAAATGTATCCGCAGACTGTGCATTTGTA
>JAFGBW010000293.1 GCA_016932965.1 Candidatus Auribacterota bacterium
GACAGGCCGCTCCCTGGAAAAAAGAATGAAACGGATTTTGAAGGATAAAAGCATGAGTATCCTGATCCCCCAGGAACTGCTGCAGCAGATGAAAAAAACCCAAAGGAATTTTAATCTTTTTCTGGGTTGCATCGCCTGCATTTCCCTCTTAGTGGGGGGGATCGGTATCATGAATATCATGCTCGTCAGTGTGTCTGAACGCCGGAAAGAAATTGGGCTGCGTATGACTTACGGCGCTTCCCCCGCGGATATCCTGGAACAGTTTTTTGCCGAAACCTTTTTTATCACCTTCCTGGGATCGTTATTGGGATTATCCTTTGGGATGATCGGGTCTTTCGGACTGTCTTACCTTACAGGCTGGACACTCAGTTTCAGTTTATCCGCCGTCCTCATGCCCATAGGAATGGCCTTTCTTGTCGGGATTCTTTCCGGCATGTATCCGGCTTTCCAGGCTTCCCGCCTGGATCCTATTTTAACGCTGCGGTATGAATGAAAACACGTTTACAACAGCGTTTTCATCTCATATTTGCCCAGTCCCAGCGTGCAGAGTTCGCCTATGTGGACCTCTTGTCCTATCAAAAGGATAGGTAAAAAAGGAAGAATGTTGCCTGAATAAACAATGTCCCCGGTAAAGCCGCCCAGTTTAAATTCGGATTCCTCCCCGGAAGCTATGGGTTCCCAATCCGTCCATTCCAGATTGGACATTTTGATGCTGATTTTTTCAGCCTCGGAGACATAATAGGATTTGTTCCATTGCAGTTTCTTGTGCCAGTAGAGATAGGAAAGGACTTCGATTCTTCTCAGTAATTCCCTGATCAGGACGTGAAATTCAGGCTGGATAACCAATTTGTCCTGATAGTGAATCCGTGTGGGTGTCTGGAATCTCAATGCCAGAATATTTCTATCATAATATTCTTCCGGGTTCTCGCACTGCTTCACCGCCTTGCTGGATTTGATGATTCCGGTTTCCTGGTCGTAAATCACTTCCCGGTCTGAATCAAATACTTTCAGCAGCTCAAAATGCTTCTTTTCGCTTCCAATTCCCAAATGGCCAAGCTCTTTGAATGCCAGAATAAAATAAGGTAAATATTCCAGAGCCTTGCCTATTAAAATCAGCCTGAATTCAAACGGTTCGTCCACCTGATACGAGGCCTTGTCTTCCCACAAGGGTTCTATGACAAAAGGAAGTGGAACTTCTTCAAGCCAATCCGTGTATTTACTCTCTCCGGGAGGGGAGTAAGTCTCAAAAAGAATTGAATAAGGACATTTGTCCATAAAAACACAGGTCCTGATGCAGTCGGTCTCTTTCTTAAAGATGCAGTAAAGTTTCATGAATATTTTTCGTAATTCATCTATGAGGATTCCGCTTTTATAGGGAGACAGAATCAGACGGTCTTTTGCCTTTAAAATAAAGTGACATTGTCCTGCCTTGAATTTTTTTAAAGACGGAGTTTTTTTGATGGTGTTCCTGTATGAATGGGATGGGCTGTGTTTCATGTTAATAATATATTGAAGAAATGCGTTGCTTACTATAAAGAAATGAGGCTATGATTTATCAAAATGTTTTTCTGGAATCCTTTGGCACTTTTCTTCCTGAAAGGATTTTGTCCTCCCGGGAAATAGAAACCACACTTGGCCCGGTCTATGAACGTCTGAGAATGTCGCCCGGACGCCTTGAACTCATGAGCGGAGTGAGAGAACGGCGCCTCTGGAAGGAAGGAACCCCGCCCAGCATACCGGCAGTCAAGGCTGCTGAACAAGCCTTAAAAGAGAGCGGAATTCCCCGCGATAAAATAGGATGTCTGATTTATGGTGCCATATCCCGTGACTTTATGGAGCCTGCGACTTCCTCCAAAATTCATCATGACTTGCGTCTCGGTCCCCATACTATCGTTTATGATTTGTCGAATGCGTGTCTTGGTTTCATCAATTCCATTTTGAATATCGCTGATGAGATTGAGCTCGGCAGAATCCATTCAGGTTTGGTCGTGGCTGCCGAATGCGCCGAATCGCTTTACCAGGGTACCTTTCAGTTGTTGTTGAATGATCCCATGATCACGAGGGAGACCATCAAACCCCATTTTGCCTCCCTGACAACCGGTTCCGGAGCCGTGGCCTGTGTATTGACTCACAAATCCTCACATAAAAAAGGATGCCGTTTGCTGGGAGGAACGGTTCAAAATGCCTCAGAGCATTATTCTCTGTGCATGGGCGGGGATCCCTCTTCCTCCGGTCTGATCATGGAAACCCAGTCTGAAACGCTTTTAAATAAAGGTTGCGAGCTGGCAAAACAAACCTGGGAACTCTTTAAAAATGAGCTGCATTGGAACAATGATACTCCTCAGCGCATATTCACCCACCAGGTGGGGAAAGCCCATCAGCAGATGCTGTTTAAAACCCTGGATCTTTCACTTGAAAAGGACGTTCCGACTTATGAAACCCTTGGAAACATGGGTTCTGTCTCCCTCCCTCTCACCGCGGCAGTCAGCCTCAGAAACCATCCTCCTCTAGCAGGAGAAAAAATGGTCCTCCTTGGTATCGGCAGCGGTCTGAATTGCTGCATGCTCGCCATCGAAGGATGACAATTAAATCGGTAAACCGCTAGCTCTGCTGGTGGATTGTGGATGATCTCAGTTTGACAGATATCGAAGTATCAAAAAATAATTTCACCACGGAGACGGAGATAATCTGGCTTCGCTTCATTCGGCATCTATTCACCATTTACTATTTACCATTCACCAACTCATGATACAATATTCAACCTGACAACTGAGATGATAGACCATCATGAATCAGACGGTCGTGAGAACCCGATAAGGATACCCTCAGTCAGAATAGTACTAACAGCCGGCTGACAGGAAAATGATTAAACCATATTAGGAACAGGCCATGAAAAAAAAGAAAGCAGTCATTGTAGGCGGGATTATCCTGATTTTAATGTTAATGCGCATGTATTCCATGATCACAGCCAGGGAAGATAAGCAAAAAAAAGGTGAAAAAAAAACAGAGCTAGCCGTCGATATTGCGCCTGTCAGCAGGACAACCGTTCGGGAAATAGGGAAGTTTACTGGTTCCCTTATTCCGTATTCAAAATTCATTGTGGCCCCGAAAATTGCCGGCAGGCTTGAGAAGCTGACCGTCGACATAGGAGACCCGGTCAAATCCGGTGACCTTATTGCAGAACTGGACGATGGTGAATATATTCAGCAGGTGGAACAGGCAAAAGCAGAATTGGCAGTTGCCAAGGCAAATGTGATTGAGTGTAAAAGCAGCCTTGTAGTGTCTTCAAGGGAGCTGGGCAGGGTACAAACACTTCGTGAAACAAAGGTCGCATCAGAATCCGATCTTGACGAGGCAACAGCCCGTTTTGCCGCCTCTGAGGCAAAACATGCGGTTGCACTCGCAGAAGTGACCAGAAGGGAAGCGGCTTTAAAGGCTGCTGAAGTCAGACTTTCCTATACCCGTATCCGGGCCTCTTGGGAAAACAAGGATGTGGTCAGAACAGTAGGTGAACGTTTTGTTGATGCAGGAGAAATGTTGACCCCAAATGCTCCGATTGTATCCATTCTTGATAATCATATTGTTATCGCCTTGATAGACATCATTGAAAGGGATTATTCAAAAGTGAAACCCGGACTCAAAGCAGTCATTATGACCGATGCTTATTCTGACAGGGAGTTTGCCGGAGTCATATCAAGAATCGCCCCTGTTTTGAAGGAGTCCTCCCGTCAGGCACGCGTGGAAATAGAGATTTCCAATCCGGATGGTATTCTTAAACCCGGCATGTTTATCAGGGCAAACATAGAATATAGTAGACATGAAAATACCATTGTGGTCCCTTTTTCATCGCTGGCTAAACGCGAAGGTAAAACCGGTGTGTTTTTGGCAGATACCTCGGCAATGAAAGCTTTGTTTATTCCGGTTGCATGCGGGATTATTGAAGGGGAC
>JAFGBW010000294.1 GCA_016932965.1 Candidatus Auribacterota bacterium
GGCATATCCAAAATGGCATTAAAGGAATACTCTTTTAAAAATCTTCCACTGCGGCTGTCCATGTCTGTGTATTTCAAACGGAAAGAAAGGGAACGGTCCAGTTTGAGTTCGGTCTGCCATGTGCTGTCAGATATTTTATTGAATTCATGAGATTGCATGGAAAGAGTATCGACCCATTCCAGGCATTGGATGGGAGAAGTCAGCTCTATCTGGAGGGATAAAACAGAACCAGCAGGGAAATGGCTGACGGAGGTCCATGTATTATCAACCATTTCTTTTTGGCTCAAATAAGATGGATACCGGACGCGTATCTCCTCTGACCGGATTTTCGGGGGAAGAATGACGTTCAAAGGGATCCAGGGACTTTGATAATCACCCAGATTCACTTTCCAATGCAAATTGTTCCGGAGGGATTTAAAAACATATGAATAGGTTTTTTCAGGGGATGGAAGAAGGATTTCTTCCCGGACAACGTCAGAATCTTCCTCGCGAAAAATGACCCGCCCTTTTAAATAAGGCCGACCCTTTTTCAGAATGAACCGCAGGGGATGATCCTGTCCGAAAAGAACAGACCGGCTTTCAAAATCTCCTTCCAGCACGACACGGGTTTTCGGCGGGATTGAACCAAGCGGAAAAAAAAGACGCGCCGCTCCGTTGGTGAAGTATTCAGGAGCGATCAAAACGTAAATAACCAATGTGCCAATGATCGAGAGAAAGGGAAGCAGAACGGGTTTGACATTTCGCCATTCAATACGGCTGGTCAAACGAAACTGATGGATATTTGCCGCCGTCAGGCGAATCAATTCAGCCGCGATCCCCGAAGGATTGAGGGAGGGTCTTTTGGCAAAATCCATGGAATTGACCAGCCAGTTTTCCTGATGCTGATTATGAAATTCAAGACGAAGGGCCAGATTGTCTTGATAAAGCGTTTTTTTAAGATCTTTTATGAGATGGATAGTAAAAGGCGCACACCCTGCCAAAACAGATAGAAAACCAATGATCCTCCATTCCATGCGCAAATGAAGCCAGTTGTCCACACCAAGCCATACAAGCAAGGCGATTCCAACATAAGATCCGATTTTCAAACCGGCAAACAGACAATCAGCGGCAGATTCAATCTGTCTGAACCGAGCCACATGATTTTTTATGATCCGGATTTCTTTATCCATGATTTCATTCTGTCGATTTGAAAATATTGATCCGATTAAATAACCACGAATTCCTTAGAGCAGACTTGCTGCTTCTCAAATATGGAATGAGCTACCCCGGAGGATACTGACAGCAGGGAAAAGGTCATCATGACTATAGGCATGATGAATCTCAAATTGCAGGTGGCATCATATTTTCCCTTCCCGTTCGCTATTCATCATTTCGCATTCTCAATTCCCCCCCCGTGCTCTTCGTTTTCTCCGTGGTGAAAAAGCATTATTTCTGTAACAATCAAACCCTTTCAAACCTAAAAGGCCGGATCACGGGTTCTCTTCAAGACCGTATTTCTTGATTTTCGAATACAGCGTGGTGCGGTTGATCCCGACGACATTGGCCACCTCATTTTTATTCCAATTATGAACCCGGAGCGCCATATCCAGCAGTTTTTTTTCCACCTCTTCAATATTGAACGAATTCACACGAAGCTCTATTCCTCCATCCGGCTCCGGATGATTTAAAACCAGTTCCGGAATAGGGACTCCTTCCACGGGCTTGTCCATTTCAGATGAGAAAGAGACTGTTTCTGCCGGTTCAAATCCATCCAGATTCAAATGGCGGACATCCAGATATTCCCCATTTTCCAGAAGAACGGCTCTTTCGATGACATTTTTAAGTTCACGCACATTTCCCGGCCAGGAATAGGAACAAATAGCACTCTCAGCGGGAACGGTGAAACCCCTGAACTGCTTTTTAAATTCGTTGGAAAAAATCATGAGATAGTGTCTGGCAATGAGGAGCGCGTCCTGACATCTGTCACGCAGGGCAGGCAGGGTAATGGGAACGACTTTGAGCCTGTAAAACAAATCCTCGCGGAACTTTCCGGCCTTAACAGCCTCCTCAAGGGCGATGTTCGTTGAAGCGATGACCCTGACATTCACGGAAATGTCCCTGTTGCCCCCTACCCGTTTGAAACGTTTTTCCTGAAGCGCCCGCAATAATTTGGCCTGCATGGCCAAAGGCATATCGCCTATTTCATCCAAAAAAAGGGTACCGCCGTCCGCCTGTTCAAAAATCCCCTTATGTTCCTTCTTGGCGTCCGTAAAAGAGCCTTTTTCATGTCCAAAAAGCTCGCTTTCCAGGAGACTTTCCGGTATCGCCGTGCAATTCACCTCAATGAAACGGTTATCACAACGGCTGGATTTAAAATGGATCGCTTTTGCCACAAGTTCCTTTCCAGTTCCGGAAGGTCCCTGAATGAGTACCGTAGTTGACGGAGACACCGCTACTTTAGAAATCATTTCATAGACTTTTTTCATGGCGGGAGAATCACCGACGATATTCTGAAAGGAATAGCGCTGTCTTTCGGTCTGGCGGTACGATTCCAGTTCAACCTTATTTTTCCGGTTTAAAATAGCCTTCTTGATGCAGTCTTTCATTTCCTCCACATTAAAAGGCTTGCTCCGGAAGTTATCCGCTCCTAACTGCATGGCTTCAACAGCCAATTCAATATCCCCATAAGCGGTCATCATGATCACGATGGGATTTGAATTTGATTGCCTTGAAGCTTTAAGAACCTCTAATCCGGACATATCAGGCAGTTTCATATCCAATAAAATCACATCAGGGGCTTCTTCCTCAATGAGAGTGACTGCTGTTTGCCCGTTATCCGCTTCACAGACCTGATAACCTTCCTTTTCCAAAGCCTTGGCAAAGGCGAAACGGATCGATGTCTCATCATCTACTATCAAGACGCTTTCGTTCATAATGGGCTCAATAATTGGTTAAAAATATCCAGATTAAATATATTTTATCATAAAAATAACACAACGTCGTGACAATAAAAATAGGCACAAAGGAATAAAGGCACAGAGGCACAAAGTTTCCGGAGATTTGTATTCTTATCCTTCATGGTTTGGAATGTTTCTCCTTAATTCTTAATTTTTAATTCTCAATTCTTAATTGTGTCATCTCATTTCATTACTATTTTCTGAAGAAGTCAATATTTCTTGTTTTGATCTTCTCCCACTCTTTTTTTAACGTCTTATTCCGCAAGGAAGAAAGAGAAAAGATACGCTCCTCGGTTTCCGGGAGTAATCCAGCCAGTTTACTATTTTTTCCCGTTTCTTCATAAAGATGAAGAAGATTCATGCGTGAATACAGTTCGTTTTCAAACTCGCCGAGTTTTTGATGCAGCGAAATGGACTGCAGGTAATGTTCCTCAGCAGAAGGGAAATCCTTTTGTTGATAATACAAATCCCCCAATAGCGCCAGAAATTGGGCCTCCCTGGAGGCCTCGCCAAGGGTCCGGCATAAATCAAGGGCTTTGGTATAATAGAGTTCCGCTTTTTCAGGCTGAGCCGAGAGATAAAGATTCCCCAAATTGGAGTAAGCAGCAATGGAGATGGATCTTTCCCCGATTTCCTGGGAAAGGGAAAGGCATTGGGAATACGACTGTTCCGCCTGTTTCAATAAATCCATGGCATAGTACACATTACCAAGATTATTTAAAATATGCAGTCTCAGCGAAAGATCCCCGATTTCCTCGCTGAATTGCTTTGCATAAAGAAAGCCCTTCTCCGCCAGACGGTATTTCTTCTGGTGATAGTAGATGAGAGCAATATTGTTATAACAGCTGGAAATGCCTGAAATGTCACCGTCCAGCTTGTATTGCTGGAGACTTTTTTTATAATACTGCAAAGCCTCCTGATACCTGTCACGGCTAAAATAGGCATTGCCGATGGTTTTGAATGCCAATGCCCTGGCTGAAGGATTCCCTGCTTTTTCCGACCAATGCCATGCATTCTTACCATGCCGTTCCGCTTCCAAGTACAAACCTTCATGGTAATAGACGTCGGCAATGAGGGACTCAATCCTGCTTTTTAAAAGAGAATCTATCGTTTCCTCGCTGGCCTTCTCAAGGAGTTTCAGGGATTGGGAATAATGCCCCAGTTTAAAATGGACCGTTCCGAGAGCGTGTTTCGAAAAAGGAGTATCCGGTAAAGAACCAATGATTTTAATGGCCTGGTTATATTCCCCCAAAAGCGTCAGGACATCACCATAACAGAATAAAGCCTGATGGTATACGGCAAGCAGTTTTTCTTTGTTTTCCTCATCCAGTTCCTCCCATAATGGAAGGACCTGTTCAAACAGTTTTTTTGCTTCCCTACTGGCATGCTTATCATGATTTTTTACAGCGCTTTCCACCCCGTATCGGAAAGCTTTATCTGTGATTCTGGCTTCAAGGGAATGATAAAAGAGAAATTCCGGATTTTCACATTTTCCCCGGGTCAGTTCGGATTCTGCGTGTTCCACGATTTTTAAATGCAGGCGACGCTGGCGGGTCTGGCTCAATGGCAAGGACAGGACCCTGCGGATATTGGGGCTGATAAATTGATATTGTTCGGTCTTGGAATCCGTGATTTCCTCAAGAATGCCATGAGACACGGCTTCATCCAGAATATCCAGAAGATATCCTTCATTTTTTTCACTGATTGATTTGAGAAACTCGAATGAAAACCTGTTGCCTATGACCGAAGCAATCTGGAGGATGTTCTTTATATCGTCGGAGAGCCCTTCCATCTGTTCCAGGATAAGATCTTTGATTTTTTCCGGTAAGGCAAGAGACTTGCATTTATCGACGCTCCATCCTGAAGAACCAGGGAAAAGAATACGTTCCTGTATCATTTTAAAAAGGATTTCACGGATAAATAAAGGGTTGCCTTCACCCTGTTCCAGGAGAACCGTCTCAATTTCAGCGAGATCTTCAGGATTTTCAGTATGAAATAATTTATAAATAAGTTTTCGGACAGCATCAGCTTTGAGTGCCGAAAGGATGATTTCAACCGGAGCCGTGATCCTTTCCAGATGCTTCATCCATTTATAAAATTCAGCAAAGGATGATTTTTCTTTTGAAAAAGGACATGTACAGATGACCGCCATCTGGCTTTGTGTGCTTTGCTGGACCAGGTGGGATATAAATTCAGCGGTAGCAGAATCAATCCAGTGTATGTCTTCAATAATCACGACACAAGGAGCATGCTGAGACAATGATTTCAATAAATGGGTGATTCCGTAATACAGATACGGCAGGCCTTCCGGATCTTTACCGGATTCCTGCCCGGCTCTCTTATGAGGCAGGTCCATTTCCGGAAGGAGTTTCATGATCTCCTTCTGTTCTTTTTTTGAAAGATCTGAGAGCAGTTTCAAGAAAAGCCCTTTGTTCTTTTCAAACCACTGCATCAAGAGATCAATGAGAGGCTGGAACGGAATTTCCACTTCATGAATCAGGCACCTGGAATGCAGGACAAAAACATCCGGACCTATTTCATGAAGCAGTTCTGTCAGAATCCTCGTTTTTCCCATTCCGGAATCACCTTTTAGAAGCATGAAGACGCTTTGTTTAGTGTCCCGGATCCGGAGGCAATTTTTTTTCAGCTCTTTGAGTTCATTTTCTCTTCCTACAAACGGAAAATGAAAAAGGACCGTGGGTGAAACGCTTTGTTGAAGGACTTGTCTGGCTTCAGAAGCAAGGCATGCTATCCCTCTGCCTTTTTCCTTGGCCAGGTATAATCCCTTGTCTGCGGATTGAATGAGATCCTCTACACAGGCCGCATCGTCGGGGAAAATGGCAATCCCGCAGGAAGTACCCACCATGACCTTGACGTGGTTTTTTGTTCCCTTGAAGGGATTGGACAGCAAACTGCTGAACACGCGCTGGACGACGGTTTTGGCTTCATTCAGGGAAGTATCAGGAAGAATCAAAAAAAATTCATCACCGGCAAAACGGATCACAATGTCGCGGGAACGGACGGACTGGCGTAGAATATCGGAAAACCAAAGCAATGCCTGGTCTCCCTCTCTATGACCATACGTATCGTTTACTTCCTTGAAATGGTCCAGATCCATCATGACCAGGCAAAAAGAAAGTCCTTTTTTCCGGCTTCGTTCGATTTCCTGCTGGAGGCGCAAATTGAGGTATCGCCTGTTATATAAGCCGGTCAGATCATCGGTCAAGACCTGGGTTTCCAGGGCATTTAAATCATTGGGATTGGGGCTCACCTGTTTTGACGGCTTTTTTCATTTCACGGACTCTTTCCTTACGCCGTTTGATCTGGCGGATTCTACGTCTTTTTTTTTCCATTTTATTGTATTGTTTACCCATGCTGTTGTCTCCATTTGTTCTTTTATATTTTATGGCCTATTGCATACTGAAATATAACCATTCCGGCAATCATATTATGCATTTTCTTTAACGATTTCGCCTGAAACGGCGTAACATCACATATAGCCTTTACTGAAAGGCCGGAGAAATGTATATTTTTTATCAAAATGCACTCTTTACTACAGTGTTTTATAAAGTCATTTTCAATATATGATCGTCTCAACTCATGAATATAATTTAATACAAGGGGGATGGAATAGCTGATGTCGTCAACAAAACCCGTAAAAATCATTTATATACGGCCTCCCAGACATTATTGGCCGATCCTGAATGAAGCGGATAATTTTCTTTTGCCTTTGGCTTACCCAACACTGGCGGCATACGTCAGGCAGCAACTGCCGCATGTTCAGAACATCATTTTGGACTGCTGTGCGCATCAGATTGGGTGGCGCAGCTTAAAGCTGTTTCTCGAGAAAGAAAATCCTGACATTGTGGCCATTGGAGAAAAGGTCTGTTATTCGCATGAAGCGGATAAAGCCTTCCGGCTCGTAAAGGAAGTCAACCCCCATATCACGACTGTTGCAGGCGGTCAGTTTTATTCCCATGTTGTGGAACCTTCTTTAAGAAGCAATCCTTGTATTGATTATATTCTCAGGTTCGAAGGGGAAATTGCTTTGGTGGAATTCATAAAGGCATTTGAAAATGGAAAAAATTATTCAACGGTTCCGAATCTGGCCTATCTGGACAAGGGGAAATTGATCCAAAACGAGATCGCACCGCTGCTTGACATGACAAGTCTTCCTCCCCCTGCGTATGACATCTCTTCTCTGGACAAATACCAGCCCTTTGGAAAATTGTGGCCAAAAGCTGTTACGGTCCAGCGGAGCCGCGGGTGCACCAATAATTGTTCCTATTGTTCCTGGATAGCCCAGGAATCAGTTTATACAACAGGGGACAATAATAAATCTGCCAGGAAAGCCGTATTCCGCAGCAAGACCCCGCAGCAAATGATAAAAGAGATTGAAATGCTTTATGAGCAATTTGGCGTCAGGTACCTTTTCTGGGTGGATGCCTCCTGGAACTACGGGGATGATTGGATGAACGAATTTTGCGATGAAATCATCCGCAGGAAGTACAAGCTGGGCTGGTGGGCGTTCATCCGGCTGGATTTGATCTCTGAACAGCATCAAAACGGGACCTTGAAAAAAATGGTCCGGGCAGGATTCAGGCATATTCTGGCA
The DNA here is from genome assembly GCA_016932965.1 of Candidatus Auribacterota bacterium. Classification (GTDB taxonomy): domain Bacteria; phylum Auribacterota; class JAFGBW01; order JAFGBW01; family JAFGBW01; genus JAFGBW01. The sequence continues at coordinate 7,552 of JAFGBW010000294.1, forward strand.
GGGGCTGACAGAAATGATTTTGATGATTTATGCACCTTAGGCAAACGGAGCCAGAATTTTCAGGTTGTAAAAGAGGCTTTGGGTATTTTCAAAAAGCATTACCCGGAAGTGTTCAGGCAGTGCACGTTCATCACGGGACTTCCGGATGACACATCTGAACGCATCCAATCGCTTCTGCATTACGCTCATGAGATCGATGTGGATTTTGCCGCTTTTCATCCTCTGTCCCCTTTTCCGGGGACTCCTATGTATGAAGAAGCACAGGAGAACGGTTTATTGATGGACCGAAATTTCGTCAATTTTGACATGTTTTATCCTGTCATGAAGACAAAATATCTGACCCAGGAAGAAGTCGCCTACTGGACAAGATGGTGCCAGTCTAATTTCGTGGCAAAAAAACCGTTCCGGTACTTTTGGAGGTTTTTCTCCCCGCATTCCATAAGACGGCGCCTGCACTGGTGGTTTGCGTTTGCCATCACGCGTGTCATGGTCAAACAGATTGTGAATCACATCCGCGGCATAGAAGCCTTCCAGGGATTTTCCGGGGTCAACAAACTATGGAAACCCGCCTGGTATGAAACGTGATTACCTTGTTTGGGGCGGGATAGTTTTCATATTCATTTATAAATTATATTCTGTACTTCTGTCCCCTTTCAATGAAGATGAACTGGCTTTTGTCAGATATGCCTGGCTGATGCGTCAGGGATATGTTCCTTTTAGAGATTTTTTTGATCTGTCCTTTCCCTTTTTCCATGCTTTAGTGATACCATTTCTGATTTTTTTTCATGATCCAATCACCGCTGTTCTAGGAATAAAAATTGCCTTCTTGGCGCTGTCATTTATCAGCATCATATTATTTTATCAATTTCTGATAAAAATTCTTCCTAAGCATGTGTCATTGAATACAGTTCTAATCTATTCATTGAGTTATATTCATTTTATCCAGAATACGCTGATCCGGCCTCCGTCACTTTCCATCCCGCTTTTAGTCATGATCGGCTATTTATATATACAAAATAAGCTTCTGAACAAATGGCTGTTGCTTGTGTTACTGACCCTGACTTCCCTGATTGATTTCAGGGCCTGTATTGTCATTATTTTTGTTTTGCTTTTGAGAATGAAACAGGGGGCCATGGGTTTGCGTTTCATCATCTCCTATTGCCTGATGCTATTATTGACCGTCCTGGGTACTTTTTTCTTAATCAATGTCAATTTATTCCCCCTGCTGATAAAAATTCTATCGCATATCCCGTTCAGAACAGATCAAACCCTATACGTTACATTACATGAATGGAAAGGGGAATGGATCATCTTGCTCATTTTCATTGTTATTCCATTCATAAAAGGGGGAAAGTTCAAAAATGCACTTCGTGTGGGCGTATTATTCCTAATAACACTTCATTTCATCTTTTTCCGGTTAAGACCCTATACTTTCGGCCCCTATGTGATCCCATTCATAGCTTTGATTATTGGATGGTTCGTTGCTTCTTTTCACAAAAAAATCCAGCATCTATTTTTCTGGGGCTTACTGTCGGTCAATTTCTTTATTCAGACATGGAATTATACTCATAACTTTTATGATAAGGATTACGTGCATGAATTCCATTACGATATGACTCCCGCGGAACAGAAAATGAGCATGGACATCATTCACAGGGCACTGATACATAAGCAAACGGTATTGAATTTAAGCCCTTTTTGTTATGATCTTTTTAATCCTGTCTGTTTTCCATTATTGAGGTTTATAGATGATATTCATCACGTAACAAGACGAATCCAAAAAGCAGATGAGATATTCGACTCCATGCTCAAGTGGCTGGAAGAGGCCAATCCTGATTTCATCATTTATTCGGAAAAACATCACCGGTTACGAATAGATGTTGAAATGTCTATTTTCAGAAACTACATGAGGATCGGAAAATTTCTATATAAACGAAAACAAGGCCATGATCCGGTAAAATCCAGCCGATACGAAAAACCGAGCTGGATGAACTATTAAAAAATGGTTTTCCTATGAATAAAATCAAACGTGCCGGGCTTCTCCACGCTGAACGGCACAGCAGTCAATAACTGGACATATTGATTGATTTCCGTTCAGGTTTATTCATTAAGGGGGGAATCGACCCAGGCTTTTTGACGGACGATAGGAGTAATGATCCATTCGCCAGGTTTTTATTATTTCTTCAGTCTGCCATAAGAATCCAAAACCGTTTTCCTCCAGGAATGCTTCACTCAATCGACCGTTGAAGCTTTCTATAAAGCGTCCCTAGTCTGGCTTTTCAAGCTGAATATCATCAGTAACAACTGATCGATTTTCTCCTAAAAGCTGTTGTTAGAAAGA
>JAFGBW010000295.1 GCA_016932965.1 Candidatus Auribacterota bacterium
CGATTTGGCCAATGATATGCTGATATTCATGAGAGAACATAAAGGCATCGGACTTGCCGCTCCGCAAGTCGGCATTTTAAAGGAAATCATCGTGGCAGACATCGGTCAGGGTCAGATATGCCTGATCAATCCTAAAATCATTCATCATTCAGGATCACAAATATTGACTGAAAGGTGTCTGAGCCTCCCTGAATACTTTCTGGAAATCAGACGCCATACCCATATATCGGTTACCGGATTCAGTCCTGAAGGGAAAAAATTAAAAATGGAAATTCAGGGTTTGCTGGCCAGGGTCATTCAACATGAGATTGACCATCTGCATGGCACATTGATATGCGATTATGCTCCTCTCAGGAAAGGAGGCGAGATACATCGTTGATTCAGGTGGCGGTCAGACGAAAGCCGCAACCGTAAAAAATAAAAACCGTTGAAATCGTATCAGCAGGGATCATTAATACATTTAAAGGATAAAAGCCATGATACCTAAAAAAGTTTTTTTTACCAATGGTTGCGGAATCCATAAGGATAAACTGTCTTCATTCGAACGCGCACTAAGGGATGCGGGAATAGAAAAATGCAATCTGGTGTATGTTTCCAGCATATTGCCCCCATTGTGCAGGATCATATCAAAGAAAGAGGGAATCCGCCGTCTCAAACCGGGACAAATCACTTTTTGCGTCATGGCAAAAACGGAGTCCAATGAGCCAAACAGACTCATTTCTTCTGCCATTGGAGTCGCCACCCCCAAAGACGAAAAAAATTACGGATATCTCTCCGAGCATCATGCCTATGGCGAGACTGGAAAATTCACAGGAGAATATGCAGAGGACCTGGCTGCAACCATGCTTGCCACAACCTTGGGCATTCCATTTGATTCCAACCTTGCCTGGCACGAACGCGAACAGGTTTACAAGGCAAGCGGGCATATTTTCAAGACAAAAAACATTACGCACTCAGCACGGGTCCATAAACAGGGTTTATGGACAACGGTTTTAGCCGCAGCCGTATTTATCCTGGATTAAAACGATTCGGCCATGGATATTCAGCCTCTTATACAAAACTGTTATGATATATTGAAAGGCAGAGAACTCTCCTTCAGAGATGCCCTGAAACTGATCCAGACTCCTCCCCCCTTTACCATGGATTTATATTCTCTCGCCAACAAGGTGAGAGAAAAATTTTCACGTGGATTTCATGTCTGCTCCATCCTGAACGCGAAAAGCGGAAAATGCGGAGAAGACTGTTTTTTTTGTGCACAGTCATCCTTCAATAAAGGGGCCATCCGCTCCTATCCTCTGATGAGTGCGCAAAAACTTGTTGAGGAGGCGGCAAAAGTCAAATCTTATCCGGCAGCGGCTTTTTCCATTGTCACGAGCGGATATGGCTATCAAAAAAGGACTCGAGAGTTTCAGTCCCTGTTAAATTCGATTGAAAAAATCAAAAATCAAGTCAAAATCAACGTTCATGTGTCTATCGGGGTGCTGAGCGAAGAAAATATCCGACTTTTAAAGGAAGCGGGGGTGGACAGGATCCATCATAATATTGAAACAGCCCCTTCCTTTTTTTCAAAAATCTGCAAGACTCATGACATCCAGGACAGGTTCAAAACCATTCGGAACATAAAAAAACAGAAAGTGCCGGTCTGTTGCGGAGGCATTCTGGGCCTTGGCGAAAACAGGAAACAGCGGATCGAATTCTTTTACACCCTCAAGGACCTGGATGTGGATTCGATTCCCATCAATATTTTTCAAAAACTCGAAGGAACACGAATCAGAACATCCGGGATAACCGTCACAGAAATCTTGAATGCCGTTGCTGTTTGCCGTTTGATCAATCCAGGGAAAACGATCATCATGGCTGCGGGGAGGGAAACGATTTTAAAAGATTACCAGGGGCTTATTTTCCATGCTGGAGCAAACGGAATGATGACCGGCGGATATCTTACTTTAAAGGGCAGACCCGTGGAAGAGGACCGTAATCTGCTGGATTCTTTTCCTCGGTGTCCTCCGTTGTGAAATAATCCCTTTAAAAAAAATTTCCCGAATGAGGCTTGTTTGATGATTCCAAAACCTGTTGCGGGTTAATCAGATAAACCTTCCAGTTTCAGCTTATCGAGTTCTCCGGACCCCTCTGCTGAATCCAGGGTGGTGATTCCCTTTCTTTTCTTCTGGGAATCCAGATAGACTTCCTTCATGCTCAAACTGATCTTTTTTTCATCCGAATCAATTTCCAGCACTTTAACGTCCACTTCATCTCCCATCTTGATCAGATTCGAAATATCATTCACATGGTCCATTCCGATCTGGGATATATGGACCAGTCCTTCAAAATTATCCTTCAGTCTGATGAAAGCGCCGAACTTGGTGATTTTAGTCACGGTTCCTTTGACTACATTTCCGACAGGAAAGTCCTCTCGTAATTTCTCCCATGGATCTTCCTCGAGTTGTTTGATACCCAGGGATATTTTCCGGTTTTCCTGATCCACGGATAAGACGACTGCTTCCAGAACATCTCCTTTTTTATATACCTCATTTGGATTGGTGATCTTTTGTGTCCAGGACAGATCGGAAACATGAATCAATCCGTCAATCCCTTCCTCCAGCCTTAAAAAAATGCCATAATTCGTCAGGTTCCGGACGGTTCCGGATACTTTTTGACCGGCCTTGTAGCGCTCCGTAATCGTGTCCCACGGATTTTCATTCAACTGCTTCAATCCCAATGAGATCTTTCGTCCTTCTTTTTCCAGATTCAACACAACGGCAGTGATGGTATCACCAATGGAAAGCATTTCACTGGGATGATGAATCCTCTTTATCCATGACAGTTCTGAAATATGCATCAATCCTTCGACGCCGTCTTCAAGCTCAACAAATGCCCCATAAGGCAAGATATTGACGACCCGTCCCGTGACTTTGGAACCGATCGGATATCGATCCGTGATGGTGTCCCACGGATTTTCGGTTTTTTGTTTCAAACCGAGAGAAACCCTCTCCTTTTCCCTGTCTATCTCAAGTATCTTGACGCTGATCCGGTCGCCGATAGCGAGCATTTCGCTGGGGTGCTTGATTCTCTTCCAGGACATATCCGTGATATGAAGCAATCCGTCTATTCCATCCAAATCTATGAAAGCGCCGAAATCAGTGATATTCTTGACGAGTCCTTCCACGATATCCCCCACCTTGAATTTCTCAAAGAATTTGCTTTTATCGCGCTTCTTTTCCTCTTCAAGAAGAATCCGCCTGGAAAGAACAATATTTTTTCTTTCGTAATTGATCTTGATCACTTTGAAATCGTAAGTCTGACCCACATAGTCATCCAGATTTTTGGGGTTTTTCAACTCAATCTGTGAAGCCGGAAGAAAGGCATCCATTCCCACATCCACCATCAGTCCGCCTTTCACTCTCTTATAAATTCTGCCTGATACGATCTTGCCTTCCTCGCAGGCCGCGACGGTTTTTTCCCAATTCTGGATCTTATCCGCCTTGATCTTGGACAGAACGATCCTTCCTTCCTCATTTTCCAGTGTTTCTATGAAAACGTCGACCTTATCTCCGACTTGGTATTGACTGATATCCCGGAAATCTTCTATGGGAATGATGCCGTCTGATTTATATCCGATGTCCACCCATACGTTGTCCGGATTGATCTTTCTGATCGTTCCGCCTGTGACAGTCTCCGGTTTGATTTTTTGAAGTTCCGCGTTCAACAGAGAGGCAAAATCCTCTTCTGCACCGCTGATTGGTTGAATTTGTTCTTTTTGTTCTATCATGTTGACTACTACCTCCTTTTAAGAAAATTAGGGAACATTACAGAAATAACGGACAAGCTGTCAATCAAATTTACAACAGGAATTCCAATAAGCCGGAAGCGATCCGGATAAGATCACCGGGATGCATCCGGGTTTTTTGATAACAACTGCAGGACATATTGTTCTGTCAGTTTAAAAATACCCGGACATTTGCTTTCCCTGGGACCCGCCACATTCAGGACTGAAATGCAGTTATTCCGGATCCAGCTGTATATTTTTCTGTTAAGGCATTGATCCACCTTTGCGATCATGACCGGTTTGCCGTGTTTCTCTGCCAGGCATTTTGTAAGAAGTGTTCCCCCCTCCAGATCAAAATCAGTGCATAAAATGAGCGTTCCATCGGATTCCAGGACATTTTTTTCAGTACGCTCGGCATAATCACTGGAAGAAAGCTCGGTCAGTTCATACTTTACTGGTATGATGCCGTCTTCGCATATTCTGCCTTCAGGACAGAATCCCCCTCTTTCAACATGCATCTTGAGTGCTGCCTCAAGCGCCCCCTGATCGACTCCTGTCTGCCCTCCGCTGATTATTTTCTTAATCATTTGTCATTCTAAAAAACATAGAGATATTGGAAACCGCTAAAATCACGAAAAAAAATAGGAAATCGAGACAGGATTAACCGAGCCTGTCCTGAATTTACAGAAGGAATGGACAGGATACGTTTGGCTTCGCCTAAACAAGGGAAAATTCAGACAGAATTGATACATAAAATTCGCCGGAGCCGATTGATCATCCTGTCCAAAAAACCTTCCCTTTCTCCATCAACCAGCAAAGGGCGATGGAAGCTGCGGGGAAGACCTTTTTTATAACAAAGGTCTTCCCCGCACCCCTATCCAAAAATTTATAAATGATGCGCGGAGAGCTTTTTCAGGGAAAAACCTCTCCGCGCATAAAATTATTATGAAAGAGTGTGGATAAAATTATTTTATATTTTAGATAATCTTCATGGTTAAAAAATCTCTTCCTCTTATTCTCAATTCTTAATACCCCTTATCCAGTGAATTCACACCAGCCTCTCCAATTCTAAAAGTGTGATCATTCCGGATTGCAATTTAACCACACCGCGAATGGCTTCCCTTTTAATCCCCGTTCCTTCATACTCCAGTATCTGCTCCTCCTCCACACGGATGACGCCGTTCACCCTGTCCACAATGAATCCTATCAATTCTCCGCTCATTTCAAGAATAATAATACGGCATTTATTGTTTAAAGATACATCCGTTCCTGCAATACTCAGACGTTTTCTCAAATTGATAATGGGAACAATGATGCCGCGCAGATTCGTGATTCCTTCGAAATAGAAAGGGGCATTGGGAACCGGGGTGATGGGCATCCGCCGGTTGATCTCTTTCATCCGGGACATGTCAAAACCGAACTTCTGCTGTTCTACTTCAAAAAGAATCAGCTGCATAATCACCTGTACCAGCTCAACAGGCGATTCATGTCGTTTTCCAGTGTTTCCAGGCTGTCGGATACGGCCTGGATGGAGGATGAACTGTTTGAAATCAATTCCGTGGCGGAACGTCCGTCCTCCAGGGACTGGTTCACCCGTTCAAGTGCCAAATCCTGGGCCTCTAGCATTTCGACAACACGATTAGTCACTTTTTGCATATCCAGAACCACTTCCGTGATCAGCTGGGAATTTTCATATTGCTGTTTCGTGGCTATTGCCACTGCGCTGGTCAAATCCTTCATGGTGGAAACCGACTGAATGATCTGTCTGCTGGCACTCCCCTGTTCGGAAGTTCTTTGATTGATCTGGGAAACCAGACGGTTCACATGGCCGATGGCTTCAACAATCCCCTGAAGGGATTTTCCGGCATTATCAGCCATGACCACGCCTGATTTAACCAGTTTATTCCCTCTGTCAACAGATTGAATCACACGTTTGATATCCAACTGGATGCTGGTGATCATCTTCGTGATTTCCTTGGTGGCGCTGGAGGTCTTCTGAGCGAGTTTCTTGATTTCGGAAGCAACGATGGCAAAGCCCTTGCCGTGTTCTCCTGCACGCGACGCCTCGATCGCCGCGTTCAAAGCAAGAAGATTCGTCTGGTCCGCGATGTCGTCAATGGTGGCAGTGATTTTACCGATCTCATTCGACCGTTTACCCAATTCTCCCATCGTATGGGAAAATTCCGCCATGCTTCCTGAAATCTGGGTGATGGCTCCAATGACATCATTAACTACCTTGCCCCCTTCCACGGCCGAATTCGCGGCTTTCCTCGCGTGAACGCTGGAATTATCGACATTCTGTCCCACTTCTCCTATGGAAATCGCCATCTGCTCGATTGAAACAGAAGCGGCTTCCACGAAATTCCCCATATTCTGGGCGTCTCCATCCACCTTGGCAATGCTTTTCTCCATCACCTGGACAGAATAAACCGTATTTCCCACTGAAACCATAAGAGACTGGATCTCATAGGATATTTTATCCATCACGGATTTGACGTGTTTCATGAATTCAGAAACACGATTCATGAAATCGGACTCTCTTCCTGTTCCCTTTTCAAGCTGAAAAAGGATCTCCTTTAAAAATATCCTTTTTTTCTCGATCCGGGAGCGCGTTTCTTCAATTTCCTTCAGATGAACCGACTGTTTTGACAGGATGATGTCCAGAATCTTTTCCAGATTCTTCACTTCGGTTCCGCTTCTGCTCTCTGTAGCAAATGTGATCCCGCTGTCCCCTTCACTGATACGGATGAGTTTAGGCCCCAGCTCATCGAGGCCGTGAACCATCTTGTGAAAAGAATAATACAGGATCACCATCACGAAAACTTGGCCGGCAAAAAAGAAAATCGTGATTTCCTTGAGGTTGAATTTTCCGAAAAATGAAAAATAGATCAAAAAGAGAAGATCGAAACCGATTAAACTGGCAAGAACCAGCGTTGAAAGCTTTTCTTTCAACGCGATCTTATCCCATTGAGTGGGTGACGGAAAATGAATCTTATCTATCATTGGACAAAATGTTCTTTGACATGCTTTAGAAGAGAGTCCTGATTTTGTATGGCACTGGTCAAGTTCCCTAAGATGGCGGGGACCGACACCGCCATCTTTTTGAACTGGATCATATTTTCCTTTAATTTCACAAGGTTATCAGAAATGAGCGTTGTTTCATCCGTGATCTGTGAGCTCTTTTTCATCTGGATCTCATTTTCCATTTTCAGGGAATGGCTGTTTTCCTTCAGGTTGGTGAGAATGGATGACAAAGAGCTGGATGTCTTTTCCTGTTTGTCAACGGAAAGCGCGATATTTTCCATGAGGGTTTTTGTTTCCTCAATGGCATCGGCAATTTGTTTTAAAACAGTTTGTGATTCGTCCGCCAGAATGACCCCTTTTTCCACATCCTTCATGCCCTGTTCCATGGACAGGACCACCTCATTGATTTCCGTCTGCATGGTGGAAATCGTGTTGGCGATCTCCTTGGTCGCCTTGGTGGTTCTTTCAGCCAGTTTTCTCACTTCATCAGCTACGACGGCAAATCCCCTTCCCTGCTCTCCGGCTCTGGCAGCTTCGATTGCAGCGTTCAGCGCCAGAAGATTCGTCTGATCCGCGATTTCATCAATCGTCTGAATGATCTCACCGATTTCAACGGAGGATTTCCCCAAATTGGAAATAGAAGTGGAATTTTCTTTGACCGATACGGCGATCCGGTTCATGCCTTCCACGGTCTTCGAAAAAACCCGGCCCCCTTCTCCGGCCACATCGACTGCTTTGGCCGAATGGCTTTTTGCCTGCTTGACCAGATCCAGCTCCCCATGGATTCCGGAGGAAAGTTCCTCAAGAAGGGAATGCGTGGATGTCACGGCATTGACCATATCCTGGGATTTCAGCTGGGATTCATCCCCGATTTTCATGATGTCGCGGGACGTGTTGGAAAATTTCCCCATGTTGGTCTGGATCTGGTTCAGGCATTCGTTAACGGACTCCACGACAACTGAAAACGGTTCCATGCTTTTTAATAAATCAGAAGACAGACTCTCGCATTTGGTTTGAATATTTTCGATATCCTCGAGATACTTTTCAAGAAGATTTTGCTGTTCCTCCTTCTTCTGGATCTGGCCGGTAAGATCCTTGAACTTTTCGGCAAAGACATTCAACAGGGAATTCAAACCGTTTTCAATCTCAGACAATTCATCCTTGTGTTGTATGAGGATGCCCTTTGAAAAGTGATGACGGGAAATGTCTCCGATCAAACGGGAAAGTTCCGACAGCCTTTCTGAAAATTCCCTCGTTTCCCATTTCCCGATCATAAAGAGAATGATCATCCCTGCCAAAGCCGCCAGCAGAAAAATCACGAGCAGCGGTATCTTTAAATGAAGAAGGCCCCAGATCAAAAACAATAATCCGAACCAGGATAAGACCGCCAGAATCTGATATCGTTTCAATATTGCTACACCCACGATGATTCCTCCCTAATTTTTAATTAAATGATCAATATCAATAATCAATGACAAGCGGCCGTCTCCCATGATCGTGCACCCGGAAAAGCCTTGCACACCTGACAGAAAATGGGTCAGGGACTTGATCACGATCTCCTCCTGTTCTATGAGATAATCCACCATGATTCCGCGAAGCATTTCAGCCAGACCAACGATGACAATGTAAACCCAATTATTTTTTTCATCAAGATTTTCCAACATGGCCTCATTTTTTTGCCCAGATGAAACCGGAGCATTTTTTTCCTCCAGATTATAAATCTCCTTCAAGGAAAGCAAAGGAACCGCTCTCCCCCTGAATTCCATGACCGGCTTTCCGTCAATGTAGGAGATATCTTTGCTTGAAATACGTATCGATTCCACGACAGAAGTCAGCGGCAACGCAAAAACATGCTCTGATACTGAAATGAGCAGCACCTGAATGATGGCAAGGGTCAAGGGGAGTTTCAGCTTAATGGATGATCCCTCATTCAATTCCGTGGAGATTTCAATAATGCCCTTCAGCTGGCTGACCTTATTTTTGACCACATCCATTCCCACCCCCCTGCCGGACAAGTCCGTCACCCGGTCTGCGGTACTGAATCCGGGCAGAAATATGAGATCCAGAATGTCCCGCTTGGACATTTGTCTTGCCTTCTCCGAGGTAATCAACCCCTGCCTGATGGCCTTGTCGCGGATTTTTTCAACGGAAATGCCTCGTCCATCGTCCTGGATCTCAATGATGATCTGGTTACCCTGGTGCGAGGCGCTCAGATGAATATGACCATATCTTGTCTTGCCTTTGGTCACTCTTTCATCGGGAGATTCAAGCCCGTGGTCCATCGCGTTTCTCAATAAATGAATGAGGGGATCTCCGATTTCTTCAATGATGGTTTTATCCAGCTCTGTCTCCTCGCCGCTGATCTGAAACCGGACTTCTTTTCCGGTCTGTTTTTCGAGTTCCCGCATCAGCCGCTGGAATTTAGAGAATACTTTCGAGATAGGGAGCATTCTTGTTTTCATGACGCCGTTCTGAAGCTCGGCTGCGTTGAAAGCAATCTGATGGATCGCATCAGACATTGCGGAATTGATGCTTTCCGGCAATATTTCCTGTTCCTGCATTTTCCGATGAAGCTGAATCAGCCGGTTGCGGCAGAGCACCAGCTCTCCAACATAATTCATCAGATTATCAAGACGCTGGACATCCACACG
>JAFGBW010000296.1 GCA_016932965.1 Candidatus Auribacterota bacterium
GGCTGCGGCTAAAACCGTTGTCCATAATCCCCGTTGATTGACCCGGGCGGATTGAGTGATATTTTTTGTCTTGAAGATATGACCGCTTGCCTTGTAAACCTGTTCCCGTTCGTGCCAGGCAAGACGAACGGAGATTCCCTGCAGTTAGTTTTTGAGAACTTCAATCCCGCCTCCTTTTCGCAATGGGGCATAATCGCATATCAATGTGCCATGCAGATGGTCTATCTCGTGTTGAATAACCCTGGCCAGCAAACCCTGAATCTCCATTTTTACCTTTTTACCTTCCGGATCGAATCCGGAAACCGTTATATGGGTATTCCGTCTGATTTCTAAAAAGTATTCCGGCAGGCTCAGGCATCTTTCCTCCAATTTTTCGGATCCCGAATGATGAGTGATTTTAGGATTAATCAGGCATATCTGACCCAGCCCTATATCTGCCACAATGATTTCCTTTAAAATACCAACTTGCGGAGCGGCAAGTCCGATGCCTTTATGTTCTCTCATGAATATCAGCATATCATTGGCCAAATCGTGAATCATCCGGTCATAAGTGGTGACCGGCGCGCATTTTTTTCGCAGGACCGGGTCCGGATATACTCTTAAACACAGCGGCCTCTTGACCGGGTCGCTGAGGATTAACTTACGGGAATTTTTTTTGGACGCATTCATTTGTATTTTCCTTTATGTCCATGGGTCTATAGGATCGAGTGCAATGCCTGCTGAAGGTCTTGCATGATATCTTCAGGGTCTTCCAAACCTACAGACAATCTGACAAGGCCGTCTGTTATGCCGATTTTCTCTCTTTCCTCCCGGCTGTAGGAATAATAAGAAATACTCGCAGGATGGGTGATGAGTGTCTCGACTCCGCCGAAACTTGGAGCGATCTGACACAATTTCAAATGATCTAAAAATTTTTTGACGCTGTCTAGCGGCCGGTCAATCAAGAATGTGATGACCCCTCCAAAACCTTTCATCTGCCGTTTGGCCAGTTCATGGTCGTGATGGCTTGGGAGCCCCGGATAATAGACCATTTTTATCAGTTGATTTTGCTTTTCCAAAAGCACGGCGATTTGTAAAGCCGTTTCATTTTGTCTCTGCATTCTCACGGGAAAAGTTTTAAGACCCCTTAAAAGAAGATAAGCGCAGTGCGGGGTGATTATCCCGCCTGTCGCATTTTGGAAGATCCTTATTTTTTCAATCAAGCCGGCTGTTCCGATGACCGCTCCGGCAAGAAGATCGTTGTGGCCTGACAGATATTTTGTGGCGCTGTGAAAAACAAGATCGCAGCCCCATTTCAGGGGATGCTGATTGAACGGCGAGCCGAAAGTGCTGTCAATGATGAGCAGAGGTTTGGAAATCGAGGCATTTTTAATTTCAGATAATTTTTCAAAATCGGCCAAATTCAGATAGGGATTGGTCGGAGATTCAGAGATGATGATTTTTGTGTTCGACCGGATACTTTTTGAAAGCTGGTCATAATCCCCCATCTCAACAACAGAGGTTTCAATCCCGAATCTCGGCAGTTCAGAAGTGCAGAACTGGTATGTTTTTTTATAAGAATCGTCTGTGAGAACGATATGGTCGCCTTTGGACAAAAAGGCCAACAGGGTCGTGGTGATGGCCGCCATGCCTGAAGCAAATAATAAACAATCTTCCCCGCCTTCCATGATCGCTAATTTTTTTTCAGCCGCTTTTTGTGTCGGATTTCCATACCTTCCGTATTCATAATGCTGCAATTCCTTTTTTGAAAATTTGTCTATGTCATGGCTGTTTTTGAAAACATAAGTGGCGGTTTGAAAAATGGGGACCGTCAAAGCATCTGAGTATTTGAAATGCCCTTCTCCGGCATGAACTGAATCCGTATATAAATGGTGTTTTTTCATGAAGATTGCCTCTTTCTATAATATGATATTTAATAAAATACCCACGGACAACGAGGTTGCCACCATCAGGAGAACGGATTTAAGCATGTCTTTTATCCCGAGTTCGCGGATTAAAACAACAAATGTCGCAATACAGGGAAAATAAACAGCCAATATGGTTGAGCTGATGATCAACTGTTTTGTGGTCAGATTCAATGGCGCCAGCATTCCAACGGCGACATCTTTTCTTAAAAATCCGACGAGCAAAGCAGACATGGCTTCCTTGGGAATTCCCCATAAACCGGTAAGCAGCGGGCCAAACAGGTCAGCCAGATAACGGATTATTTTTAAGGCATGGAGCAAATTGACAAGAAGAACCCCCAGAAAGACCAGGGGCAGGGCTTCACGCAGGAAACTGTATAAACGCATCCATAGTTTTTTTATGACTGATTTCAGCTGGGGTATTCTGTAAGCGGGGATTTCAATCAAAATTTCCGGGCTGATGCCTGCAACAAATTTATTCAGAATCAGTCCCTTGATGATGAGAATCGTAAATAGGGTGGCAAATACGATCAAAACATTCTCCATGCCTCTTTGTCCCAAAATGCCGATGATCATGGCATTTTGCGCCATACAGGGTATGGCAATGGACATGAGGGTTGCTGCAATGAATTTTTCGCGTCGTTCCTCCAGTATTCGGATAGCCAGCACACCGGCAACCTTGCAGCCCAGGCATAACATCATCGGAATGACTGCATATCCGTGAAGACCGAAATGATGCATCAGATTATCAGTCAGAACAGCAAAACGGGGAAGGTAACCAAAATCCTCCAGCAGCCCTAAAATCAGATAGAAGCTGAATAGATAGGGGAGAACCATGGCTACCGGCACATAAAATCCCGTGGTCAATAATCCAAACGACTGGCAATAATCAATATGCCCTTCAATCAGGTCCCCGATGAGAATCCGATGCAGAAAAGGGCTGTGAGACAAATAGGTGCTCAATTTGATCATGACGGGTGTATAGAACATGGAAAAAAGAGGGTCAAAAATATAGTGAATCAGATTTTCGCCTATCATCCGGATGCTTAAAAAAACGGAAAAGATGACACAGGCCGCAATCCCTATTCCGGTGAATGGCCTGATGCTCAAGTCCTCCAGCCTTTCCAGCAAAGTATGATGGTGATGGGACAAGGTCTGAACGCTGCTGACGATCTGACCTATTCTTTCCCATTTTTGATTCTCCGAATAGTGCGAATTTTTAACTGTTTTGGTTTCCGGAAGACGGAGTATCAAATCCCTGATGCCTTCACCGGTCAGACCGCAAACAGGAACCACCGGGACCCCCAGCATCTCTTCCAGCCTTTTAATATGGATGGAGATGCCCAGGTGTTTGGTTTCATCCCACATGTTCAACGCCACCATCACGGGTTTGTCCTTTTCAAGGAGCTGCAAAGTCAGATAAAGGTTTCTTTCAAGATTGGTGGAATCCACCACATTGATGACCATGTCACCCTCATGGAGCATTTGAACGGAGACCTCTTCGGCCCTGCAGGTCGGGGTCAAATTATAGGTCCCGGGCGCGTCGATGATCATCGAATTTTCGTGGCCTGTTTTTAACGTGCCCTGCATCACTTCAACCGTTGATCCGGGATAATTGGAAACAATGACTTTTGCTCCGGTCATCCTTGAAAAAATGGCGCTTTTACCGACATTGGGATTGCCCATTAATATTATTTTTTTCAATTTATCTTTCCACCTTGACGAATATTTTTTTTGCCATGCCGAATCCGATTGCCAGCTGGATATTTTCTATTTCCACGGTTTGCGGTCCCTGCCAGAAATGGGAGCTCACTTTGATTATCTTTTTTCCCGGTCTCATGCCCATGCTCTGGAGCCTGGACGCCATTTTATGGCCGCCGGTGAATTCAATTATAACGCCAGCCTCCCCGGCCCTCATTTCAGTCAGATTGGTGACGGTCTGTTGTGCCATATTCATATCCAGCATCTCACCCGGTTCTTATAGTCAATGAAATCCCGTCCAAATGTTTGTTCTAGCATTCTCTCTTCATGCGGAATAAAAAGTCCCTGCATCAATATAAAAAAACAAAAAGTTCCGGTAAAAGAACTGAGGCTGCCTGAAAAGAAAGCTGAGCCTGCAATAATCAAAATCATGCCCAGATACATGGGATGGCGGCTGATGCTGTACGGCCATTCCTGAACCAGACAGGCGGATTTTTCAAACGGTTTAACCGTGGTCTTATATTTTTTTAACAGGTAATCCGCACGGAGGTTCAGCCAGATTCCGGCCGTGATCAGGATGATCCCGGCGAAGCTGACTCCGTAACCTTCGATTTTGTACAAAGGACAGGCGAAATGCAGACCTATGGACAATAATAGACAAATAAGGAAATAGTCAGGCGGCAGCATGTTTTTCATAAATCCAGTGTCTCCCCTTCCTTCAAACGAAGACAGCCGCCGCCGAAAATTTTCTTGATCAGACGACGGGCTCCAGTCCCCGTGCAGTGCAGCGGCACGATCTGACTCACCCCGGCAAACTGTAAATTTTTGATGATTTTCATGTTGGTTTCATCGTCATTATCCTTCAGGTGAAAACCTCCTATCAAATAATGCACATTCTCCCGGAATTTATCCTTGGCAAACCGGACGATGTCCAGCACGTTGGGATGCGCGCATCCGCAGACGACAGCCAGCCCTTTTTCCGTTTTGATCACTAGGGATTGCTCGTATATCAGCCTGTCTCTCGATGACCCCCGAAGCTCTCCGGTGGTATACACCTTCTTGGTAATACTCAGAAGATCACTGGCCTCAATAAGCCGGACTTCATGAGATTGAATCATCTTTTTTATGTCCGTTTGAGTGTGGGGGCAGATAGTGACTGATACATCCTTATTGATGCTGATCACATGCCTCAACCCGGCGGTATGGTCCCAGTCGTCATGGGAAATCACAATATGCCTGATCTTGGTGAGATCAATCCCGAACTTCCTGATATTTTTCAGGAATATGGCATCATCTCCAAAAACATCAAAAAGAATGTCCTCGCCGATTAAAAAAGAAATGCCCCACCGTTTAAATAATCTCTGAAATGAAGTGTGCCCCTCAGCAATAAGTCTGATTTTCATGTTGCTTATTCCTTTTTTATGAATGACCCGTCTTAATGAGAAGCATCAAGAGAATTCCTAAAATAAAACAAATCAAAGATAAAACAGCCTGTTTGATATCAGGCTGTTTGTGTAATTGCGGAATCAAGTCGCAGGCTGCGATATAAATAAATCCTCCTGCCGCAAAGGGAAGCATCAAATTTGCGAATGCTGTCATATACGTGGAAAAAAGATACCCTATAAGGGTTCCTAAAACAGCGGTCATCGCTGACAGCAGGTTGAAATAGAGGGCTTTTTTCCGGGAAAAGCCGCCGTATAAGAGAACCCCAAAATCCCCCAGTTCCTGGGGTATTTCGTGCAGGATAATCGCGGCTGTTGTGACAACACCCAGATGGAAGTCAGTAAAAAAACTTCCTCCAATGATGAGTCCGTCAACAAAATTGTGAATAGCGTCTCCTATCAGATTCATATAGGTGAAAACATGAATGTCACATTTTCCATTATGGCAGTGCCTCCAGTAAAAATATTTTTCCAGGATAAAAAACAGAATAAAACCGAATATGACGATTAGAAAAGTCAGATGGTAATCCTGGATTTTTTCCAGCCCCTCAGGCAATAGATGCAGAAAAGCACCGCCGATGAGTCCGCCCGCCCCGAATCCGACAAGCAAAATCAGAATTTTGTCTATTTGCTTTTGATTTAAAAGAAGAGTTACAATTCCTATCAAGGAAATGATGCTGACCAATACACTAGCCAATAGTGCCCATATGAAGTTCATCTGACGCAAGCTCCTGAAACCGAACACGGCGGGGTAGCGCATCTCTCCTCTCTTCCGCAGCATGTTCTGCCATCCTGAGAGCCGGAAGAATGCACTCCTGAGCGGATATAGCTTGCGGATATTATTTTTTCAACGTTGAAACTTCCGCATGAAGCGCATTTGATTTCGGTTTTATCCCGCCCCACTCCGACAAGGATCTCGGTGATGGTGTTACACTCCCTGCA
>JAFGBW010000297.1 GCA_016932965.1 Candidatus Auribacterota bacterium
GCCTGTTTGTTTTGGGAATCCGGTTTTTGCTCCATTCTCACCAGTTCCACCCCTTTGAAAAAAGGGGACTGGCCCATTTTTTCCATCAGATCAGACAGCACTTTGTCCAAACGCTCCTTCGTCGTATCCACGGTACCCACAATCGTCAGGACCCCGTCCGTCCCTGCCGCGTCAATGTTCATGGTCTGAAAGATCACAGCCTTCTGTGTCATCCGGCTGATTTCCTTCAATACCAGTTCCCACTTTGGGCCGGATAAAAGGAGTCCTTCCACCAGTTTTTTCTGACTCAGATATTTCTGCTTATAAGAGTTCAGGGAATCGATCTGCTTTGCCTGAGCATCCAGTGAAATGAGCTCATTATTGGAAGCCTTCAGATTCTGGTCAATCACTTTGTATTGAAGGTATGCCAGGACATACAAGATGATCATTCCGATGCCGATTCCTCCGACAATGAGATTCCAGATATGCTTATAGGAAGCGATCCTGGCAAAAATCCTGGTCTGAGTGGGGACCAAATTCAATTTATCTTCCTTCCCGTCTAAAAACAAACCGGATGAGGGAATGATCGTATTGAGGATTTCCGCTTCCTCTTCCTTTGGAACGAGATTTTTTGCCACATGAAAATACTTATTCGCCGGAAACATCTCTACTCCATAGCCTGTTTCCTGTTTAAAATATTCCGTCAAATATTTAAGATTGGATCCGCCCCCAACCAGGTAGATTTTATCCATTTGCTGGATATTGGCGCTCCGTTGAAAAAACACCATGGAACGTTTTAATTCCGCCGATATTTTCTCCAGGACCGGCCGGTATAAACTGACTAATTTGCTCAACAGGGGATCTTTAACAGCCTGCGGATTTAAGATCACCCCCTGACTTCTCTTGATATTTTCCGAAGATTCCAAATCCACTGACACGATTTTCTTGTCATCGAGGGTGATCTTGGCTGCCATGGTCTTATTAATATCAGACGCGCCGACGGAAACCTCTCTGCTGGAGATGAATCTTCCTTCGCGGTAATAATTGATTTCAGTCCGTTTAGCTCCTAAATTAATGATGACCACATTGGAGGGAACCTGCTGGAGTTTCAAACTGAAGATATTTTCAAAACTATGCGGAGGAGTCGAAAGTCCGTGCACCTGCAGTCCGGATTCTTCCAGCAGCCAGACGATTTTCTGAAGAGCCTCTTTTTTTGCCGCAACCGCCGTGATTTCATATTTCTGGGTGCCTTTAACGGTTGCTTCACCTGTCACATTATATTTAACGACAGCATCCGCAACGTCAAAAGTCATTTTATCTGTCATCAATGGAGTCAAAGTCTCTAAAATCTCAGTTTCAGGAACCTGATCAATGGCACCTGAATACACGTAAACGGAATTGGTTCCGGACAAATAGGAGACAACGATAGAGTCAACTAGAAGCTTTTCTTTGATAAGGGATTTCAGTATTTTAATGACATAATCCTCTGTCTTTTTCCCTTTATCCCTCAAATCAAACGGGATCTCTTCTATGGCAAATCCATAAAGCAGAGGCGGTTTGAGTGTGGTATCAATCTGAACAATTTTAACTGAGGCTGCCCCGATATCCACACCCAGAACATTTTTCTTTTTCAAAACCAGTCTTCCGCCCTTTTTTAACCGGTTGATTCTTTTGATGGAATAGGGTGACAAATCCAATGGAGATGATGAAGATGAATCAGATGGGGCTGCCGCCGGCTTTGGCAGTTCTTGCTGCGCTGTTCCCTTTTTTTCTTCTTTTAATTCATTCAGCAAAGAAGACAGCTCTTCTTTCAATGCATCATCAGTTTCTTCTGGCATTGGATTTTTAGACTCCTTACTGTTTCGTGATTTGTTGCATTTTTTATACCATACAAATGAATCAAAAAATTTAAAAAACCACTTTTTATATGAAATCAAATATATTAAATTCTATTATAAATATAGTATAATTGCAATTTAACTTGATCAAGTTCTAACATTATAGATAATCAATAGGATACGAATACATGATCATCCAATTTATAATACAATAATAAAGAAGTATTCCAGGCAATAAGCTCATTAAAAAAAATCATATGAAACAGAAAAAGTAGGCAAATATTTCCTAGTGAACACATATCCAATAAGTTAGGAAAGCAAGCAGTTGAATTCGATTTAATTGAAATTAAAAGCCAAAACAAATAAGACCAATGCAAAAATAATAAGAAAGACACCTGCTATTTTCCGATAATAAAAGGCTTTTTCATCCGTGAATAAAATAGCGTTTGCTTTTGCATTCAGCATATATAAAAAACGAGGAAAAAAAAGAAGGACAATGGAAATAACAAGGGTCAGCAAACCAGTGATGATAAAAAAACTGAACATAACAATAAAAAAACCGGCAGATATTAAAAAGATCTGCCGGTTTTTTAGATTAAAGAATCTTATGTATGGGCATTAGCAGCCAGTGTACTTTCACTGCATGCTGCAGTTCCGGTAACGGAATTATACACCAGCGTTCCATTGCCCGGACAAACCGGCCATTGCCTGTCAGACATGACATTGGCAACCTGAGTGGTTGTGGTCGGGAAAGTCAGCGGCAGGTCTCTGGCTGCGCAGTCCGCATAATAAATGGAAGCAGAAGAAGCAATGGTTCCTCTTGTTGATTTACAGGAATTGGCTTCTGCCTGATCAGACAGATCAACAAATTTCGGGATGGCGACTGCTGCCAAGATTCCCAAAATCACGATGACCATGATCAGTTCGATCAATGTAAAACCTTCTTTTTTCATGGTATCCTCCTCCAGGGTTTACTGTTATTTATATTCTGAACATAGAATATAGCAAATAACAATCCA
>JAFGBW010000298.1 GCA_016932965.1 Candidatus Auribacterota bacterium
GCCCAGGGTCGCAGAGATGAGACTAAAATTTTAACGATCGCGACAGCGCATGTGGAATATGAAAGTGAGAAAAGACATTACGCTCACGTGGATTGCCCCGGTCATGCTGATTATGTCAAAAACATGATAACAGGGGCGGCCCAGATGGACGGAGCGATTCTGGTTGTTTCTGCGCCGGACGGCCCCATGCCTCAGACAAGAGAGCATATTCTGCTCGCCCGTCAGGTCGGCGTTCCTTACATCGTGGTTTTTTTAAATAAGGTGGACATGGTGGATGATCCTGAATTGATTGAATTGGTTGAGATGGAAATCAGGGATCTTTTAAAGAAATATGAATTCCCCGGAGACAAAACCCCGATCATTCGCGGGAGCGCGCTCAAGGCGATGCAATCTTCCGGTCCTGATCATCCTGACGCGAAATGCATATTTGATCTCATGGCGGCTGTTGATTCGTTTGTTCAAGATCCGGTCAGAACATTGGATAAGCCATTTTTGATGCCGGTGGAAGATGTATTTTCTATCACAGGCCGCGGTACTGTAGCCACAGGAAGAGTGGAAAGAGGAATCGTGAAGGTCAGTGATGAAGTGGAAATCATTGGTCTGAAAGACACAATCAAGTCAGTTGTTACAGGCGTGGAAATGTTCAGGAAGAGCCTGGATGAAGGCCGTGCGGGAGACAATATAGGAGTATTGCTTCGCGGTATAGACAAAGATGGCATTGAACGCGGACAAGTGCTTGCCAAACCCGGCTCGGTCACCCCGCATAAAAAATTCAAGGCGGAAGTGTATGTTTTGTCAAAGGAGGAAGGTGGAAGACATACTCCGTTTTTCAACGGTTATCGTCCCCAATTTTATTTTAGGACAACTGATGTTACGGGTAATGTGGCCCTTCCGCAGGGTGTTGAAATGGTCATGCCTGGAGACAATGTCTCGGTAACAGGCGAACTCATCACACCTATTGCTATGGAGAAGGGACTCCGTTTTGCCATCCGTGAGGGTGGACACACCATTGGAGCCGGAAGGGTCTCTGATATTATCGAATAGATGATTCAGGACATTCCTGCAAACATTAACTGAATAGACCATCTGAAGGAATACTCTTCGATGGCTAAAATCGTGGCTTTGTTCTTAGCCCGGATTTCTTGAAATAGGTCTCTAACTGCCAAAGCAAGATACATTCGAGGATAAGTTGCTTCACGTGGTATGGTTTCAAGGATGCTGAACTGAATACATGGATTCATGCGTAAAATATTAAGATATGGGAATTAGTCATGAGAGAAATCATCACTTTAGAATGCACTCAGTGTAAAAATAGAAATTATACTACATTGAAAAATAAAAAGAAGACAACCGGAAGATTGGAGCGTTCAAAATTTTGTCAGACATGCAGAGCCCATACGGCTCATAAGGAAATAAAATAGAAGGTCTGTAGTTCAATTGGTAGAGCGCTGGACTCCAAATCCAGGTGTTGGGGGTTCGAGTCCCTCCAGACCTGTTTATAAGGAATAAAAATAAAGATGAACCAGATAAAAGTATTCATTAATGAGTGTAAGGCTGAACTGGAAAAGGTGGTTTGGCCTGACAAGGAAGAGCGATTTGGCGCCACATGGGTAGTCATCGTTTCTGTGTTTTTGCTGACGGCCATTATTTTTTTGATCGATCATTTTTATCTGTTTGGATTGGGAAGGCTTACAAAATAAACCATTTTCTCAGGCCGATGAACCAGTGAAAATAAAGAGAAGTAAAGAAAGGAAAGAATGACTCATCAATGGTACGTGATACAGGTGATGTCAGGATGGGAACAGAAAGTGAAAGACACCCTGGAAAAACGCATTCAGAAAGAAGGTTTTTCCGATTTGATATCCCAAGTGTTGATTCCCGCGGAAAATGTTTCTGAGATTAAATCAGGTAAAAAGAAAATCAGCAGAAGGAAATTTTTTCCTGGTTATATTTTGGTGCAGATGGATGTCACAGACCGGTCCTGGTATTTTATCACTGAGACGAACGGGATCATTGGATTTGCCGGAGAAAAACCCGTTCCTCTCCTGGATCATGAAGTGGAATCCATCTTGAATCAGATTGAGGGTAAAAAGGAAAAAGTCAAACCCAAGGTTTCTTTTGAAAAAGGCGATAATATCAAAGTCACGGATGGTCCTTTTGTTAATTTCAATGGAACCGTTGATGAAATAAATCCGGACCGGGGAAAATTAAAGGTCATGGTCCTTATTTTTGGACGGCCTACCCCAGTAGAACTGGAATATTGGCAGGTCGAAAAAGTGTGACGCAGCCATAAAAGTATAGAGAACCAAAAGTAGTTAATAACAAGATCTATTTAGGAAAAAAGTCATGGCACAGAAAATCAAGGCTTTAGTTAAATTGCAGATTCCGGCAGGAGCAGCCAATCCGTCTCCTCCCGTGGGACCGGCTTTAGGACAGCATGGCGTGAATATCATGGAATTTTGTAAACAATTCAATGCTTCAACTCAGGATAAGGGGGGCTTGATTCTTCCCGTTGTTATCACCATCTATCAGGACAGGTCCTTTACTTTTATCACTAAATCTCCTCCTGCTTCCATTTTATTGAAAAAGACAGTAGGCCTGGCAAAAGCATCCAAAGAGCCTAATAAGGAAAAGGTTGGGAAGGTAACCAGACAACAGGTGATGGAGATCGTTAAAATAAAAAAAGCGGATATTTCCTCTAAATCAGATGAAGCTGCTTTCCGGTTGATATCTGGAACAGCCCGTTCCATGGGAATCGAGGTGGAGTCATGACAGGCATCTCCAAAAGGATGAAAGAAATTAAATCAAAGCTGGACCTCAAAAAGTCTTATTCTTTGAATGAGGCAGTAGGCCTTTTGAGGAGTATTCCCAAGGTGAAGTTTGATGAGACAGTTGAATTGACTTTCCGTTTGAATATTGATCCGAAAAAAGCGGATCAGATGATCCGGGGTCTGGTCACTCTGCCTCATGGAACCGGAAAAAAAGTACGGATACTTGTTTTTGTCAGTGATGTTCAGGCTAAGGAAGCATTGGATGCCGGAGCTGATTATGCGGGTTTCAAGGAGTATTTTGACAAGGTCAAAAATGGCTGGTGTGATTTTGATGTAGTGGTCAGCACTCCGGATTTAATGAAAGAAGTCGGCAAACTTGGAAAAGTACTGGGGCCGAAAGGCCTCATGCCCAGTCCCAAGGCAGGAACCGTGACTGATAATGTGAAGAAGGCAGTGGAAGAGATAAAAAAGGGAAAAATTGAATACAGGGTGGATAAAAACGGAAATGTAGCCGTGGGAATTGGCAAATTGTCATTTGAACCTGAGAAGATCGTTGAAAATTCTAAGAGAGTGATCGAGTCCGTTTTTAAGGCTAGACCTTCTTCCGTGAAGGGGGATTTTGTGAAGAATGTAGCGCTTTCTTCCACCATGGGGCCGGGTCTTAAAATAGATTTTAAGCCGTTTCTGACAGATAATTAGAAACCGGCTAACGAAAGGAACTGTCATGCGTCCGGATAATAAAATTATTGTTAAAGAATATGTAAATAAGTTGAAAAAAGTGGACAGTGTTTTTATCACTGGTTTTTCCGGATTGAAAGAAGAGGAATTTTGTTCCTTCCGCAAAGAACTGGATAAACAGCAGGCAGAGCATCGCGTGATCAAAAACCGTCTTTTTAAAATCATTACCAAGGAAGCGGGATTAACTGTTGAAGAACAGATAACCCCCTTGTTGAAAGGAACTTCTTCCTTCACGATCGGTGGAACCGATGTGATATCCGTGGCCAAAACTATTGTGGATTTTTCCAAGGATCATGAAAAACTGGAAATCAAGGGAGCTATTTTTAACGGGAAAGTACTGACAGCCAGTGAAGTCAAATCACTTGCATCACTTCCATCCAGGCATGAACTTCTGGCAAAGTTGGTGGGGACCCTAGCAGCGCCTTTGACGGGAATCATCGGTGTGCTTCAGGCTCATCTGAGAAATATTGTCGGAGTCTTATACGCCATCAAAGAACAAAAAGAAAAGAAATGAATTAAAGTTCAGGGTTGAAAAAATTAAAAATAATAAAACAAGGAGAATAACATGTCTGAGAATCAAACAATAGCTGTTTCAGAAAAATTACAAAAAATCATGGAAGCCGTGGATGGTCTTACCGTCTTGGAATTAGCTGAACTGGTGAAAGCCATGGAAACCAAATACGGGGTCAGCGCAGCTGCTCCTGTTGCCGTGATGGCGGCTGGTTTTGCAGGCGCGCCGGGAGCGGCTCCTGCGGCCGCTGTTGAGAAGACGGAATTTGACGTCCATCTCAAAGCCTCAGGTGACAAGAAAATTCAGGTGATCAAAGTAGTCCGTGAACTCACCGGACTTGGTCTGAAGGAAGCAAAAGACCTGGTGGACGGCGCACCTTCTACTGTCAAGACTGGGATCAAAAAAGCGGATGCGGAAGCGATGAAAGTCAAGCTGGAGGAAGCAGGAGCTACAGTAGAATTGAAATAGTCCCTTTGTCTGGAAAAAATGTTTTTTAAGGAATGAAGTGTGGTATGAAAAAAAAGTTCAAGCAGCGGATTGACTTTGGAAAACATAAAGAGACCGTTGATTTCCCAAATTTGATTGATGTTCAAAGGTATTCCTACTCTGAATTTCTTCAGGAGGATGTGGTTCCTGAAAAAAGAAAAAATATAGGTCTTCAAGAAGTGTTCAATGAGATTTTCCCCATCGTCAGTTATGATGGGAATAATTCTCTTGAATTTGTTAAATACAGTTTGGGGGTTCCCAAATATGATATCGTTGAATGTAAAAGAAGAGGATTGACTTACAGTGTCGCTTTAAGAGTGACCCTGCGTTTGCGGGAAGGAAGCGGAATCAAGGAAGAGACCGTTTATCTTGGGCAGTTGCCTCTGATGACTCCTACGGGAACATTCATTATCAACGGGGCAGAACGTGTCGTTGTGAGTCAGTTGCATCGTTCTCCGGGAATTTGTTTTGAGAAAAACATGCATTTATCAGGAGCCATGCTTTATTCTTTCAGGGTTATTCCTTATAGAGGATCATGGCTGGAAGTCGTATCGGATCAGAACGATCTTTTATGGATTTACGTGGACCGGAAAAGAAGAAGTAGAAAAATTTTAGCTACGACCTTTATCCGGGCCATTGCTGAATATGAAACGAATGCTGATATTATTAAAAATTTCTTCGATGTCAGGGACATAGAAATTCATGGCAAAAAAAACAAAGAAGCCTGTGTGGGTAAAGTGTTGGCTGAAGAGGTTGTTTCAAATAAAGAAGAAAACAAGGTAATAAAAGCGGGGACGATTCTTGACGAAGAAATGGTGGAAACCATTGAGAATGCGGGTTTCAAGAAAGTCAAGATAGTTGAGGACGAAAAAGGCCAGCCTGCTGTTGAAGCTTCTATCATCAAAATGCTAGCTAAAGATCCCACTTCAAGTAAAGAAGAAGCTCTGAAGGAAATTTATAAAAAATTGCGGCCGGGCGACCCCCCCACTCTTTCCAATGCCAAGAGCCTTTTGAATCGAATGTTTTTTGATGTCAAGAAGTATGATTTAGGCAGGGTCGGCCGGTATAAAATTAATACGAAACTAGGTGTCGATTCTCCTGAAAAAGTGGATTCTACTGCTTTGACGCCTGACGATATTCTTATACCGATCGAGAAATTGATTAAATTGAAAAGTCTTCGCGGCCAGGTCGACGATATAGATCATCTGGGGAACAGAAGGGTACGTTGCGTAGGGGAATTGGTTCAGAATCAGTGCCGGATCGGACTGGCTAGAATGGAACGCCTGATTAAGGAAAAGATGAACCTGCATGATGTCATGTCTGAAGTATTGACACCGCATAAATTGGTCAATCCGAAGGGATTTTCCACGGTGATCAAGGATTTTTTTGGTCGGTCCCAATTATCCCAGTTCATGGATCAGACCAATCCTTTGGCTGAATTGACTCATAAAAGAAGGATTTCCGCTTTGGGACCAGGAGGATTAAGCCGAGAGCGGGCGGGTTTTGAAGTGCGCGATGTCCATACTTCTCATTACGGCCGTATTTGTCCTATCGAAACCCCGGAAGGGCCGAACATTGGATTGATCGCTTCACTGAGTGTATTTACCAGAATCAATGAATTTGGTTTTATTCAGACTCCTTATCACGTAGTGGAAAAGGGGGTAGTGACCAAGAAGATCCGATATCTGACTGCAGACGAGGAGGAAACCAAGATAATCGGCCAGGCGGATGTTCTTCAGGATGAACATGGAAAAATCATTGAATCGGAAGTCTCTGTCAGGGCAAGAGGCGAATTCGGGAAAGCCAAGCCAACGGACGTGGAATTCATAGACGTTTCTCCAAAACAGTTGGTTTCCGTTGCCGCCAGTCTCATCCCCTTTCTGGAACATGATGACGCGAACAGGGCCTTGATGGGATCCAATATGCAAAGACAGGCCGTGCCTTTGATGATTACGGATTCTCCGTATGTGGCGACCGGAATGGAAGGCCGTGCTGCAGTTGATTCCGGAGCAGCGCTTCTTTCTCCGGAAGAAGGCGTGGTCACCTATGTTGACAATACTAAGATCAAAATCAATGACAGAGAAATCATTCTTCATAAGATGCTTCGTTCAAACGCAGGAACCAACATTGACCAGAGGCCCATTGTGATGGAAGGGCAAAAGATCAAGAAAGGCCAGGTCATTGCTGATGGTCCTGCCACGGATCAGGGGGAATTGGCCATGGGAAAAAATATTCTGGTCGGCTTCCTCCCTTGGCACGGATTTAATTTCGAAGACGCTATCTTGGTGAGCGAAGAACTTGTCAAGGAGGAGGTTTTTACTTCCATCCATATTGATGAATATGAAATTTCAGCCCGTGATACCAAACTCGGGCATGAAGAAATCACTCGTGATATTCCAAACGTGAAAGAAGAAGCCCTCAAGGATTTAGGTGAAGATGGAATCATCCGTATCGGTGCTTTTGTGAAAGCGGGAGATATTTTAGTGGGCAAAATCACTCCTAAAAGTGAAACGGAGCTTTCTCCTGAAGAAAGACTGTTGCGGGCTATTTTCGGTGAAAAAGCAGCAGATGTCCGTGATGCCTCTTTAGTTGTCCCTTCCGGTGTGGAAGGAGTTGTGATGGACGTGCGGGTGTTTTCAAGAAAAGACATGGCTAAAAATGAAGCGGAAAAAAAGCAGGAAAGCGCCAAAATCAGAAAGATCAACGCGGAATTCACTGAAAAAATGAAGTCTATCAAGGAGGATCGCACGCGCAAAGTCGAACGTCTTCTTTTGGGGGGCACGATGGATGTGGATATCGTGGACAGTGTGACCGGAAAAGTGTTGATTCCGAAAGGGAGAAAAATAACCAGACCGATGCTTCAGACATTGGAGGAAATGGACTATAAAAACCTGCAAATGGAGGACTCTGAACTATCCAAGGAATTACAGGAAATCCTCTTACAGCAGGAACGGCAGGTGGAACATCTGGAAATCAGACAGGCTAGAGATATTGAGATGGTCAAAAGAGGAGATGAATTGGAACCAGGGGTCATCAAGCAGGTGAAAGTCTATGTGGCTTCCAAATACACTCTTCAAGTTGGGGATAAAATGGCCGGCCGTCATGGAAATAAGGGAGTGATCGCCAAAATTCTTCCTGTTGAAGACATGCCGTTTCTACCTGATGGGACCCCCTTGCAGATGGTTTTAAATCCTTTAGGAGTACCGTCCAGAATGAATGTGGGTCAGGTCTTAGAAACTCATCTAGGCTGGGCAGCTTCTATGTTAGGCATGAAACTTTCGACTCCTGTTTTCAGCAGTATCAGTGAAGATGAGATATGGCAACTGTTGGATAAAGCGGAGCTTCCCATAGAAGGAAAAACCGATCTATATGACGGGAGATCCGGTGAAAAATTCGATCAAAAAGTCGTAGTAGGGAAAATGTATATGATGAAACTGAGCCATCTGGTTGCGGATAAGATCCACGCGCGAGCCGTTGGGCCTTATTCTCTGGTGACCCAGCAGCCTTTGGGTGGGAAGGCTCAATTCGGAGGTCAAAGGTTTGGAGAGATGGAAGTCTGGGCATTGGAAGCATACGGAGCCGCCTATGCTCTTCAGGAATTGCTGACGGTAAAAAGCGATGATGTGGTTGGCCGGACTAAAATGTATGAGTCCATTATCAAAGGTGATAACACACTGCAGGCTGGAACACCTGAGTCATTCAATGTGTTGATGAGAGAAATTCAATCATTGGGTTTGAATATTTCCGTAGCAAACGATGAATAATATATGGATCCCAAGAGGGGTTCGTCATTTAAGGAGTACTAATCGTGGTTGATTTAGTTACTGAAAAGGTCAAAGACAGTATTTTTGGAAAACCGGGGGATCATGCTTTTAACAAAGTAAGGATTCAGATTGCTTCTCCTGAAACGATCCGTTCCTGGTCAAAAGGGGAGGTGAAAAATCCTGAGACAATCAATTACAGGACATTCAAACCTGAACGAGGCGGATTGTTTTGTGAGAGGATTTTCGGTCCCACTACTGATTATGAATGTAATTGCGGAAAATACAAAAGGATCAAGCATAAGGGGGTGGTTTGTGACCGTTGCGGGGTAGAGGTGGTTCAATCCAAAGTGCGCAGGGATAGGATGGGGCATATTGAATTAGCTGTGCCAGTAACGCACATCTGGTTTTTTAAAACCATGCCTTCGAGGATAGGCAATCTGCTAGGACTTTCAGTCAGGACTCTGGAACGGGTCATCTATTATGAGGATTACATCGTCATTGATCCAGGCGAAACCGGATTGGAACAAAATCAACTGTTGAGTGAAATAGAATACCGTGACGCCAAAGCCAAATATGGCAGTAAATTTTCCGCTAAAATGGGCGCTGAAGCTGTTCAGGATTTGCTGGCCAATTTGAATCTTCAGGCTCTCATAAAGGATTTGCGTGATAAACTGCATAAATCAAAATCGATTCAGACCAAGAAAAAGATCTCTAAACGTTTAAAAATCATCGAGGGTTTTCATCGTTCTGGAAATAAACCTGAATGGATGGTGATGACGGTGGTTCC
>JAFGBW010000040.1 GCA_016932965.1 Candidatus Auribacterota bacterium
ATGCCGCTTTATCCCGGTCAGGACAAAGAAGTCATCACGCAGTTTGACGGCCCATCCTGTGAAAAAATCGGGCTCTTAAAAATGGATTTCCTCGGGCTGAAAACCCTGACTGTGCTTCATAACACCCTAAAGAGGGTCCGAGAACAGGGTCCGGATTTTCCCTATAAGGATTTAAATGCCGTACCGGACAATGATTCCAGGACCTATGATCTCTTAAACAAAGCCAACACGCTAGGCGTGTTCCAGCTGGAAAGCAGCGGCATGCGGGATCTCATGAAACGGCTCGGGGTGCATGAATTTTCCGATGTCGTGGCACTGGTTGCCCTTTACCGGCCCGGTCCCATGCAGATGGCGGAAGATTTTATTCAGCGGAAACACGGTAAGGTTCCCGTGGAATACCTGCATCCCTGTCTGGAGCCGATTTTGAAAGAGACCTTCGGCATCATGCTGTATCAGGAGCAGGTCATGCAATGCGCCCAGGTGATGGCGGATTTCTCCATGACAGAAGCAGATAATTTAAGACGAATCATGGGCAAGAAGAAGGAAAAGGACATGAAGCTCCAGCATGACAAGTTTGTCAACGGGGCCGTGAACCGCGGCATTTCAAGAGAAATCGCCGATCAAACGTTTTCCACCATGGAATATTTCGCAGGATACGGCTTCAATAAATCGCACAGCGTCGCTTACGGCCGGATCGCGTATCAGACTGCCTGGTTCAAAACCAATTATCCGAAGGAATTCATGGCGGCCCTGTTGTCATCTGAAAAAAACGACACCGACAAGATATACTTGTATATCGAAGAATGCCGTTCTATGGGAATCGAAGTCAAACCTCCTTCTATCCAATATTCATATGTTGATTTCAACGTCGAAAAAAACTCGATCCGGTATGGATTGAGTGCCATTAAAAACGTGGGAGAAGGCGCAGCCCAAGCCATTGTAAGGGCAAGAGGAAAAGAACCTTTTGAATCCATCACTCATTTCGCCAAAAAAGTGGATTCCCGGGCATTGAACAAAAAAACTCTGGAGAGCCTGATCAAGGCAGGTGCTTTTGACGAGCTTGAAAAAAACCGTCATTATCTTTTCGAAATCACGGATGATATCATCCGATTCGGATCCGGTTCGCAAAAGGATCAGGCTTTAGGACAGGAATCGTTCTTCACCATTTTAGATTCAGCCAGTTCGACGCTCACCCCCAAGAAAAAGGAAGACTACCCGAATTGGCCGGACCACGATACCCTCCGGTTTGAGCGTGAATTGCTGGGATGTTATTTGTCCGGTCATCCTTTGGTCAAATATTTCAAATTATTGAAGCGTTTCTCCACCACCCACACCAAGGAAATCATTCATTTCAAAGACGGTGATTCTATTAAAATCGGAGGCGTGATTTCCTTCATCAGACACACCAAAACATCCAAAGACGAAAAAATGGCGATCCTTCAGCTTGAGGATTTAAAGGGAACCGTGGAAATAGTTGTGTTTCCCAGAAAACTGAAGGAATGCGAACCCTTGCTGAAGATGGAGTCCCCTGTTTTTATTCAGGGAACCATGCATAGCCGGAACAAGGTGCCAGGCATTATCCTGGAGAACATCACCCCGCTTCAGGATGTGCAGGAAAAATTAACGACATCGGTTCTCATCCGTATTGATGAATCAGAAGGGGAAAAAGGGCTGAATCAATTAAAGGAGATCATTCATAAATACCCCGGCAGAAGCCAGGTACTGTTGGATTTGCAGCTGGCTTCCGGAGAAAGTATGATGGTGAGTGCGGAAAACGGCCTCACATTACTGCCTTCCGAATCCGCCATCAGTGAAATCGAATCACTGCTCGGGGAAGACAGTGTATGGCTCCGCATCAAAGACAAACCCCGTCAGACGTTCAATCCGAGAAGAAAATAACTGACTCAGTCCATCCGGTGGCAAGTCACCTCACTATAGATCCACTTCCTGATCCGGCATGGTTATCTGGATCTTTTTCATGTTGCCATCTACTATCAGCACCACAAATGAGGGAAGCACTTTCTCTATTTTAACTTTACGGGAACCCACTCTCAATTCTGCTCCCTCCGTATTGGCCATGCCGTTTATGACCGCAAAATAATAAGGAGGCTCAGAAATGATCCGGTTGATGATCACTCTGCTATCGATCACATGCTTCCAATAAAAAAGGCCGCTGATGATAATGAGGCAGGCCAATAATGCGGCGGATCCTGTCCATACTATTTTTCTGGGGACGTGAGAAGGGAACATCCTTTTCCCTTCTTCTTCCCTGATCAGCTGCGAATAGGAAATTTTCTTTCCGTCTGTCAATTCAGGAGAAGCCAGAATGGCTTCATCGGCATGTCTTTTTCTGTATCGGAAAAATAGATATAACCCGGTAACAAAGGAAAGACCTATGATGCATGCAATTATCCCAGCCCTGTTCATAGACACCCCTTTTATAAACTAACTGCTTTATTATCAGAAAAAATATTGGCCGTCATGTGTATTTAATCTATTATTATGCCACATGAATGTCCGGCTTAAAAATTAAGAAATATCGTGAAACACAATAAAATATAGTGTTTAATTAAAAATATAACAAAACCGGACATGGAATTAAGAATTGAGAATTTAAAAGGAACGCCTTAGGCGTTTTATATTGGATGATAAAATCATTCGGGCTGCCTTGCAGCCTCACTCAATTTTCGATCCGGAATTCTAAAAAACATGGCAAGAATGAAAGCCATTGATGATGAATATCATCTTCAGACAAAAATAAACGGGACAGTAGTGATCATGCCATGATCATTCTTGAGGAAAAATAATCGTCTTCATGACTGAACAAACCCAAAAACAGGAAATCATACTTATCAACTCAACGATGGGACATCATGCCTTTTAATAAAATAGAAGAAATCATCGAAGATATAAGATGCGGGCAAATCGTCATCATGGTGGATGATGAAAACCGTGAAAACGAAGGGGATTTGATCTGCGCGGCTGAAAAAACAACTCCTAAAACGGTTAACTTCCTGACTAAATTCGGCCGGGGGCTTATCTGTGTCCCCATGACGGAAAAAAGGCTGAAAGAGCTCGAAATCCAGCCCATGGTCAGCCGGAACCAGGATCACTTCGGCACGGCCTTCACGGTCTCGGTGGACGCCCGTTTCGGCACCACAACCGGCATTTCTGCCTTTGACCGGGCAAAAACCATTCAGACATTGGCCAATCCGTCTTCCACCAGCCATGATTTCGTCCAGCCTGGCCATATTTTCCCTCTCATGGCAAAAGAAGGGGGAGTTCTGGTCCGGGCGGGTCATACAGAAGCTACCGTGGATTTGATGGGACTGGCTGGGCTGACACCGGCAGGCGTGATCTGCGAAATATTGAATGAAAACGGAAGCATGGCACGGCTTCCCCAATTGCTGCCATTTGCCAAAAAGCATCATTTAAAGATCGGAACCATTGTGCAGCTGATCGAATACCGCAGAAAAACAGAAAACCTGGTCAAACGTTTGATCGAAGTCAATCTCCCCACCCTTTATGGCGAATTTAAAATGTCCTTATATGAGTCCAAAATCGATGGAGATAAGCATGTTGCTTTAGTTTACGGCTCCATTACTGAAAATAAGCCGGTCCTTGTACGTGTTCATTCCGAATGTTTTACAGGTGATGTCTTAAAATCACTCCGGTGCGACTGCGGATTTCAGCTGGAAGATGCCATGAAGCAAATCACTTCTGTTGGGTCGGGAGTGATTCTGTACTTGAGACAGGAAGGCCGCGGCATCGGTTTTCTAAACAAGATAAGGGCCTATCAACTCCAGGACCAGGGGGCAGATACCGTGGAAGCCAATGAAATGCTGGGATTTTCGCCTGATCTGCGCGAATACGGAACAGGGGCCCAGATTTTAAAAGACCTGGGGGTCAAAAAAATCCGGTTGCTCACGAACAATCCCATCAAATTGATCGGCCTGAAAGGCTACAACATGGAAATCGTGGAACGAGTGCCCCTTCTTTCAGGTCATTGTGAACACAATAGAAAATATCTCCTGACTAAAAAAACAAAAATGGGACATTTGCTGTAATGGCCAGAAAAGAAAAAAAACTCCTGAATACGGATTACACCTCCGTCATGAGTCCGAAACTGAAGGTTGCCGTCGTTGTTTCCAATTTCAATTCGCGCATCACTGAACGTTTACTCAAAGGGGCCGTGGATTTTTTTATGTCCTGCGGGATGAATAAAAATCAAATCCAAATCCTTTATGTTCCCGGGGCCTTTGAAATTCCGCAGGTATGCGCGCGCCTGTGTGAAAAAAGAAAGGTGCGCGGCATCGTGACATTGGGAGCGGTGATCCGGGGCGAAACCACCCATTACGATTACGTCTGTTCCGAATCCGCCAGGGGAAT
>JAFGBW010000041.1 GCA_016932965.1 Candidatus Auribacterota bacterium
AGCCAAAGGGTGCCAAAAACGGGTCTGCGATTTTCCAGGTACCTTCTTTAAAGGGATTTCTGTAAAAAGCATTCAAAGGACCGTTTGTGGGATCTAAAAACAACATCTCTATTACCCGATTGACTGCTTCCGGAGTGTTATCAATCAATATGTCTGAAATCAGCTTTTTCATGCTCATACGGACAACAATTCCGTCATTTTCAAATCGCATGATAGAAGAAGGTGGAATTGTTCTGGTTTCATAGGGAGAAAGGGAGCGGCTTATGACATATTTCCAGAATTCAGGACGTTCTTTGCAGTACACCGCAATCACCATGGTCACTATCGAAGGGTCCGGTTCAGAAAAATCAGACTCTTCCATGTCCTGTAAGGCAAGAAAAGTTTTATGCTCATATGTTTGTACCTGGGGATCATACGCTGCATATTCCCTTCGAAAACTATCTCTAAAGGATGGGTTTGCCCTGATCAGCCTTGCAATAAAACGGAATTGATTGTTGATTGCTTCAACCTCCTCCCAGGTACTCAGGTGAACAAAGGACATGATCGCTTTATTTCTTAATTCAACTAGAGTCGGATCCAAAGTGTGGGCCAGGGGCATAATGAATTTTCGAAGATTGTCTTCAGCCTTGTGATAATGAGCCTGGTTCCCGTGCGTGATCTCATGAATCAGGAACGTGGTTTTTCTTAACGGACCGATTTTGTTTGCGCTATATTCATTCACTGAGAAACGGGGTCTGAGGCTGGTATCAAAAGTAACTAAATAACGATAAGGGGATACCGGATCGGAAAAAAAATCCACGGCAATTCTCTCCTTGGTGATCCCGTCTTTGAAAGCCTGTAATTTCAAAGTTTCCTCAGAAGTGCCGGTTTTTTCATCAGCTATCTTTGAAAGTTCAATTGCCGCGTCTATATCATCCAGTAGACCCTGCAGCTTATTCTGACGGCTTATCGCAGCTTCTTTCGATGGCTTTTCAAAATCCAATCCAGCATCGGCCTCCGTGGTCAAAGTGGATACAGTGGATACAGTGGATAGCATGGCCATGGAAATAACCGCATAACGAAACGCATTTTTTCCAGATACGGATTTGAGATGGAAGGATGATCTCGGAGCCAGGCATGAAGCAGGTTCACACAAGTGTGCTGATACAATGAAAATGATAAAAATACTGATAATGTTTTTCATCAACTGATTTTAAATGCTCCATGAAAAATTTTAACTGTATATGCGATTAGATTATACCCTATCTGCCTGAAAAAAAACAGTGGGCAATTGAAATTATTACTGAAGATAATAAATAATGTTATTTATTCGTTCGTATTGACAAATATTGTATTTTAGAGTATTAATATAATATGCGTATCAGGATAAATAGCAGTATAGTTAACCTGTTTATGGTTATTTTCTGTCTCATTGCCGGAACCGCCTGGAGTTCTGCAAGTCTCTTTCAATATGAATATTCTGCATTAGCCCCCCAATCCCAGGCTGATCCGACGGCATTACTCCGGTCCAGGCCCCCAGTCAATGTTAAATCTCTAATGAATATTTTCTGGAATTATTACATCACCCGCAATCCTTCAGATGAAAGGCTGGAACCGGCTTTACATGAATGCGGGATCACTCTTAAAAAACTGGATGATTTTTTGGATCAGACAACCACCAGTATCGTTCAGCGGGATCTGGAAAATCACGAATTCGAAAAATATGATGCGGGTGCGGCAATGCAAGCGTTTTATTCTCCTTCCTTTCCGGGCATCATCCTGAAAACACCCAATCCGAATTTCAGAAATCTAAGGGAACAGTACAATCTGGCGAAAAAACATCTCAGGGGAATTTTCGCCCCTCTGCTTTTGACCAATGTCTATTTAATGATAGATGGAGAAAAAAAGTATTTTCCTGAATTGATCGTACAGACCAAAATCGACAAAACGTATTATGACATGTATTTTGACAAAGATACCGGCGAGCTTCTTCCTTCCATTGAACAGAAAACCCAGGAGGAAATTGAAGCCGACGTAGAGAGAATAGTTGAGTCTTATATTACTGTGACCCATCATTACTGGGAATTAGGCATCGGGGACAAGGATTTCCTGAACTTCATGCGGAATTATGGATTCCTTGAGCAGGAGGATGATTCGGTTGAAACACTTGGGATCGATCTGGATGGACTGACTACCGACCGGCAGACGCTTGAAGATCAGCTTGCAGATCCTGAAGATCCTGATAAAAGACCTGAGAATTCCCCTGCTTTAACCGAGCTTTTGGGTTATTGCAGAGAAGAATTTCAGCAGGAAATGACAGCCAGATTGAGGGTGGGAATTTCAATTCAGAGCCTTTCCGAGCATTTTCCCGATGAACCGGAGTCCGATTACGTACCCAATCCTCATTTCCCGGGACTGGATCAGGTATTGCGCTTAAAACTCGCTGAATTTGTCGAGGATCCTGAACGCTATGATGTCAAAAAATCCTCCACCTCCCCGCAGATCCAGCAGGAACTTACGTTAATACAGAAAAAAATCCTTCTTATCTTATCGAAGCCGATTTATAATCTTGATCCCAGAAGATTGGTTCAGATAGCCGATGCTGAGGATATCCAGCTCAATGAAGAAATGCTGGAAAAAATCAAAAAAAATATTAGTAAGCGGAGATTTGCTGATCTGCACAGGAGGGTTATTGAACAGATTGCATCCGTTGCCATATCGAAAAGCAAAAGGGACTTCAATATTTTTTCGCATCCCGGTATTTCAGAATTGGTTGAACCAAAAGCATGGAGCTCACTGGATACCATTATTTACGGTGTTTACAGGGGCGACTTTAAATCTCTGGCTATGATGCAAAATTCCGCCTGATCCAGGGTCCGGCCATTCCATCTGGTGTTAAATATTTTGCATCTACCGGATCAAATCTTTCGTTTTACAGACCTGTCTAGCCGGTCCTCGCGCATTGCGCTTTAAAATTCAACGATTTTTCCAAAACCCGGATACGTAATCACCTGATAAGGAATTCCCCACGATTTTAACTCAGCCTCCACTTCATTTAAGGGTCTGTTGATGTCCTCAATCCAGAAAGCCTGCTTAAAGCCTTTTTGACGGAGCCAGAGGGTGATCTCTTTTGTCAGATCGCTCTTGCGCCAATAATAGCGGAAAGCAGCTTTGCCTGTTGTGTATTCAATGG
Organism: Candidatus Auribacterota bacterium; assembly: GCA_016932965.1. Taxonomy (GTDB): domain Bacteria; phylum Auribacterota; class JAFGBW01; order JAFGBW01; family JAFGBW01; genus JAFGBW01. Next base: position 3,173 of record JAFGBW010000041.1, read on the forward strand.
TGCCGGAACGCTCAAAAGCCCAGACCACATCATATTTCCCAAAGCAGTCCTGATAAATCCGGCAGTCCCGTATAAAGGATTTTCCGGCATTCAATGTCGGAGAAAGAAAAAAAGGACCGGCCAGAAATATGAGCGTCATAGCGGATAAAACCCATGACCAGACCCGGGATTTCTTATCCATACGCTCGTCAATCAATCTCATCAGCATTCCAAAAACAATCATCGCTGAAGCGTAAGGGTAATAAGGATTTCTGATTTCATGGAAAAGGCAAAAGGCATAATTATAAAGACTCAATGCTATGGCATAAATCCATTCCCTAAAACCGGATTTGAATTTTAATACAAAAATCCCGAAACCCAGCAAAAAGAGAACATGAACCATAAACCACGGCCCTTTCAGATAAAAAGGCAGATTCAGCGAAAAAGCGGCCAATGACCCAGTCCATTTCTGGTCCGAATAAGCATAGGTGGATGCAAAAGGATTTCCCAGCAAAAGATAAACGTAAACGAAATACAGTCCGAGCCCGCCGGCCAATAACAGAGCCGCCCCCTTGACAGATCCGGCCAGGAGCCACCGTAAACCTTTTACACGTTCCCAAGTCCTGCCAAGATAAAAACACAAAAACGGAACAAAAAAAATCACATTCGATATTCTGAAAAGGCAGGAAAATCCCAAAAGAAAAAGGGAGAACGCAGGCCTTCGCTTCAGTAAAAACCCCGAGGCGATCAGGGCCCCGAAAGTGGGCGCCAGCGAATTCACCCTCTGCAGTTCAATTTTAACGGGTTCCAGAAAAGTAAAAAGTAAAACATAAAATCCGATCCATAATGCCGATGTCTTCCAGGAAAAAGAAGGCTCAATGTAAAAGGCAGCCATTAGGATCACGGCAAAAAGAATCCAGCAGAAAAGGACAAATCCTGCCTGGCGAAAAGGAAGGGGGGCCAGAGCAAGCAGCAACGAAGTTCCGGGCGGATACTGATTGATGATTTTGAATGTCTTTGAGTCCAGATGATAGGCATGGGGGCAGATGACATACTGATAAGTTTTCAGGGGAAAAGAGCTTTTCCTTAAGAATTCAATCAATTGAGGGGCAAAAGGTCTGAGGGTGTGGTCCTCAAACAGCTTCCCATCCCAAAGAGCCTTTGCCATAAAAAGATAGCCAAATTCATCACAGCCCTGGGGAAGATGGGTATGGTACTTGTAAAACACCCGGTAGGAAAAAAAGATCCCGGCACAGATGGCGATCAAACACAACACATTGGTCCAAAAAGATTTGTTACGGATGCTGACCTGCATCATTCCTCTTTTCATTAATCATGAATACCTGACTATACTAATATAACGGGAGGAAAGTCATTATACCAATATCAATTTAACTGTTTGTGTTTTATAGGTACAATAAGCGAACTCCTGTATGCATATCCCGTTTGATTTTTCCCGGTTTATCCCTGATCAAAAAGGGAAAAAAGGGATTGATCAACCTGATATGAATCGATTATTGTTCCTACGGCCGTTTAACCAGCAGAGGATCCCTTTATGGCCGATCAAAACGCGGAAAAAACCTCATCCGGCATTTCGGAGAATAAATCGAAACAGCAGGATCCATCTGTTCACGAAAACAGCGAAGCCACTAAAATCCTTGAGGACCCTGAAATAAAAAGAACCGGCCGTGAACGTGACGCGACCCGCACTGCTGTTATCAATAAAGATGAAAAGGAACCCACTGCCTCAGACGGCCAAATCACGCGTATATCGCCCAGGACAGAAAAGGGCTGGGTCAGTGAACAACTGATCAAAAGCAGAAAAATCCCCTTGTCCCAATCAATCAAACGCACTCTTGAAAACGGGCTGAACCGTTTCATAGGCGGCTGCCACTATCACAAGCCATCCTTTGCCTGGATGTTCTGCCTGTTTCTGCTGGTGGTTGTGTTTTTTATCGCCCCTGTTTTTGACAAATTCGAATGGATCGCCTTTGACCAGATGTTTAAATTCAACAAGCATGTTCCGGTATCCAAAGACATCGTCATCGCCCAGATCAATGACAATTGCAAGGAGCTATACGGCCGGATGGGCACATGGCCGTGGTCCAGAAAAATTCACGCCTCCATCATAGACAACCTCAATAAATTTTTTAAACCAAACATGATCGCCATGGATATCCTGTTTATCGGGCCTTCGGCTGACGAGGTTGCCGACATCGCTCTAGCAAAAAAAATCAGGACAGCGGGGAATGTTTATCTCCCTCTTTGTTTCAATCTGTCCGCGAAGGAAGAAAAAAGAATAAAGGACCGTATTCAGGGAATGGAAAAACCCCATGAATTATTTCAGACCGGAATCAAAGGCACCGGGCATATCAATTATGTTCCTGATAAAGACGGAAAAATCCGGCGTATCCCGCTTTTGATCCCGTACAAAAATCAATTCATACCCCATCTTGCCTTTCAAATGGCGTTGGACTATCTGGGAGTAAAGATGGAACAGGTGAAAATAGAAAAAGGGCCTTTTGTCTGTTTTACTGATCCAAAAGGGGCCAGCTATTCGATTCCTGTTGATGATGATTTCCAGATGATCCTTGCCTGGCCCGGTTCATGGGAAAAATCCTTTGATTCCATCTCCTGCATGGATATCATCCGCGCTTCCGCCAGCGAACAGCTGGAGGGGGTTGAATCTCTGATCGATCCTGTTCAGTATCAGAACAAAGTCATGATCATCGGGGATACCACCGTGGGGTCTGTTGATCTGAAACCGACCCCGTTTGATACGCATTGCCCCATGGTCTATTCTTCTGCAACGGTTTTGAACCAGATCATCAATAAAACTTTTATCAGGACTCTCTCCAAGAAATTCAGCCTCATCATCTGCTTTCTGCTGGCGGTCATTGTCGGATTATTTGCGATCCATTACAGCCCTTTAAGGGGACTGGTTCTGACAGGGCTTGTGTTTATTTTAATTTTATCCGGTTCGATTGTTTTTCTTCTTTATCTACATGTCTGGATCGAAGTCGTAAAACTGCTGTTGACGGTTTCCGTCACATTTCTTCTACTGGGGACTTATAGTCACATGCGGTTCAAGGACCATGTGGATTTAAAACTGTCCTTTGAACAAAAGCTGAGCATGGCAGACGCCAACCTTCCTCAGCTGAAGGCAAACCTGAAAATCGGCAATTATTCCCGTATAACAGAGCTGGGCAGGGGAGGGATGGCGATTGTTTACAAAGGCACGGGAAAAGACGGAAAGGAGTATGCAATCAAGGTGATCAATCCAGAATGTCTGGCAAAGGACAAACTTTTCAAATTCCGTTTTAAACGGGAAATTGAAACCATGCGGCGGGTCGTGCATCCCAATGTGATCAGGATATACGAAAGCTCAAGCTATCAGGGTGTCCTATATTATGCCATGGAGCTCTTTATGGCAGGTGATCTTGCCTCCCATATGTCTCAAATCAGCAAAATGACTGATTGGAAATGGATGGCACACCTGTTTATTCAGCTGGCTTCAGGACTAAAGGCCATTCATGATGCCGGCTTGATACACAGGGACATCAAGCCGGCCAATATCATGATGAATGACGAGTACGTTGTGAAAATTGCTGATTTTGGACTGGCAAAGCCTGTTGAAGAGGGGCAAATTCTTACCACGCTCGGTCAGGTTCTGGGCACGCCGGCTTACCTGGCACCGGAATTGTGCTCGGGTGAAATGCCGGGATTTTCCGCAGATATTTATGCGATGGGAATCGTCTTTTTTGAAGCAGCTTCGGGCTACCGTCCCTTTCAGGAATGTCTGACCATGGTAGCTCTCATGCAGGCAAAATTAAAAGGCTCCATGCCTTCTGTCAAGCTCAGAAGGCCTGATTTGCCGGATTTTCTGGCTGGAATAATCGATAAAATGACGGCATTTAAACCACAGGACCGTTATTCAAATTGCGGAGATATCATCAGGGATTTAACGCAGCTTGTTCTGTGAGTAATCCTTGCTGTCCTTGAGAACATAATGATTGTATATCATAAAAAAATAATACAGATGATTTTTCGAAGCATATCTAAGAAAAAACGTTCGAACTTTTAGTCATTTTCATGATGATAGGAAAACAAAAAGGATATTAAAAAAAGGCAAATTATTCATCTTTTTACTCGCTATTTTTAAATTTTTATCTTATAAATTGTATATATTTAAACTAAAATTGGTATTTTTTTAATATTTTTGAAATATTATGTTACGGGGATATTTTTAATAACTGAAGCCATTCATAAAGGAGACTTAATTATGGCTCATGTGATAAAAAAACTCGTCACATTTTTTCTGTCCCTTTTTCTATTTTTTCTTTCCTTTTCAATCTGTATTTCTTCCGGAACAAAACATCCTTCAATCGAATTAAAAAAGAAATCCCCGCTAGATTCATCCATCCTTTCAGTCAGGGAAAAGTTACCCCTTCTTTACGGAAGGGAATTCAAAGACGCATTCAACAAACTGATTTCGCTTCATAAAAAACGCGTCAAACTGGATACGACAGATAAAAGTGCAAAATGGTCATTCATTGAAGATGATTTAAAATGGGGAAACGGTTCCTATGCGATCTTTCTTCTTAAAGAAATGAAAACCAATCAGGCCCTGCTTCAGTTGATTGATCTCAACCTGGATCTGAAAAGAACCGGAAAAACAATCCGCCTGAAACGCCTGACTTTCAATCCGTTTCTTGTCCTGGCGGACATGATGTCAGGAAGAAATAAATATACTTTTAAAAAGGAAAATGCCACGCCCCTCATTTCTTCAATAAACCGACCGGGTTTGACCGAAAATGAAAAAAGGATTCTTGCCGGCATGGAATCGAAATTACGGCCGGCCGGACCTGTTAAAAAACCGGCTCCTCCCGCTTTTGTTCCTTCAGAAAGAGGAAAAGAAAACATGCGTACTGCCAGGCCGGCAGCTGTCTTATCCGAAAAAAAGACCCTTCCCGAGCCCGCCCGGCTTACACCGGCAGTAAAACCAATCGATACTCATTCAAAAAAAATATCCATCGAGGAATTTGTAAGCCAAAACCAGAAACAAAAGGTGTCAAAAAAGCCGGAAGAAAAGCCCATTGTCATTCCGTCTGAAAAAAAGGCTGCGACGGATGAAATAAAAACAGAGATAGAACCATCTGCGGAAGTAGTAAAAGAACCTATCAGGCAATCCGAAGAAAAATATTATTGGGAAATCGTCAAGGTCATTAAAAATGTCCGGGTCAGGCGTGCTGATGAAGAAGGGTGGAGCGTCATGGCTCCGGGAGATAAAATATTCGAAGGCGACACATTGAAAACCGGATCAAAATCAAGCGTCACTATTTTAATAAGAGGTCTGGATAACAAGGACTCCTATTCGCAGTTGTTTGAAAATTCGGAACTAAAAGTAATCCGCCTCTCAAAGAAAAACATCATGGAACTCCCTGAAGTATACATGGATTTAATCCTGGGTGAGGTGTTCGTGAACGTGGAGGGACTGCCGGCCCATTCCAGTTTCAAGGTAAAAACTCCAACGCTTGTCGCCGGTATCCGCGGGACCACGTTCAGCGTCAAGACCCTGTCGGACAAAATAGCCCAGATCCTGGTTTTTAAAGGGATCGTCGGAGTGACCCAGCAGACTCTGACCGGATTCATTGAATTAAACATCAAAACAGGTGAAGAACTGCTGAATGATCTGTCCGGTAAAAAGAAAAATTCGCTTAAAAAAATAGATGAAGCCACGCTCCTGGAATATCAGATGAAGGCGCAGGAAATAGCTCAAATCATTATCGACTCTCTTTCCGGGGGAGAAAAGTATTTAGGAGATCAAAAGAGTGACGAAGATGGGAAAAAAACCGGACCCGATGGTCCGGATGACGGCCAGGACGGATTAGGCAAGGAACAATGGAAAACACAAGGTCCTTTAGTGGACCCCGAAACAGGCCAATTATTCAATCCAGATGGGACTCCCGTACTCGATATGAAAGGGAACCCGGTCTATTATGGTCCGAATGGTCCGGTGGACGCTAACGGCAATCCGGTCTATCTGCCTCCGCCTCTTAAAGTGGATCCCAATACAGGGCAAATGTATAATCCGGACGGGAGTCCTGTGATTACGCCTGATGGAAGGCTGGTTTATATGGGGGATAATGGACAGATGGTGGATACAAACGGCAACCCGGTGTATCTGCCTCCGCCAGACAGCACTCAATATATGCCGCCTCCCAAGGTCGATCCTGATACTGGGCAGTTATTGGATCCCTATTCAGGGAAACCCATATTGGATCCCAACGGGAATCCCGTGTATTACAGTCCGAACGGACCGGTGGATGCCGACGGCAACCCGGTCTATCTTCCCCAGCCTGAAAACACGCAACGAACTGCCCTGCCGCCCAAGGTGGATCCTGAAACAGGTCAGCTAATAGATCCTAATTCAGGGAAACCCATACTGGATGAAACCGGCAACCCGGTCTATTACAGCCCGACAGGACCGGTGGATGCCGACGGCAACCCGGTCTATCTTCCCCAGCCTGAAAACACGCAAGGAACTGCCCTGCCGCCCAAGGTGGATCCTGAAACAGGTCAGCTAATAGATCCTAATTCCGGGAAACCCATATTGGATCCCAACGGGAATCCCGTGTATTACAG
>JAFGBW010000299.1 GCA_016932965.1 Candidatus Auribacterota bacterium
AACAGGACGTCTTACTGAAAATTCAGACAGTAACATCTGTTCTTTTCCCCCTTTTTACAGGCGGTCATTATACTTTGCTCTGCTTATTCTTTTGTTGATCTCCCAGGCTGCACGGACATGATTTGAGGATCATTTGCCTAAATTATGTGTAATGCCAAGCACAACATCACTGATGGATACGGTTAACACCTTTCTATTTTCGATCCGAAAGCAGTTTAATGCCTTGAAGATACGCTGTAAAATATAAAATCACTCAGTTTTGAAAAATATAGATGAACTATTGCTGCTGACCGGTATCTATTTGAATGACCCTTTATTTATTGGCCATATTTTTTTCTTTAAGAGTATTTAATACCATCACAAATAGTCAAAAAATTACCTGAATCACCCTTGACAAGAACCTTAATATGGGGTAAATTTTAATGATTCAAAAAGGAGATGAATTCATGAAAAAACGGATTCTGATTATAGATGATTCCAAGGATATCCGGATGCTTCTCAGTATGCGTCTTCATGATATAGGCTTCAGTGTAATGGAAGCGGAAAATGGAAGAGAGGGGATCGAAAAAGCCAAAGAACGACTTCCGGACCTCATCATCACGGATTATTCCATGCCGGAGATGGATGGCTTAAAAGCCGCCCGCATTCTCAAGGCTGACCAGGAAACAAAAAATATTCCCATCATCCTGCTATCTTCTTTTCCTTTCGGAAAAGACATGATCGAGCAAATCAAATCCATCGGAATCGATATTTACATGATCAAACCCTATGAATTTGATCTGCTGCACAAGAAGATCACTGAACTGCTTATCCGGAAAGAGAAAGTGCTTGTTGACACTCCTTCCGGAGAGAAAAGAAAATTTTTCCGTTATCCCGTCACTTCTACGGCACGTGTGCAGACCGGCGGGACGCATTATATAGCCAGACTCTTGAATGTATCCAGGGAAGGGTTCAGCATGATTCTTCCCCAGAAGGAGAATATCGGGATTCAGCTCTCCATTTCTTTTGATCCCTCTCCGGAATCCGATATTGATCCGAATTCGGAACATGCTTACGGCCGTGCCACGCTGGTGTGGATTTATCAGAACAATCAGCATGAATACATCGCCGGTTTTGAAATGCAATCGTCCTCCCGGCTTGCTTCCTAGACCTGATTCAGACAGAATCATTCCGCCGCTTGCGATCCTTTTCAGATGATTCAGACATTCCGGATTGAATTAACCCGCATTTCTCACAGTATTTCTACTGCGAACGCAAACTGCCTCTCCTATTTTGCGTCGAATCGCCAAAACGACCTTGACATATTGCAATATGCCGGCGCCCGTTTTGAAGTTTCTATCCTCAAATCTGAGGGCATTTGTACGTTCTCGTGATAAAATCCTGTGAGAAATGCGGATTAAGCTGCCGCTTTTTTTCTGCGATCAATGAGATAATGGGATCCCCTGAAGGATTTGAGGTAATGCTTTATTTCAGAACCCCGGGCACTGATTTCCCCGTAATGAAGGGCAGAACCTTTTTCATTGACCACCACGGCCAGAGTGAGACTCATGAGGGGAAATTTTTTCAGCATGCCTTTCCGGTCCCTGCTCATGATATAGCCGCGTTCCCGGTCCCTTTTAGAATAAAAGCCTGTAATTTTTTCATCGAATTTTTGAATCAATTTTCCGCAAAAGGATTCCATATGGGAAACAGGCCGGATCAGGACAAAATCATCGCCGCCAATATGGCCCACAAACGTATCCTCAGCATGATCATCAGCCTGAAGGGCCTCAACATGGCATAGATCAGCCACAAACCGGATCACTTCATCTCCTTTAAAATATCCGTAGTAATCATTATAAGCCTTGAAATTATCCAGATCAAGATAGATGACGGCAAATTCCTCTTTGAGAGAGGACAAATGCATGATGCGCTTCTTAATGGCAATATTGCCAGGCAAATGGGAAAGAGGATTGGAATTCAGAACTTCTTCATGACGCCTCAGGACCCTTTCGATTCGGGCACTGACCTCTTCCTGATTATAGGGCTTGACCAGATAGTCGTTCACATTTCCGTTGATTTTCCTGATGATGGAAGTGATCTCTGTTTTTCCCGCACACAAAATAATGGGAATGTTGGAGAGAAAGGAATTATTCCTGAACTGACTGACCAGGTCCTCCTGATTCATCCCCCCGAAATCTCCCAGAATCAGGTCCGGTTTGAATTCCCTTGCTTCAGTTAAAATGTGTTCCGGATTCTTATAAAAACAGAAGGCCACATTCATTTCCTTCAATATTTTTTCCAGACAGCTTTTTCCGGAATCCACAACAAAAAGCCTTTTTTTTAGCTGTTTTTGCATAACTTTATCCCATTCAGTATGTTATATAATCCGTCATACCAGTACTATGCATAATCCATACCTGATATTGTGTTTAATTTTAAGACAAGACTGGAGTTCATAAAAGCGGGCTTATTAAGAATCCCGTTCGAAACAAGGTTTCCCAACTGTTATTTCGTCCTTTCCCCTGCGCAAGAAAAGAGGTTTTTAGTCCCGCGAATTCATTTATTATATGGAAAAAAAAGCGTTTTTTTGATTTAATAAAATCATGAGAAAGCAAGCCTTTACCCTGATTGAACTGCTGACCGTGATCGGCATTATTCTCATATTGGCCTTGTTGGCTATAGGGGGAACCCAATCTGTCAGAAAACGGGCCAAGGTCGTTCTCACTAACAGCACTTTTTCCACCATAACCCAGGCCCTGACGATTTACAGGGAAGTGGAAGGGGATTTTCCGAAAACAGCCTTATCCTGGACAGGAACGGACATCAACTATAATCCGTCAAGTAATGAGAATGAGTATTACAGGCTCGTTGATTTATTGACCAACAATTTATCCATCAAGGACAAAACCAAATCTCCTCCGGTTGTATTAAAAATAGTGGAACCCCCGTTAAGCAGGGGAGAACTCCGGGAAAACGGGATGACAGCGAATATCAACGGCCACGATTTTTTTGTGGATGCCTGGGGAAATTACATTCTGTATTATTACGCGGCTAATCTCACCTCTTCGTCCGCTCATCCCTATACTGACTTCAGTACGAATCCTTATCCGCCTAGTATCAAGTACGACTGCAGGCTGTTTGATCTCATTTCAGCCGGCCCTGACGGCGACTATCAGACCAAAAACGACAACATCACAAATTTCTAACAACCGGTTCCTGAAGGCAATTCAATCACTTAAAACGATAACGAATTCTCACGCAGTGACGCCAGAGACAATAAGACATCCGCTTTTCAGGAAATTTCTCTTTTCCTATCCTGCGGCTAATTCCGGCAAAGGATCTTCCTGCCATTTGCATAAAACGATTTTATCAGGTAAGCATATAACTGGAGAAAAGTTATGCGGCTCATCGTATCCATGTTCATCCTCACCTGTTTATTGTCAGGACAGATGGTCTTCCCCCATAGGGATCATCTGGCTCCGCAATCCTTATTGATCAGGATGAAAGACCATCGTCTTTTCCGTTTTCTCGATGAATATGGAAATAATCCCCCGGAGGTGATTGCCAGAATTTTAGATTTTTTTCATGGCACTTCTTCCGGTCGTCCCACCTGGCTGGAAATCGGATGCGGGGACGCACAAGTATCGCTTGAAATCGCAAAAAGAAACCCAGGTGCCAATGTCCTTGCCACAGATCAGTATAGGAAAGGAGATCCTCGGACTGATGCCTATGCAAAAGTCACTCATGATTGGGAACAAGGAGAATTACAGGCTCAACAATCCGGGCTTGATAATATATCAATTGCCAGGGCAGAATTTAACATTCTACATGAAATTCCAGATCATTCTTTGGATTATCTTTTACTGATTAATACAAGCACACCTTCTGCTTTACAGGATCTCTGCTCTTATAAAAGGCTTATACAGCAAAAATTAAAAATTGGAGGAGTCATACTATGGTATCCGTATAATAATCCTGAAATATATGTTGATGTTAATAATCATTATCATTTTCAAAAAACTGAAAATTTTTCCTGGTTAGAAGCAATTATTCCTAATCTTTCTTCCTGGAGTCGTTCGAGAACAAGACCACAAACTGGGTTTATGATCTGGACCAACACTCCTGAAGAAAGGCCTGTTTCTCGGTTTCTATCGGAGCAGGAAACCGGTGCATCCGCTTAGAAGACCCGAACCCCATCCTTCCTCAATCAGTTCAGACAGTCGGGCGGCAGATTCCCTCCCCGTTCATCTGCACTTGTTTTGTTCTAGCTGCTATCCGATAAACTTTATTCCGCCGGATGAGAAACGTTTCGTTTCTCATCCGGCGGCATTTAAAATTTTTTGAAAGGGGTGCGGGGAAAACTTTTTTCTAAAAAAGTTTTCCCCGCATCTTCTCCCCTTTTCCAGCTAAACCTTTAACTTACCCTTCCACGGTACCTAAGTTGACGAAAGCCTGGTCGTTCATGATGAGGAAGGGCCGGTTTTCGAGGGAGAGTTTTCCGGAGTCAGAAAGTTTAAGGATCTGTAAAAGACCCATGCCGTAACCCATGGGGCCTCTGGAATAATAATGGGCCTGGAGGCGATACGGTGCTGCGCGGGGATTTTCAATGACAAAGCACTCCGGACCATAGCCCTGGGTGATATCTGCGTAGAGTTTTCCGCCTGATGAAAGGCTGGGCTGGGAATAAAAGGCGTGGTTATTGGATTTATCATGAATATGGAAATCCACGTCATTGGCATCGGTTTCCCAGGAAAGGATGAAACGGTATTGAGGTTTCAGTGTTGGATTGATGCGGTACTGCTGGATGATTTTTTTGACCTGTTCATTGTCCTTGAGATGAGATGCGATGGAAGAAGAAAGAATAAGGGACAGATCTTCGGCCAAGATTTCTTTCACCTTCAGGAACCTGTTGTTGAAATTCCGGCTGAGCCCCTCGGTCAGGGTATTGATGGCGGATCCAACTTCACCCTGGGCCAAAAGGGCCATGGCAAGGAGGTGAAATCCTGAAGGATGATCCGGCCTTTGGTCTTTTGCTTTTTGGAACGTATCTGCCGCCAGGGAGATGGCTTCAGGGATTTCCATGAGGCGTTCTCCTGCCCAGCGCCTGATATCGGCCCGGGACGGAAACAGGTCGATTAAAGAACCATATGCCCTGCAAGCTTCATTTGCATCGCCTGTTTTCATCAGGACTTCCCCAAGGGAGACATAGGCCATGGGATCTCCGGGATTTTTGTTCAGCCAATTCAGAGTCAATTCAAGAGCCTTTTTCAGATCATTATTTTTGATCAGGGTTCTCATTTTTTCGTAATCCCCGCTCCAGGGGGGCACCTGGTCATTTTGTCTGACCCTGGGCTGGTCGATATGAACGGTGATGGTAACGATTCTTTCTCCGGGAGGAGTTTCACTCTGGAGAACCACCCGCTCAGGAACGGATGCTCTTGGTTGAGGGGGAGGAGTGTCGCTGACAGTTTTATCGGACAACTCTGTCTGAGAGGTGATCCGGCTTTTTGTAACCGTCTCGGAAACTTCCTGCTCATCTCCTAATGTGAACTCCAGACCTTCTTCCATGCCGGCCGGTTTACCAGCAGCCATTTCAGAAGCCGGAGCAGCAGCCGGAAGAGCGAGTTTTTCTTTTTCTTCAGGCACAGACGATTCTTGTCTGGCATTTGATGCGGTTATCTGGTCCAATCCCATCTCCTCCATGGATTTTCTGGCTTCTTCTTTCACTCGAAGGAAATTCCTTCTTGGACGTTCGATCACAGGCACAGGCCGGGGGATGTCTGTTGGTTTACGGTGTACAACATTGATGCCGTCAGGCCCGATGGTCAAAATATCAGACAGGGCATTTCGGTCGATGTTATACCGCTGATAATCATATTCGGTTTCCAGAACCAATAAAGCGGTATAAGGGCACAGGATTCTTTCGGTTGTGGAAAGCCGGATGGCTTCATTATGCATGGCATTTTTCATGTCTTTATCGGCGGCGCTTTTCTCCTTTTCAATCAACCTCAGAATACGGGCCTTTCCCCATTCTCTTTTCAGAAGCAAAGGATGGGTCGCCTGTGTTTTCAACGTCAGTTCTCTTCCATTCCAGCGAAGAACAAAGGGTTTGTCTTCCGAAACTTCGGCAAAAACAACTATTTCTTCTCCTTCCTGAATGCCTTCCAGCTTCTCCGGCCAGAACCAGACTGAATCCGGCACTTCGATCCTGATTTCCGCATGGACCGGTTTCAATAATTTCGCGGCAATATGGTTATCATCCATTTTCCCGTGTACAAACGTTCCGGGCGTTTTACCGCTCAATGTTATTTCTTTCAAAGCCCCTTCATCACGGTAAGCCGTGAAGCACAACGCATCCGTTCTATGGATTGAATTGGTTTCAGACAATTCGGCCCTCAATTGATTCATGTCAACGCAGCCGGCAGTGGGGATCCCATCAGAGACAAGGAGCAGCCGAATTTTTTGATCTGAGATCATGGCGGTCAACTTCTCAAAGGCATTTTCCATATTGGATGCGCCCAGAGGCCGGCGTTCTTTGAGTTTACCCAATCCTGTCCCGGACGAATACAGACCCATGTCCTCGATATCCTGATCAAAGGCAATAAGCCTGATTTCCCTGGCCCCTTTTTCCGTGAGTAAATGAAGTATCTGCTGAAGGCGATCCATATTGGATGAAAAGGAGACGGCCTGGGAGGCGGAGGTATCAATCAAAACAACCCATTTTTCAACCGGAACGGGATCATTTTTTCCCTCAGAGACAGGCTGGAATCTGACTGCGCAGAGGTTTCCCGCGCGCAGGGCATAATACTCCTCCTTATTATTTGGCGGAATTTTCAGGATGAAATCCTCAACAGGAGTGAAGTCCTTTTTTTCAATGCTCATGATCTTCCAGTTCTTGATTTCTCCTCCCAAAGAAGAGGTGACAGCCGTTGAAGATTCCGGCTCCCCTTTATAAAAGGCTTTGATTTCAAGGCGTCCCAGTTTGGGAAGGCCTTTCAGGGGGAAATAGAATGTATTGGCGTTGTTCACCAGCAGTTCTGAATAGGAGAGGATGATATTTTTTTCAGCATTGGGGGGAATAGGGAACACCCGGGCCCTGAAATAATTTCCGCTGTCCTGTTCCAAAAGGGCCGGGTCCTGGCGGCGGTGGAGAAAATCTTCATAGACCTGCCGGGCCTTTTGTTTTTCAACCACTTCTCCCTCCTGCCAGTTCTGACCGATCTTCATGGCAAAGCGGCTGACACTTGCATTAGATGGAAGCAAGATGGCAAACCTTCCCTCTCTCTGACGGTTTTCAGGATTATAGAAGCTCATTTCCAGTTCCGTGAAGGCCGTAATGCCGTCTAAGACGACCCGGACCTTCAATTCCCGCATTTCCAGGCCGGTTCCGTCAGAAGCTGTCAGAGAAACAGGGGGAGTTTCTTCCGCCTGGGCGGAACACATCAGCCAGGCAAACAAGATAAAAATCATCGGCTTGTAATGACGAATGCTATTCATTTTTTCCTCCTATCTTTATTTTCTTCATGATCTTCATTGTGTTTTATACCCCTTTAGACAGGACTTCTTCCAATTTGTTCCTGAAAAAACATCCTATATTTACCAGGGAGTTACACGCAGACCACAGAGGAAATGTTGCTTCGCATGCGCTCGCAAGTAAAACAAAACGATTCCCGCAGAGGCGCTGAGGCGCAGAAAAAGAGAAGGATATATTTTTGACAGGATTTTCAGGATCAACAGGATTTTGTCTTGTTTTTATTATCAAAGCTCTGCTGTGAAAATTTAGTAATCTTTTGCTGATAATGTTTTTTTGCTTAAAAAAACATCATCAGCCAATTGATTTTCTTGAAAGGCGGGTTTGGGCGGAAAACTTCTTTTTCCAAAAGAAGTTTTCCGCCCAAATAACTGCATCCCGTACCAAGGGACAATCCGTTATTGGATTTTATATGCCTGGAGGGCCTGGAGGGTGGATCCGGGCGGCAATTTCTGCATGAGGACCTGGAGCAATTTAGCCGCGGCTTTGGCATCGGGGAGGGCGCGGTGGCTTTCTCTCTGTCTGATTTTCAGGGCGGAAGTGATCTGCTGGAGGGTATACCGTTCCAGATTGGGGAGAAGCTCCTTGGAGACCTTGAGGGTATCCACCAGCCACAAATTGACCTTGGGCCGGTTCATTTTTTGAAGCTGGTAATTGAGAAACGAGATATCAAAAGAAAGGTTATGCCCTGCTATCACGGAATTGGTGATGAACGCCATGATTTCATCTATTTTTGATTCCATCAAAGGCGCGTTTTTCACCATGTCATTGGTGATATGATTGATCCGGGTGACTTCTTCGGACAGGGGGATACAGGGATTGATCAGAGTTTCATAATTTCCCAGGAATTTATCAGCCTGGATGCGGACGATTCCCGCTTCAACGATACGGTCTCCATTATAGGGGTAAAGACCGGTGGTTTCAAAATCCAGGACGCAGAATTCAATCTCCCGGACCGGGGTGTTCAACAGATCGTTGCAGACATAAAAATCGTTCAGAAAAAAATCGAGCATGAATCAGGTCATAGTTTTTTTTCAGACGGTTAGCAAGAAAAATGAATGAACTTTGCTGTCGCGTAAAATGAAAAAATAAAGTTAAATAAGTCTAAATGACATCAAATAACCGGAACTTCTGGAAGAAAAAACGGTCTAAATGAATGGAAAAATCAACGTGATCGAATATATTGATTCAGGAACTGACGAATATTTAATCAGGTCATTTCTGGAGAATAAGCCGGAGGCGTTTGATACCTTGATCACCCGATATAAAAACCGTATTTTCAACCTGTGCTATCGCTTTCTTGGCCATCATGAAGACGCCAATGACTGCGCCCAGGAGACCTTCATCAAAGCCTGCAAACACTTAAAAAACTTTAAATTTCAATCTTCCTTTTACACCTGGCTTTACACGATCGCGGTGAACACCTGTAAAAACAGGTTGAATTCCAGGGAAATGCGACACAGAAAATACATGTTTTCAACGGACCAGCCGGTCAATACGGAAGACGGTATGCTCATGCCTGAACTAAAAAGCACCGGGCCGACTCCTTTTGTCCAGACAGCCCAAAAAGAGGAGGATAAACAAATCCAGGAAGAAATCAACGCGCTGTCTGAAGACTATAAAACCATAATCCTGTTGCGGGATATTGAAGGTTTTTCCTACGATGAGATTGCATCCATAACGAATCTGAAGATGGGGACGGTCAAATCCAAAATAGCGAGGGCGCGTGATGTACTTAAAGAGAAACTCAAAAGGAGAAACATCCTTTGAACTGTGAACAGGTAAAAGAAATGTTATCCGCCTATCTGGATGAGGCGGTTTCGGGGGAGGAAAAAAATCTCCTGGAACAACATCTCCTGGGATGTTCTGTTTGTTCCCGCGAATATGATTCTTTGAAAGAATACCGGAAACTGATGACTGGACTTGAACAGGTGAAAGCGCCTGATCATTTTTTAGATGAATTTCATCGGCGTCTGGGTCAGGAAATTTCCCCAGCAAAGGAAGAGAGCGTACTTTCTTTCAGATATCTTTACAGGACCATCGGCGTAGCGGCCGTTTTCTTCATAGCGATTTGGGGCTACTATCATTTCATTCCTGAAAAAGGGAAAATGCTCGCATTAGCCCCCAGGACACCTGCCCCGGTTTCTGCTGATTCTCACGATCAGGATAATAAAACTGAATCCGGCATAACTGAAGAACTGACGACCCTAACCATTTCTTCCAAGAAAAAGGAAGAAACCGCTTTTCTTGATGTTAAAAAACGAAACGAAGAAGGTGCGAGGCAGAGACAATCCTTTTTGTTTGAACAGAAAGAAGCAAGAAAAGGCGCGGCGGACCGGTCCATTGCCGAACCGCTTCCTCCCTCCCCATTGGGACAAATCTCCGGGCAGGAACGAATGATGAAGAAGCCGATGTCCGAAACAGAAAACTCAAAAAAACTAACTGAAGCTCCTAAAAACTCTCTTTTGGGGATCTCCGATCGCAAGGATGCTTCACAGCTTTCTGTTCGGCCTGCCCCCGCTGCAGGGGAAGGGGTTTACAGCCGGCGAATTCAGCCTGAAGCAGAAAAAGAGCTGGTCCAGCAAATCTCCTCCGGTTCAGCTGTTTCTTCTCCTGTCCTTCTTGATGAGGTTATCAGCCAAAAGGAAGCTCCGGTCATTTTCACACTCATGATACAACCTTCTGAAGAAGAACACTTGCGCGGGGACAGCCTGGATTCTTCACTTATGATGAAGCAGGACAAGGAAGAAGTACAATCCGGCACAAAACAGTCCGCTTCCGAACTACAACGATTTATACCCAAAATGAAAGACTCTCACAAAGAGGCCGCCATAGGCCTTCGCCAGGAGGTCCTTGGCCTGGTCAAGGACGTCAAAGGAGAAATTCTGGAGGAGGAAAAGGATAAAACAGAAATTGCCGATACGGTTCCTTCGGTCCTTGCGCTGATTCCCGGAGAGAGCTATCAACCTTTTCTTGACGGGCTTTCGAAAATATCCGATCTCTCCGGGACTGTTCCAGAGAGGGCGACATCTTCAAAACCAGCACAAAAGATCAAGGTGCGGGTCCGGTTCAAATACCCGGTCAATGAGTAAGAAATATCCGGGTATTTTCCGATCAACCCCATGCGCTGTTGGTCCGAAGAGGAAAACCCGACAGACGATTTAATCAGGCAGCGGACAGCCGCATGGAAAAAAAACACGCCATGAATGAAGAAAGCAAGCATCAGATATTTGAAAAACTGGCCCAATCCGTATCAGCGGTTGAAATCCTGAAAACCGATTTCAACCTGCCGGGTTACAACCTGGTCCGTTTTCTGGGAAAAGGGGCGATGGGGCTGGTTTTTGAATGTGAGAACATTTTCAACGGAAACCGTTACGCCGTCAAGATATTGAACCCGCAATACACACAGGATGAAAAAATCAACCAGCAGTTTGAGCAGGAAGCCAGGCTGATCGCAAAACTGAAACATGAAAACATCATTTCTGTCTTTGACCTGAAAAAAACAGAAGGAATCTATTATCTATTGATGGAACTTTGTCCGGGAAAATCACTCTCCAAGGTGCTGAAAGAAGAGGAACTCCCTTTTCCGGTTATTTTACACATAGTAGAACGGCTGTTAGATGCTCTGAAATACGCCCATGAGAAAAAAATCGTGCATCATGACGTCAAGCCCGGCAACGTCATGATGGTGGAAGGACACCGTCCGATTTTATGCGATTTTGGATTAGCGACCATTCAAACCGATGTCATGCCTGCATCTGTATTAAAAAGACCTTTTGGAACACCCCACTTCATGTCTCCGGAGAAGATCAGGGGGGACTGGACATCCCGCAATGAACACTCAAGCGATATATTCGCCATGGGTGTTTTGTTTTATTACATGGTGACCAGACATTATCCCTTTCCCGGAACCAAGAGGGAAGAACTGTATCACCAGATCCAATATATGCGGCCCGTGGATCCCATGGAGATAAACCCCTGTATTCCTCTTTCCATCAACGCCATCATCCATAAATTCCTGGAAAAAGATTCGCGTGACCGGTATCGTTCAGCCGGGGAAGCGCTAACGGACATTTCCAATTTCCGAAGCAACCGGCCCATTTCCCTATTTAAAAAATCATGGACATACACTTTCATTCAGGCGATCCTGGCCCATAAAATCCGGTCTCTGGTGACCGGAACCCTGCTGTTCATTTTCTTATTCCTGACCTCTTTTTTTGTTCTTAAAAAAATACGTTCCGACTCTCTATGGATTCCTGATCCATACGTCAAAACGCTATTTTCAAAAATCGGATTTGAAAACAAATGGAACGCACTGGACCCTGTGCGCATGGCCGTTGTTTACGAGTCCAGCCTGCATGAATTTTTTGACATACAAAAAAATTCCCTGACATCCATTCCAAAGAAAAATTTCCTTCTTTTTCAAAAAACCCCATCTGTTCCCGCAGACTGCCTGTTCAGGATCCAAACACAAGGGCCCTTTCCACTTGAAGGACAATGGGGGCTTTTTTACGGCGACGCCCAAACCAGCCGCGAAAACCATCGGGGGATTTATTTCATGATCTCCTCCGCAGGAATCGATATTCATTACCCGCACGCAACAGCCCCTGTTTTAGCCCATGTTGATGTAGAAAATGATTTCAGGGGAACAGCAGCGGAACTAAAAAAAGAATTTCCTTTCCTGGAATTCAGAGTGAATAAGCGTCTCATCATCCGGCTCAATCTGCTTTTTTTCCCTTTTTCATCCTCCTCATTCGGAGTGGTATCCATGAACTCAAACCGGACATTTCAAAAACCGGTTTTTTATCATAAAGACCCTCACTTTTCCGGCAGCGCTCTGGATGCCATGCTGGGACTTGTCGCTTCCGATTCGCCCTTAAAAATCGCGCTGGATCTTCTCAATAAAGGGGAATACACCGCAGCGGCGAATGAACTGGAAAATCTGCAAACAAGGACATCTGACCTCAACCTTCTTTCCGAAATCGCCTATTACCTGGCATTTTGTTTTTTCAACGGGAACCGGAACGGACCGTCCTTTACTCTGCTTGAAAAACAGCTTCCGGCAATCAGGAAGGGCAAGAAAAACGAGGTACAGCTGCTCTTAAACTGGGTCAACTATCTGGCCAGTCCGCAGGCTGATCTGGCAGAAACCATTCCGCACCGGATGAACCAAAAACAGGGGGAACGGCTGCTGGTCCTTCTTTTTCTGAAGCGTTTTCCTTCTGAAGAAGCCATAGAAAAAGAAAACGGTCCGGAACGTTATTTCCGGGAATTTTCAAAATTAAAACAGATCGATCACCGGTATCTTGTTGGCGTAGCCAGGCTCATAGCAAAACAATACCTGAAGGAAAATCCGGAAAAGGCTCTTTTATTCATGAAGAAACATCATGCCCTTTTTTATGAAAAAGATCCCTTCGACAGCGAAACCGGCCTTGCTTTCTGGATTCATATAACGGAAGAGCTGAAAAAAGAAAAAAAATTTCAGGAAGCCATCCGGCTGTACGAGAATCTGATTCAGGAATATCCTGAGAGGTCTGAAGTCATTCGTACCGCCAATTTGGGTCTGGAGGAATGCTATCTCATTCTTGGAGAATACAAAAAGGCGGCATTTTACAGAAAGAAGTCATGAGATGATTGTATCTTTATTTTTTCACGACGGACAGCACGGAGTGAACAGGCAAAACGCCTGCAATTTGAGATTTGAATTTTGTTATTTTTAATTCATCATGCCTTACAGGCATGATGATGTTCTCCGTGCTCTCCGTGTAAAGTGGTGAAAATGTACTTTTAAAAAACCCGTAAACCGTTAAAACTTCATGAGTCTTCATGCAAAACCGGAGATTGATCTGTTTAAAATTATCCCTTATTCGAACTTTTCTCAGAGAGAAAGAGAACCCGGATTTGATGCAATTCTTTTCCCCACTTTTCGTGAGATGGAAAAAACCGGATATCTCCCTCCATCATGAAAGGCAGAACAGCGGAGCGGCACGCTGCGGCAAGAATCCGTCCGCCGGTTTCGGCATCGCTGTTTTCCAGAGAATGGACCGCACCTTTAAATGAAAAAAGAACCGGGATCAAATCAGAAACACTTTCTGAATGGGCCCCGATGATTTCAGGGGCGGGATCAGGAACCCCGACCCTCAGCCAGTTCTTCATGGCCGGAAAAGGGCCTTCATGAATTCCGGCGATCCAGTGTTTATAATTTCCCTGTAACATGAAAATGACCTTCATCTCCGCAGGAGAAGAAGATATAGACGCTTCAATCCGGCAATGAAAAGAGCTTTCCTTTTTTACGAGCAATTCAAAAATGATCCTGTCATTTGAGGAAAATTTTTCAATCATCAGCTTATAAGGCGTCCATTTCAGTATCCGCTGGTTCCAGGCTGAGCAGTCATGCCAGGCGTCCAGCTCTTTCCATGCAAAACTCAAACCCACATTTTTGGTCAATTCAGACTGACGATAAAAAAATTTTATCCCTTCCGGACAGGCCCAAAGGGAAACCGGGCCCTCTGCCAGCGAAGGGACCCTGCCCCGGATTCTCCGGTTTATGTGCTTCATGAAATCCATCCAATGAGTCATCACTTTTCCAGCCTCAAGAAAAAGGAATAAAAAAAATCCGGATGCTTCCCAATTCATGGATTCCGGGTTCAAAAAGGACAGGGTCGGGAAGCCAGGTAAAATTACTGATAAGGGCGCGCTGGGACGAACTTTCCACGCTCTGCACAAAAGGGAATAGAAGTTTTCTGCCGTCTAGGGTCAACTGGCCTTCCGGCCGTTTAAAAACATAATGATCATTTGAAAGCGTCGCCTCATGAACTTCATGGCGGTTGTTTCCTGCGCGGGACCTGTTTATTTTCAACTCATTTCCTTTTGAATCCAGTACCTGATAGAAAGACTCATCCAGGTGGAAACAGAGCTGAACCTTCTCGATCCGCACGGGTGCAATGATCTCTAGTTTCCAGCAGACATCCGCAATTTGTCCGTG
>JAFGBW010000300.1 GCA_016932965.1 Candidatus Auribacterota bacterium
CAATTTGCCCCCTGGGTAAAAAAAATCATCAAAGCGCAGCACAAGGAAAGATTTTCCAAATCCGCTTTGGAGACCCTTGCCATCATTGCCTACAGACAGCCTATCAGCCGGGCCGAAATAGAGGAAATCCGCGGAGTGAACGTAGACGGGATCATGCGGTTTCTTTTGGAGAAAGGATTGATCCAGGTCAGCGGGAAAAAGGACATTCCCGGTAAACCCTGGCTGTACTCAACCACAAAAGAATTCCTGGTTAATTTCGGTCTTAATTCTCTCCAGGAATTGCCCCCTTTAAATGAGCTGGAACTGAATATCAATTAAGAATCGAGAATCGAGAATTGAGAATCGACAAGAATAAATTACTCCCCTTTTCTAACCTTTCACATCCCTCTGTTGCTTTTTTGGGACCCAGAACCACTTTCAGCCATCAGGCTGTGCTCTTTTTTTTCGGGGAATCCGTGGAATTGTCGCCTCAGCCCGGAATAACAGAAATATTCGAATCGGTAGAAAAAAACAAAGCGGATTTCGGCATGGTTCCTGTGGAAAATTCCATTGAAGGATCCATTCATCTGACCCTGGATCTTCTGAAAGAACGCAGTCTTTCCATTTATGGAGAAACCACCATTCCTATCAAACCCTATCTCATCGGGTCAGGAAAAATATCAGCCATCCGGGAGATCTATTCTCATCCTCAGCCTATTGCCCAATGCAGGAGATGGCTGCGTTCTCATTGTCCTTCTGCGCTTCTCATTGAAACGCCCAGCACAGCCGCTGCCGTGGATAAAATAGAAAACCGTTCTGACAGGGCCGCTATCGTGACTGAACTGGCCGCCCGGACCAGTCATTATCCCATTCTGGCAAAAAACATTCAGGACATGAAATCCAATAAAACCCGTTTTTTTATTCTGTCAAAAGAAAAAAGAAGTCCGGGAAAAAACAATAAGACCTCCCTTGTTTTTTTGTGCCATGACCGGCCCGGCGCTCTTGTGGATTGTCTGAAAGTATTTAAATTTTACCATATCAATCTGACGAAAATCGAATCCAGGCCGTCCAAAAAACAGAATTGGAAGTATTCTTTCTTTGTGGATCTCAAAGGTCATGAAGAGGATAAAATCGTGAAAAAGGCCTTAATCCGGCTCAAACAAACCGTTCTTTTTTTAAAAGTGCTGGGATCGTATCCGGTCAAATGATGACCTTTTCCCCCTGATAAATGGCTGCAGGCTGCTCCGGCTTTTGTTCATCAAAAAAATGTTTTGGATTGGAACGGATCGTTGATTCAGTTTAAATAAAAAAATCTCTCGGGACAGAGCCTGGTTAATCCTTCAGGACATCCGGAAGAGTCAGGACGAAATCTTTTATTTCATCCCTGACACGGCGATAACGAACCAGTGCTTCATCTTCAGTCATTCTCTGTTCGGTCCAGAGGGCGGGATCTTCAAAACTCCTGTGAATTTTTTGGCATTTTGCAGGATAATTCGGGCAGTTTTCCTTGGCATGGTCACACAGGGTAACCACTGCGTCAAAGGGGATGGAAGTAACCTCCAGAATGGATTTTGATTTCTGTCTGCTGATGTTGATGCCGATTTCAGCCATGACCCTGACCGCCAGGGAATCCAGCCCCTTGGGGTTGATGCCGGCGGAATAGGGTCTAATGATGTCTCCTTTCAAAGCCCGAGCAAAGCCTTCAGCCATCTGACTCCGGCAGGAATTACCCGTGCAGAGAAACAGTATTTTAAGTTTGGGCTCTATCTCATGATGAACTACTTCATTCATGGCTTTTTATCCCTTTATGATTATTCAAGGCATGCAGTTAAGGAATAAGATAAAGTAAAAAATCTGTTGTATCCGTTTATTTGTCAGCCCGGATGGATTCGTCATAGATCTGGTTTTTTTCTCTGGGCTCGTGTCTGACGATTTTTCCTTCACACATGTAGATGACATCTTCGGCAATATTGACCGCGTGATCGGCTATCCGCTCCAGATGTCGGGATATGCAAAGATGATGAACCCATTGATCCATGCTCTCCGGATGTTCCCTCATGTGTTTTTTGACTTCGTCGTACATATCCCGGTTGATCTCGTCCACTTCATCATCTTTGGATAAAACCAGTTTCGCAGACTGCATATCCATGTTCATCAGGGCATCCAGGCTTTTTTGAAGCATCCACAATGTTTTTTCAGCCATGCTGTTAAAATTATAAGGGAAGGGGGTTCTCTGACAATTCAGGAGATCAATAGTCCTTTCAGCGATATTGGCAGCCAAATCCCCTATCCGTTCCAGATCATAGTTGATTTTCAAAACAGCAACAATGAACCTGAGATCAACGGCCACCGGTTTATACAGGGCCAGTATTTTCAGGCAATCCTCCTCCACATCGATTTCCGTCTTGTTGATATCCATATCAGAATGGATCACTTTCCCGGCCAGAACAGCATCCCTTTTATCAATGGACTGAACGGCCTGATAGACGGTTTCCTCTACTCTGGCGCTGAGGCTCAATACCTTCTTTTTTAATAGTTCTATTTCCCGGTGAAAATGGATGGTCATACCTTTCTCCTTTAAGTTGAACAGATTTAACCATGATTCCTGTTAGGATTTCATTAGACAACAGTTAGAATTGAATTAAATAACAAATCTGTTTCCCGATATTTTCTAACCTGATTTTAACCTTATTTTAATACGAATCTAACACTGGAGATTCATTTTATTAATACAATTTTAACAGAAACATAATACTGGGCTAATGAATCCTCCTTACAACAAGGGCGACAATAAACCAGTCAAAATACTGACCAACAAGACAACCTAAAAAGGAGGACACAGAACATGCAGTACAGACAAAAATTAACCCTGATCATGATCATGCTTTTATCGGCATTCTCATGGGGAGGAGAAGTCGATTCCCTTGTAAACCAACTCGTGGACAAAGGCACGCTGACCGCTTCCGAAGGAAGAGAAATTGCCACAGGCACTCAGGAAGAGATGAAAAGCCTGATCGCGAAAGGCTCTCATCCTTACCTGCCTAAATGGATACAAACCATGAAGATGAAAGGCGATTTCCGCTTCAGGTATCAGCATGAGAAAAAGGACGGCAGCACGGCCCGTGACCGGGAAAGACTGCGTTTCCGTTTCGGAATTGAGTCCAAGGTAAATGATTCCATTAAAATCGTGAGCGGTTTGGCCACCGGCGGAACAGACCCCAGGTCCACGAATCAAACCCTGGAAAATAATTTCGAGCCGAAAAACATCAATGTGGATTACTGTTTCACAGACATCACACTAAATGACTTTTTTCAGCTGATAGGCGGAAAAATGAAAAACCCCCTGTGGAATGCCGGTGACCTGCTCTGGGATGGCGATATCAACCCTGAAGGAGTGGCGCTCGTTCTGTCCAAAAATTCGCTGGTGGAAAACCTGGACTTCGAACTCAATTCCACATGGCTTGTTCTGGATGAAGTGTCCGGCAGCGAGGATGATCCCTACATGCTGGTGATTCAGCCTGTTTTTAAATGGTCCATTACTGAAGACGTGACCCTGAAGATCGGGGCTGCGTACTACTATTATGCCAATGTCAAAGGCTCCAGAATGGATAAAACAGTCGGAACCAATTCAGGTATCACCAAAGAAGGGAGCTCATACACTGGAAGCCTTATTTACAAATACGACGCGCCTAAAATCGACATCGACTTCGGAGTCAACAAGATTTCCGACTTCATTCCTTATGCAGGTGTTTTCGGTGAATATCTGAAGAATTCCGATCCTTCCAGCGACAACAAGGGATATTTGGTCGGGATCAAGTTCGGCCATGAAAAGGTAAAAGAACCCATGAGCTGGCAATTTGTCTGGTCGCAGCGCAAACTTGAAAAAGACGCCTGCCTGGATATTTTTCCGGATTCTGATTTCTACGGGGGAAAAACAAATGTCAAAGGCAATGAATTCATTTTCAACCTGGGACTTTCAAAAAATCTGACAGCAGGTCTGGATTATTACATGACGGAAAACCTGTCCGGAACCATCCATGAGGAAAAAGTAATTCAGGCAGACCTTGTTTTTAAATTTTAACCATCCATTAAGATAAGGAGAAATTCATCATGAAAAAAATAATGATTTTTATCTTGCTGCTGTTGACAGCGGTAACCTTTTCGTACGCGGAAAGAATTAAAATAGAAGGCTCAACGACGGTTCTTCCCATTGCGCAGAGAGCAGCCGAACAATTCATGGAACTTCATGAAGATGCCAATATTTCAGTCAAGGGCGGCGGATCCGGAGTGGGCATCGCGGCCCTGATCGACGGGGTTTGTGATATCGCAGACGCTTCCAGGGCGATCAAGCAGGAGGAATTGGACAAAGCCGTCAGCAAGGGCAAAGACCCTAAGGCACACATGATCGCCATGGACGGGATCTGCGTCATCGTTCATCCTTCCAATAACATCCAACAACTGACCCGGGCGCAGTTGAAGGATATTTTCACCGGTAAAATTAAAAACTGGTCTGAAGTGGGCGGAATACCGGAAAAAATAGTGGCCATTTCCCGTGATTCTTCCAGCGGAACCTATGAAGCGTTCGGAGAACTGGCCCTGAATAAGGCCAAAGTCCGTACAGATGCTCTCATGCAGGCCTCAAATCAGGCTGTGGCAACAACAGTTGCCCAAACACCGTCCTCCATCGGATATGTCGGGCTGGGCTTTGTGACCCCTTCGGTTAAAGCGGTCATCATTGACGACATCACACCGACAAAAGAAACGGTTATTTCCGCAAAATATCCGCTAGCCCGCCCCCTTTATATGTATACCAATGGTGCTCCTTCCGGACAAATAAAGGATTTCTTTGATTATCTCAAAGGAGAAGAGGGATCCAAAATTATTGAGGAAGAAGGTTATATTCCGCTGAAGTAAAATGAAAGAAGCCGAAGGCACAGAGAAACGTACCGATCTGTGCCTTTAGCTTGTTTTTCACAACCCATTTTCATGTGACTGTATGAACCTGCATGCTAAAGAAACCTGGTATCGCCGTTTGTTTGCTGTGACCGCTTTTTCAACGCTGATTTTTCTTGCCGGAATCATCGTGACCCTTTTTCATGGTGCATGGCCCCTGTTCAGGGAAGTGAATGTCATTGATTTTCTGGCCGGCAGGGCATGGTACCCTACCCATACCCCGCCTGAATGGGGGATATTGCCTTTGATTGCCGGCACCATGACAGTGACAGCCGGAGCCATGCTCATCTCCGTCCCTCTGGGAGTGGGAAGCGCCCTTTACTTATATGAAATAGCCGGCAAAGAAAAACATTTCATCAAACCGCTGATCGAAATTCTGGCCGGGATCCCTTCCGTGGTTTACGGATTTTTTGGAATGGCTGTCGCCGCCCCGTTCATCCGGAATTTCCTGGACCTTCCTGTCGGCCTGTGCGCTTTCACCGCCAGTTTGATCCTGGGGATCATGGCGGTTCCTTTCATATGCAGTCTCACTGAAGACGCCTTGCGCATGGTGCCCAAAAGCTTCAGGGAAGCCTCGCTGGCCTTGGGGGCGAGCCGCTGGCAAACCCTTGTCAAAGTCATCGTTCCTGCGGCCGGATCCGGAATCTCAACGGCTGTCATTTTAGGAATGAGCCGCATCATCGGGGAAACCATGACCGTTCTCATGATCTCCGGAGGCGCCGCTGTCATCCCCAAATCAATTTTCAGTCCAGTGCGCCCCATGACCTCCACCATTGCCGCTGAAATGGGGGAGGCCGCCATGGGAAGCCTTCATTATCACGCGTTATTTGGAATCGGCCTTGTCCTGTTTCTGATGACGCTGTTGTTAAATATCACCGCTGAATTCATCAGCAGGCGGTTCCGCCTGAAACTGGGGCTCACTCAATGAACACAAAAATGATCATAGAAAAAATCGGGTTTGCATTACTGGTCCTATGCATTTTGATCACCCTGTTTTTCCTGGGAAGCATCCTGTATTTTTTATCCATCAGGGGTTTTCCGGCTCTTTCCTGGGAATTTTTAACCTCATTTCCCCGTTCAGGCATGACCAAGGGAGGGATCGCCCCGGCCATTGTCGGCACATTCTACCTGACCGTGGGGGCCATGATGGTTTCCCTGCCTCTCGGTCTGGCCTGCGCTGTTTATCTTTGTGAATACAGCCCAAAAGGCGTATGGGTCAATCTCATCCGGTTGAGCATCAATAATCTGGCAGGAGTTCCATCCGTTGTGTTCGGTCTTTTCGGCATGTCCGTTTTTGTGAAATTTTTTGATTTCGGAATCTCCATCCTTGCGGGATCTCTGACACTGGGCATTCTGGCCCTGCCGGGGATCATATCAGCCGTGCAGGAAGCGTTGATTGCCGTCCCCTATTCATTCCGCGAGGCGTCATACGCCCTGGGGGGGACGCAATGGACCACCATTCGAAAAGTGGTTCTTCCCGCCGCCATGCCCGGAATCCTCACCGGCGTGATTCTGAGTATCGGCAGGATCGCCGGAGAAACCGCCCCGATCCTGTTTACCGCGGCCACCTTTTATTCCCGGTTTTATCCCAAGTCCCTGTTTTCTGAAACCATGGCGCTGCCCTATCATATTTACGCGCTGATGACGGAAGGGACCCATCCCCGGGAACAAACGGTCATCGCGTACGGCGCCGCCCTGGTGCTTCTTCTATTGGTGTTATTCATATCAGCTCTGGCCATCTATTTACGCCAGAAACAAAGGAGTATTCATGGATAAATCTCAAAACATCCGTATCCGTGTGGACGAGGTGAATTTTTTTTACGGCCCCAGGCAGATTTTAAACCGGATCAGCCTCGATATATTCAATCAATGTGTCACTGCCATCATCGGCCCGTCCGGATGCGGCAAATCCACGCTCATTCGCCTGTTCAACCGGATGAACGAGCTGGTCCCCCACAGCCGTCTCGAGGGAAAAATCATCCTGGACGGGGAAGACATCAACTCCTCTTTGAGGAACGTCGTGGACATCCGCAAGCTGGTTGGCATGGTCTTTCAAAAACCCAATCCCTTTCCCAAAAGCATTTATGAAAATGTGGCGTACGGCCTTGAAGTGAACGGGGTGAAAGACAAGCTGTTCATTGAAGAAAAAGTAACTGATTCCCTTAAAAAAGCGGCCTTGTGGGACGAAGTCAAAGACCGACTGGAAGAAAGCGCGCTCCGTCTTTCAGGGGGACAGCAGCAGCGGCTTTGCATTGCCCGATGTCTCGCTGTGGAACCTGAAGTGATTTTATTTGATGAACCCTGCGCGAGTCTGGATCCCATTTCCACTAAAAAAATCGAAGAGCTGTGCTGGGAATTAAAAAAGGACTACACGATCGTCATTGTGACTCATAATCTCCAGCAGGCCGCCCGTATCGCCGATTATACCGCTTTTCTCTACCTGGGTGAATTGATCGAATTCGGGGAAACCGACAAATTATTCACTGTACCTCAGAACAAAAAAACAGAAGAATATCTCACCGGAAAATTCGGATGAATGAAACACCATCCGGAGAGGAGGATCATGCCTAAAAACAGAATCACGGAAGACGAGGAGGAACTGTCTCTCCCCCAGACCAGGGAACGGATTTTAGTCGTGGAAGATGAGGAGGATATCCAGGAACTCATCCGCTATAACCTGAACCGGGAAGGCTATACGGTGGATTGTGCCGGTTCAGGAGAAGAGGCTCTGAAAACCGCCATAAAAAAGACACCGGATCTGATCCTTCTTGATCTCATGCTTCCGGGCATGGACGGAATGGAGGTTTGCAGGAAACTGAAATACGAGCCGGCAACACGAGGGATTTGCGTGGTCATGCTGACCGCCAAGGGGGAAGAAGCCGATATTGTGACCGGACTGGAAATGGGGGCTGACGATTACATCACCAAGCCTTTCAGCCCGAAAATTCTGATCGCAAGGATCCGGTCCATTTTACGCAGAAAAAATAAAAACGCAGTCGAAACAGATGAGGATCAGGAAAACAAACCCATCGAAGCGCAAGGGATCATGATCCATCCTGGAAGGCATGAGGTTCTTGTCTCCGGAAAACCACTGGATTTGTCCTTCAGCGAATTCAAAATCCTGTACTTTCTGGCCAAAAGGCCCGGCTGGGTCTACACCCGTTACCAGATCGTGGATGCCATACGGGGAGAAGAGTATGCGGTCACGGAACGGGCCGTGGACGTGCAAATCGTCGGGCTCCGGAAAAAGCTTGGAAAACTGGGAAAACTCATTGAGACCGTCCGAGGAGTCGGATACCGTTTTAAGGAATAGCTGATGAAACGGAAAAAACTGATCTGGCACCTGTATCCTTCTTATCTGTTCATCATCCTGCTTTCCCTCAGTATGGTGACGGGCTATGCGTTATCGGCTTTCAAACACTCTTTTCTTCGTTCTACGTCCGGTTCTTTGAAAGACAAAGCGATTCTTCTGAAACAAATCATCCAGCCTTTCCTGGAGTCTCCAGTCAGAATGGATGAAATAGACGCCTTATGCAAACAAACCGGTAAAAACATCTCCACCCGGATCACCGTGATTCTTCCGGACGGAATGGTGGCAGGAGATTCGGAAAAAAATCCGAAGGAAATGGAAAATCATCTGGACCGGCCCGAAATCCGGGAATCCCTGCAAAAAGGAACCGGTCAAAGCATTCGTTTCAGCAACACGCTCAAGAAAAATATGATGTATGTGGCGTGGATGGCAAAAACCGACTCAAAAATAATGGGTTTCATCCGTATGTCACTCCCCCTGACTGAACTGGATGAAGTCTATACCCGGATCATGTTCCGGATCCTTTTGACCGGTTTTCTGATCTCTCTTTGTGCCGGGGGGATCAGTTTCCTGATTTCACGAAAAATCAGTCAATCTCTGGAAAGACTGAAAGAAGGAGCCGAACGGTTTGCCTCCGGTGATCTGCATCAGAAAATTCAGCTTTCTGACTCGATAGAAATGTCTAAAGTGGCTGAAGCCATGAACCAGATGGCTCTTGAATTAGAGGCGAAAATCCGGACAATCCGTCTGCAGCAGAATGAGCTGGATGCCATTTTTTTCAGCATGACGGAAAGTGTTTTGGCTCTGGACAATGAAGAAAAAGTCCTGAACCTGAATCAGACGGCGTCGAAATTATTCCATATCCCTCTGGACAGCGCCAGGGGACGACCGGTTCATGAAATAATCCGGAATGCGGATATGGAACGTTTTATAAAAAAAGCCTTTGCCGGAACCGATCCTGTTGAAACGGAAATCGTTTTCAGAGAAGGAGAGGAATGTTCGCTTCAGGCCCGATCATCCCTGTTAAAAAACGCGGATGGTATCAATATCGGCATTCTGATCGTGATGAATGACATCACCCGCCTGAAAAAACTGGAAACCATCCGACAGGATTTTGTGGCGAACGTTTCCCATGAGCTGAGAACGCCGGTTACCTCCATCAAAGGATTTATCGAAACATTAAAAAACGGAGCGATGGATGACGCGAAAGAAAGGGATCGTTTTCTGGATATCATCATGAAACAAACCGACCGTTTGAATGCCATCATTGAGGATCTCTTAAGTCTTTCCCGGATCGAACAGGAATCCCAAAAGGGGGCCATTATTTTAGAACAAGGTGATCTAAATAAGGTGCTGGATGCTGCCATACGGAATTGCGAAAAAAAAGCAGAAGACAAAAACATCCGGATTATCCAGAATGAAAAAAAGGGCATTGTTTTAAAGATGAACCCCTCTCTTCTGGAACAGGCCTTTACCAATTTGATTGACAATGCAGTCAAATACAGTGATCCGGGAAAAGAAATTCAAATCCAGGCTGTCCCGGAGGAAAAAGAAGTCCGGATTTCTGTCAGGGACTGGGGATGCGGAATTTCCAGGGAACATCTTTCCAGAATATTCGAGCGTTTTTACAGGGTGGATAAAGCCAGAAGCCGGAAAATGGGAGGCACCGGACTCGGGCTGTCTATCACCAAACATATTGTTCAGGCTCACGGAGGAGGCATCACGGTGGAAAGCACCGAGGGGAAAGGCAGCACTTTTACAGTACGATTACCATTAAAAAAGAACTGACAGACGGGGCAAATTCTCTTAAAACATGGCGGGAAGGAATCTCGATTTATGCCAAAGAAACCAAAAACATACTGGGTCGGTTTTGATCTTGGCGGCACCAAAATGTCTGCTTATGTCTTCAACAATTCTTTTCATATTCTGGGCAAGGTGAAAGTCAAAACACCTGCCAGGCAAGGATTCAAAGCGTGTCTGGAGAAAATCAAAGCCGTTATCCTTGAAGCCCTGAATCAGGCTGGAGTCATTCCCGCCACTCTTTCCGGAATAGGAATCGGTTATGCCGGTACTGTCAACACCGAAAAAGGACGAATACTATCCTCGCCGAACATCGGATGGACCCAAGTCCCTCTGATAAAAGAATTACGAAAAAGTTTCAAGTGTCCGATCCTGTTATTGAATGATGTCGATGCCGGGGTTTACGGTGAGTATCTTTTCGGCGCAGGGAGAAAAAGCCGATGCCTTGCCGGCATTTTTATCGGAACAGGCATCGGGGGCGGATGTGTCTATGAAGGAAAAATCATTCAGGGCATGAACAGTTCCTGTTTCGAGATCGGACACATGCAGATGATGCCTCACGGGCCTTTGTGCGGCTGCGGTAAAAGAGGGTGCCTCGAAGCCATGGCAAGCCGTCTTGCCGTATCCGCGGCAGCCGCGATATCGGTGTATCGCGGGCAGTCGCCTGCGCTCCACAAAGCGGCAGGAATGGATTTATCCGCGATCAAAAGCGGCGAATTGGCTGCCTCAGTGAAATCCAAAGACAAAGTCGTCCTGCAAATACTTAAGGAATCCGCCGGATGGATCGGAATGGCCGCGGCGAATCTCGTCAATCTGATCCTGCCTGATAGAATCATTCTCGGAGGAGGCATGGCGGAGGCGATGCCGGAACTTTTCTGCCGTGAAGTCTTTTATGCCGCCAGAGAGAGGGTCATGCCCGTATTCCGGGATCAGTTTAAAGTGGTTTGCGCGAAACTAGGGGATGATGCGACTGCCATGGGTGCTGCCGCATGGGTAAAAGAAAAAACGGGTTCTCTGAAATAATCAAATGGAAATGCCATCATGAAAAACAATCCATCTGAAGCATTCTCGGGCGGCAAACAAACGCTGTCATCCGAAAACATGACGGTAGCGGTCATTGACATCGGTTCCACGGCGATACGGATGGAAGTGGCCCAGATCAATCAGCAGGGAAAGATCACTGTGCTGGAATCCCTCAAACAGACGGTCTCTCTCGGAAAAGACAGCTTTACGAAAAGTATCATTGAAAAAAAAACAATCGAAGAATGTGTCAAGGCGCTGAAAATTTTCAGGAATGTGATCGACGCTTACAAGATTGAGTTGAACCGCATCCATGCTTTTGCCACAAGCGCTGTCTGGGAGGCATACAACAGGAAAACTTTTCTGGAAAGAATTTATATCGCCACGGGCATCCGGGTGAAAGCAATGGATGAAACGGAGGCCAACCGCCTGTTTTATTTCAGCATTCAGCCGGCTCTGAAAAACGAAAAATCCCTTTCCTTAGGCCATGCGCTTTTTATGGAAGTTGGCGGCGGGACCACTCAATTGATTTATCTCATAAAAGGGAAACCGGTCTTTTCCCGCGCATACCGTTTCGGTTCATTCAGAATTCGTGAAATTCTGGAATATCTAAAGGCTCCGGACACGCGTTTTCGTTCCCTCATCGAAAACCAGATCACCCGTATCACGGAGGACATCCTGAGCAGAACAGGCGTCAGGGGTGAAACCACCCTTGTCCTGATGGGAGGAGATGCGAGGTTTGCCGCTGCGCAGCTGGCTGCCGGCAAAAAAAACAGTCATTTTGTCAGACTGTCCCTCCCCAGACTCGAAAAATTGACTGAAATGATCCTTTCTGAAAGCGTGGACCAGCTGGTAAAAAAATTTCATCTGGCCTATTCCGACGCCGAAATACTCGGACCTACTCTTTTTACATACGTCCGGATTGCCAGGACGCTTAAAATCAAGAAAATCGGGGTGATCGAAACCACGATCAGGGACGGGGTATTATGGAAAATCGAAGCAAAAAAAAACTGGATGGAAAAATTCAGAGAGGAGATCCTATCGTCGGTAAAAAATCTGGGAAAAAAATATGATACGGATTTCAAACATACGGAATACACAGCCCGGATCTGCGTGCGGATATTCAGCCTTCTCGCAAATGAACATGGTCTCGGAAAACATCATGAACTGATTCTCACCATAGCGGCTCTTCTTCATGACATCGGAATGTTTGTCAGCAACAGCAGCCATCATAAGCATTCCATGTATCTTATTTTAAATAGTGATTTGTTCGGTCTCGATACCACGGACATTCAACTCATTGCCTTGATCGCCCGTTATCACAGAAAAGCCCTTCCCGACATCAAACACGAAGAATACGCCAAGCTGAATTATGAAAATCAGATCATCGTATCGAAACTGGCTTCTTTATTGCGTATTGCCGATGCCCTTGACTGCAGTCACAACCAGCGACTGTCCCGGCTCGGAATCGATTTGGAAAACAATCAGCTGATCATCACGACCGACAGAACCGATGATATCAGTCTGGAAGAATTCACCCTGAAGAAAAAGGCCAACCTGTTTGAACAGGTTTATGGAATGAGTGTTCTCCTCCGGAAAGGCAAAGCGTCGCAGGTATGAAACAAAAAAAATCGAAATTTCCTGAATTCATCAACCGGGAATTGAGCTGGATTGAATTCAACCAAAGGGTGCTTGATGAAGCCTTTGATATATCCGTGCCGCTATCTGAACGATTGAATTTTCTCTGTATCACCTGTTCCAACCTGGATGAATTCATCATGGTGAGAGTCGGAGGACTGTGGATGCTGATGAGTGAAAAAAACAAGATTCCGGATGCTTCCGGCTATCCCCCTTCCGTCTTATACGAGGCTGTAACCGGGCGTATTCGTCAAATGATCGCTTCCCAGTATCATTGTTTTCTCGATCAAATTGAACCGGAACTCCGGCGGAACGGGATCAAAAGAATCGCCCCCCAGGACTGGACGGAGGAACAGCACCAGTTTTTACGGATCTATTTTGAAAATGATATTTATCCGGCGCTGACCCCCGTCCGCATCGGACAAAAGGAGGTGTTTCCTTTATTGTCTAACCTGGAACTGCACCTCGCAATCCGGCTCAAACCTCCACGTAAATCCAGGATTCCCAGGTATGCCGTTCTTCCGCTTGGAAGAATGATGGACCGGATCATTCGATTGCCTTCAAACGCAGGCTGCCGCTTTGTCCTTTTGGAAGATTTGCTCAAGTATTTCCTGGCGCGTTTTTTTGAAGGAGAGGAAATCATGGAAAGCGCTTTGTTCCGGATCACCCGTAACGCGGACTTGGCCGTCCATGAGGATAAATCGGATGATCTTCTGGAGAAAATGACGGAAATCCTGGATGCCAGAAAACACAGTGAATGCATCCGGCTGGAAGTGGAATCTTCCAGCTCTCCGCTTCTGCTTTCCTTTTTAAAAAAATCACTGAAAATCAAAACCTCTGTTATCTACCGCATACCAGGTCCCCTGTATCTGGCGGATTTTCAATCACTGATACAGCCCGGAGAGCATGAATCTCTTCATTATGAACCCTGGCCGCCCCAGATTTCAGCGGAATTCGAATCGAACACCTCTGTATTTGATTTGATTAAAAAACAAAACCGGCTGTTTCTGCATCCTTATGAGAGTTTTGAACCTGTTCTGAGGCTGATTGCCGAGGCTGCCGCTGATCCCAATGTGCTTACCATCAAACAGATTCTCTATCGTACCAGCAGAAACAGCCCTGTTGTAGCGGCTCTTCAGCAGGCGGCTGAGGCGGGGAAGAATGTCACCGTAATCGTGGAATTAAAAGCGCGGTTTGACGAAGCCCGCAATATCGCCTGGGCCAAAAAACTGGAAAAAGCCGGGGCCCAGGTTATTTACGGTGTGAAAGGCCTCAAGGTCCATGCCAAGGCGTGCCTGATTGTCCGCAGAGAACCAAAGGGGATTGTCCGCTACATGCATTTTGGAACCGGAAACTACAATGAAATCACGGCCAAAGTTTACAGTGATGTCAGTTTCATGACCTGTGCGGAGGATTTTGGTTACGACCTGAGCATCTTGTTCAACATGCTGACCGGATATTCGCAGCCGGGAAACTTTCTGAAACTGGCTGCCGCTCCGTTTAAGTTACGGAAAAAAATCCTGGAATTAATCGAAACAGAGTCTCAGAGAAAGCGTGAAGGAAAAAACGCTATGATCATGATCAAAATCAATTCCCTTGTTGACACTGAAATCATCCGCGCCCTTTACAGGGCTTCTATAGCCGGGGTCAAAATCCTTTTAAATGTGCGCGGCGTCTGCTGTCTTCGGCCCGGGATTAAACACTTAAGTGAAAACATCACGGTTGTGAGCATCGTGGACCGGTTTCTGGAACACAGCCGCATTTTTTATTTTTACCAGAACGGACATGAAAAACTGTATCTTTCCAGCGCGGACTGGATGCCCCGTAATTTTGACCGGAGGGTTGAACTCCTCATCCCGGTGGATGATCCGGATTCCCGAAAAAAACTCATGGCGGTTCTGGAGGACTATTTCCAGGATACGGAAAAAGCCAAATACCTGCAGCCTGACGGAACATACGCCTTATGCAGTCTGAAAGGGGCGACACGGAACCGCAGCCAGGAAAAAATTTACCGCCGGATCTGTCATCACGTGCATAAATCCAGGATCATCCCAAAAACCGTCCTGGAACCCCATCTCCCTTTGGATAATCTGTAATCGATTTCCGCTCTTGTTCGGAATCTGCCTCTTTCAATCCGTGATCAATCTACAAGGAATCGATCGGCCTGGAACAAAACCTTATTAAACCCCTTTTTTATACAAATATTAATGGATCCTTAATCCGTCCCTAACACAGGATTGAGTAAATATCAGTAAAAAAGAAAGGGACCATGTATGATTCTAGAAAACGAACACTCAATCTTTTCCGTAATCAAATCCGGAAGAAACATGATTCAGGGCTTTTTAATCAATTGGCCGCAAGTGCTGAGACAGAAAAAAATAAGTCAGTACAGACCCCATGTCTCAATCGTGCTCGAACGTCCGAATTATATCATTAAAACTGCCGAGAACAGCGCTGAATTAGAAGAAATTTTTGAGCTCAGGCATTCCATCTTCTATGAAGAAATGCTTGGCAAACATAAATTTAATCATGTTGATGTGGATGCTTTTGACATGTTTTTTGATCATCTGCTGATCCTCGATAAAAAAACAAAAAAAATCGTCGGAACGTACCGTCTCAATTCCTCCCTTTTCAGTGAAGAATTTTACTCTGAAATGGAATTTGAAATTCATGGCATTAAAAAACTTCCCGGAAGAAAGCTGGAACTGGGACGGGCGTGCGTTCATAAGAATTTTCGCAACGGAATCGTGTTTTCTCTCCTCTGGAAGGGAATCTGGGAATACATCGCTCAGACCTTCACTCGCTATGTATTCGGCTGCTCGAGTATTTCTTCCATTAATCACCAGACGGCCGCATTAGTCTACCTGCATCTAAAACGCCATCATCTCGCAGGAGCTGAATTCAGAATTTATCCCAGGGAAGAATTCAGAATTAAACATTTCAATGATCACTTCCATTTTGCCAGAGCTCTGATTTCCCGAATACCTCTTGATGTCGAACAATACATCCCTCCTTTATTGCAATTGTATTTGAAACACGGAGCGAAAATATGCGGAGAACCTGCGTTTGATCAAAAAATGAGATGCATTGATTTTTTTACGCTGATTGACATAAACGCAGTAGATCAAAAAATGTCTCGTCTGTTATCCAGATGAAAACGCAGGTCAAAAGCGTTTTAATGGCTTGTGCCATTGTTTTTTTCATGATCACGGAGGCATTCATTGCATTTGCATTATTGTTTAATCCGGATAAAATCAAATCAACTCAAATCAGGATTGTTTCCTTTTATTCAAAAATCGCATTGAAAATTCTGCGGATCCGACTCCGGATAACACATGACGCCGCTCCCTTTCAGGAAAATCATTCCTCCGGTGTTCTGATTATTGCCAATCATTTATCCTACCTGGATGTTCTCATGCTCGCATCCGTTTATCCCCTGGTCTTTGTCACTTCTGTTGATTTAAAGCATGACTTGTTTCTCGGTCCCTTAAGCCTCATTGGGGGATCCTTGTTCGTTGACAGAAAAAAAGGACTTGGATTAAAGAAAAGCATCAATGAAACCGCCCGTCTGCTGGAAACCGGTTACCGGATTGTGATATTTCCTGAAGCCACCTCCACTAACGGAAAAGTGATCCTGCCGTTTAAATCAGCCCTGATGAAGGCCGCTGAAATTGCGGAAGTCCCATTGATTCCGGTTTGCATCAGTTATACCGGTATTCAATTAAAAAACCAGGTGATGATTGACACAGAACCCGTGTGTTATTACGGAAATGACAGTTTTTTCCCGCATTTATACAGGATCTTATCCTTTGATTCTATCAGCGCTGAAATTCACTTCTTTCAAAAAACGTATTTTTTTTCCGGGGACAGAAGGAATACCGCTGAATTGTGCCGCAACATGATTGCGGAAAGATATTTCGATCGGAAAAACAACCCTTTTCTCTACAGCCTGTCATGATACCATAATCACATCCACTGGACACCCGGCTTGCATAGGCATGAATAATAGATCAGGCACTCCTCTGAAGAGGTCTTGAATCGTTTACTGAAATACGAGAACCCGGACTTGTTCCGGTAACATGGTCAATGGCTGCTCCCAGACGTCCCAGGCTTGTCACCGTTGAAACATATTCCATTTCCAGCGCCATCCATTCCTGCTCGGCTTTTAATAGATCCAATATGCTTTTCTGACCACTTTGATAGGCTGCCAGGCCCTGTTCATATCTTTTCATGGCGGTGGGAATCGCATTCTCAAGTGACCGGATATGGGATTCTGCAGCTTTCCAGGACTCAGCGAGAGCTTCCGCTTCCGCCTTGAGTTCCGTCTCAAGTATATTTGATTCCTCTTTTGCACGGGCAAGTCTTGCTTCTGTCTTCTTCTTTTCGAAACTTCGTGGAGAAAACCCGAACAGATCATCCACATTGAAAGATAAATTCACGCCGACTGTGAACCCCTCCGGCATCATGTATGGATCCCCGCCTGAAAGAGAATAGACAGCGGTTGAATTTGGATCTCCCTGGACAAAACCCCGGTAGGAAGCAGTCAAATCCAGAGAAGGAAGAAGCTGATTCCTGATCTGTGATTTTTCCCGTTCGATTTTTTCCAGAATGCTCTGCAGATAAAGAAGATCCGGATTAAAGCGCCTTGCCAGACGAATGATTTCCTTTGTAGCCGGAGGAGGAGAAAGGACGGGCTGATAATGATCTCCCACGGTTATTTCTTCTCCCCTGATGCGGGTCAGGGCGGCAATTTTCTTTGCCGTCGACCGGATCAGTGCCTGGTTTGCGTTGATTTTCCTGTCCACTTCGCTGCATTTCAGACGGGCAGTCAGCGTGTCGAATTCCGAACCGAAGTCATTTTCCGTTTTTCTTTTTTCCGTCTCGGTAATCATTTGGCAGACCGCTTTATCCATCTGCAGCACCTTCTTCATCTGTTCATACTGATAGAGGTCCCAGAATAGATTGCGTATTTTGTTGATCTGATCCAAAAGCTGTTTTTCGGACATCCTGGAATGTAAAACAACATCGCTTCGACTTTGTTCTATCTGAAACTTCACGGGATCATGATTAAAAGCGCCGTTGAGAAAAGGCTGTCTGACAGTCACTCCCATCCCGGTTGTCCTGGTCAGGGTCGTGGATGAAACAACCCCTGTGACAGACCCGCCTCCGGGAAGATGCTCTTCCACTTCTCCTCTCAACTGCAATTCCGGAGCAGCCGCACCCTCAGGGGATACCGTCAACAGCGGATTGGTAGCCGCCGATATTTTCGGATGATACCCCGCCCTGGACTGATCAACCGTTATGGAATCCTCCTCATGTTGGGCGCTGATGATCCTGCACATGGGACTGTTGGCGAGATACTGGTCCACCACGCTTTTCTCCGTGACCTCGGCAGAGGCCCTTGACGGAACAAGGACAACCAGGATGAAAATAAACGGAATAATCAATGTATAAAGAATTTTTAATGGTAATCTGAATAAAGCACCTCCTGCTGCATGAGGAATCTCACTTTTCATGCCGCTGGATAGATTTTTCCTGGATTCATGGGATCGAACCCGTACAGCATTTGTCTTTTCTTCTCCGGAAGGTGTGACCCCTGGCGATAGCCCTCCGATGTTAGGACTGATCAGTGTGTCCTTTGTTTTCAAGTTACTCTGATCTTCATGAAGCTCGTCAGGACTTGGCTGGAACTTTCCCTGGTCTGACATGAGAAAATACACTTCTGTCGGTGTATTTTCCAAAAAAAATCCCTGTTCCTGCACATCAATCCGCAGATCAACCGCATCCGATTCCTCATCAGCCGACGCGCTTGTAATTTTTCCTTCATGCAGGATTCCGTTTATTTTTATCCTGACAGGGGGATACGCATCTCCCTGCTTCGATTTATATCGGGAGATCTCCTTCCAGAACTCCCCGGATACCACTGTGTTGACTGAAATTCGGGCCGGATTGGCAAGGGATAGATATCCCTTGCCATCCCCCACACCCTTTGACCCGACCAAACTACCGTTATAAACGGATATGTTTGTGATGACCCATCCTTTTTTTGCTTCAATCATATGAAACAGGGGAATGGATCTGTTCGAAGCGACAATTTCCGCAGCCCCTTTTGCAGTTTCATATTTTGTCCGGGCATCAATTGCCTGAGGACTTTTTTCTCCGTAAGCTTTGACGGCCTTTTCATAAAGCATTTTGTAAACCCTGGCTGATCTGGAGTGGATGTTGTATTCCATACCCGCCTGATAATCATGAACGCAAACCTTTGCAAGAGATTCAACGGGGGAAAAAGCTTCATACGCTTCTTTGGGAATACCTGACACAACTCCTGAAACAGGAGGAATCCATTCGATTTTTTCAGGATAATAAGTGAATCCGGTTGTTTTTTTTAGTGAATATCCGCTCAGATCTTCATGGGAATTTTCATCGGATTCATGAACCTTGACCTGCACCACCGGCGCATCTCCCGGAGTCATGCCTTCTGAGGGAATAAGACAGGACACCCTATATTGACCCGGTTTACCTTCCAGACCCTGAATTTTTGCTTTTACTTTCAGAGGATGGCCTCCGTTTACCGTTATTTCCATCATCGGTGTTTGTTCAGACCAGAAAAACAGAGAATAGATATTCGCTGTCATAACTTCGAATTCAAGATTGATTTCCCCGGGTAAAACCAGATAACCTAATGCCGAAGATGCGCTGAAATTATCCCCGTTGCCAGGTGTATTCACCGTATCGGCATAAACCGGCTTTCGAACGTACACTCCGTCATACGGAGCCTTGATCACTCCGGAAGCAGGTCCCTTCATCTGAATTCCGGCGGCCCCGCGTTGCCGGGACTGATTATTCTGCAGTTCCAGTTCCAGTTCAGTTAATTCAGCTTTTGTTCGCGTGCCTCTGGTTTCATCAAATGCCCTGATCTTACTATCAAGACCCTTTCCCTGAGCATCTAATTTATTGAAATGCAGTTGTTGTCCGTATCCTGAAACATCATATCTGACAAGCACTTGTCCCTTTCTGACGGGTGTCTGGTCCGGAAGCACCGATGTCACAGTGCCGGCAAATTCCGGTATAAGAGGAATACTGAATTCCTGCGCCCTGGCTGAGTATGCGGTGAGGGTTGTTTTTGACGAGGATGGTTCCCCCTTGGATGTTCGAGGCGTGTTCAGTTCCCGGGCCCATCGATCGCTGGTCGGGGTGTGGATCACAACGTGGATTTTCCGCCCTGAATGATCGTCATCTGGAGGGCTCTGGTTGTTACAGCCCTGTAGAGCGCTTATCCCCAATAACGAAACAAGCATAACAGATCTGACTAATGAATAGTTTTTTCGTTTGGATTTAGATTTATCCGGTCCTGTTTGAAGGACATCCGGGAGAACAGGCTGAGGGGTAGCAGGATCCCATTCTCCCGGATTGAATTTTTCTGGATCGTGAGTCCCTGATTCGGGAACTTGCGGACTCATGATTCCTGACGGAACAGCACTGGCCAAACTTGAAGAAGATTCAATATCCCGTAAAAGTGTCCTTCTTAAGGAAGCATTGGTTATTTTTTGGTTCTGTTTCCTGAGATGTTCCGCTTTCTTGTGAAATGAAGGCCATTTATAAAGAAATACAAATTTTGGGAGATTTGCATCCAGATGATATCCGGCCTGTTCCAAATAGCGGGTGATATGATCATAATCAGCCAGATTGCCTGTTTTAGGGATTCTGACATGAACGGGACGGCCTTTGCTATCGTGATAGATATCATCAACCCATTGTTGATACGTGCTCCGAATGATTTCATCTGAAACCTGATTCAGTTTTCCGGCCAGTGTGTTTTTTCCCAGTTGTCTGATGTAAGTCTTGATCCCGTCAAAATCACTAAATGGCATCATGCAGATGTAATCAATGAACATATCAGACAGCGATGACTTATTGATATTTCCCGACATGAAATAATCTTCATCAGAAAATATCATGATAAAAATTTCATACATCAATTTATATTCAATCGTATTGGACCGGGAAAGAAAACCGATGAAATCATGCTGCTCGTTTCTGGTCATGTAATGAAGCATGTCATGAGTCACCCGGAACAAAATATAAATCCGAAGCAGATCTTCAGGGACATCCCTGCCCGGGAACAGAGTGTTGGGAATTCGGTCATACAATTGAGTGATCCTTTCGAGGATCTCTTTTCCATTCGGGTCGCTTTGATTCGTTTCCTCCGCTGATTTTATCTGGGACATCTCTTGATCTCCAGCCCTGTCCGGAGGAGGGGGGACATGCTGGTCATGAGCGACATCAACGGGGGGCTGCTGCACGGCAGCATCGATCCGGCGGTTTTTCTGATAATGATTCAGCAGCAGATACCTGAAATTCATCCTGGCCATCATCAGCCTGGCTTTTTTCACTTTCATTTTATCGCCGTTCGCGATGACATCCAGGCAGGCTTTAAGAAATTTTTCACGGGGTTTATCATCCGGGCAGATCATATTTTTCTGTAATTCACCGAGCCTCATCATCAATAAATCGGTTGCCGTACTGTCGATATCATCCTTTTCCGATTCAATTTCAGCTATTTCAAAAGGAGTCCTTCCCGGCCAGTTTTCATAAAGCTGTCCGATATAACCATGAATAAAATCATCCGACATCAGTTCATCGATCATCCTGTCAAATACGTGTCTTTTTAAAAAATATTGCGCATCAGGATCGTTGAAATTCATATTATAGTATGGATTATCCTGCATCAGAGCATCTGAGCCTGACGCGCATAGCAACTCGTTCAAGTCTTCAAGAAAAAAGCTCAAATCCGTTTCCGGTACATCTTCATCAGAACCGGATAGGGCGGTGGTTGTCCCATGCTCCCCCGGATTGATATTTTGTGACATGGAATCGTCAGCCCCCTGAATATCCTTCTCATCCGGCTTGCCAGAACCGGCCTGATTTGATCCCGGGTCCGTGTTGTCATTGAAAACCCTGCTGATTCTGTCTATTACCGTTCCCGAATCCGTGACATGATCAATAAATTCATCCAGTGACGA
Organism: Candidatus Auribacterota bacterium; assembly: GCA_016932965.1. Lineage (GTDB taxonomy): Bacteria > Auribacterota > JAFGBW01 > JAFGBW01 > JAFGBW01 > JAFGBW01. The sequence goes on from JAFGBW010000300.1 coordinate 21,724, forward strand.
AGTTCCGGATTCTTTACAGGCTGTGCAGATAATTTCGTCGACCTGTATCTGCTTCTCGATATGATGATAGTCAATCAATTCCGCGTTGCTGTATGAATAAACATGGTCCGGTTCAAGACTCGGACGGGAGTGATGATCTATGACAATCAATGAAACCTGATGAGCCTTCTGCCATTCTTTTAGATACTCGCATACCCTGGCTTTCATCGGACCTGGAATCCTTGGGACAGGTTCATCGAGAATCAGAAAAGGGGTTTTTCTTCTGGACTCCTTCATCAAAATCAGAACAAGGAAAAGTCTGCGGCGCTGTCCGGAAGAAAAATTCATAAAACTACCGGACATTTTCTGTTCCAATTCCGCATAGGATAATTCCGGCAGGATTTTCAAAGCTTCCCGGATAAAACTTTCTCTCACCGACCTGATTGTCTGAAATAAAAAATCTTTCGTTTCTTCAGAAGGCATGCTTCCGGTCAGGGGAATCCCCTGAGCTTCGAGAGCAAGTTCATCGAGCGTGGCCTCAATCTTGCTTTTTACTGAATAATAACGAATTTGATTCCTCAGACTATCCAGCTTGATATGGGAAGGATCCGCCCCGATCCATCTCTCCTCCCCATTCGTCGATCTTAATTTCAATAAAATGCGGCCTCCGTTATGAGGTCTTAAAAAGGCCAGCATCCTTCCGGTCTGGGTCTTTCCCGCTCCGGAAAAAGCCGCCAGCATGAGCCTTTTTCCCTTTTTGATAGTCAGGGATTGTTTTTTTAAAAGTCTTTTCGGGTTGTCCTCCGGAGTATCGAGGCTCATCTCATCCATACGGATTTCCTGGATCGTCCATCCTTTTCCAAGAAGATCCTCACTTCCCTGGACTTCTCTTTCCCTCCAGGTTCTTTCCCATCTGTCCGCCTGATCATTCCGGGCGTAATCAAGAATTTTTCTCAGTTTATCAACGTTATAGACCGCCTCGGAGATATGTTTCACCGGATTCATGGAGTTCAGAATGAACGCCAGGTAACCGGACAGAACCAGTCCGTACATGGTCACCCCGAAAAACATGCCTGCCAGGGGAATTCCGACTGCAATTAAAATAAACAAACCGATCGTAAAAACAGCGTTTTTATTCTGGTATTCCCTGAATACCCGTTCAGTCTTCTCAGCGGGTTCGCCGGCATGAGATGATTCGCTGAAAAAATTCTCAATTTCTCTGATCCTGGACGAACGGTCGCAAGCCTCCTGATATTTTTTCTGTATTTCATCAATCCCGCTCCGGCTGAATCCCTGATACAGGATCCATATCCACGAAAAAACAAACAACGGAATAAAAACAGCCAGAAATACTGGCTTGATGCAAAGAAGTCCCAAGGAGATGGAAATCCCGCTTAACCAAACCCTGATAAAAAACCATCGTCCATGCTCTCCAGGAGTGATTTTATTTACCGTGGGCAGATCAGCGGCATTGATTAAATATTTAGTGGCAATGGATTTGGCCAGAGGAGCCAGTAATTTATCCACGACATGGGATATTTCGCCTTCGGTGGACTGCCTGAAAATTTCAGCCAGGATAACAAACGCCATGATAACAAGCCAGATCCCGGCCATTGAAAAAGGAACAATACTGAATAACGAAAGCAGATACGGCATGATCACCATGCAAGTTTGCACCAAAGTCAATAACAGGCTGATTCGGTTTACTTTTTTCCTGGCTGCGATAAAACGAGCAGAGAAACCTGTTCCGTCTTTTTTGTTTTCAAACCGGCTCAGGTCTTTAAGAAGAGATGGATTGATCAGAAGCCCGCCTGTCAAAACTCCGATCATGTTAAAAAATAGATTCCTCCTGGGCGGTAATCCTTCATCTCCCAGATGGATTTCTTTTTCAGGAGAAGGGGAGGACTCGGTTATCTGGAAATCATCCGGATCATGAATGACTTTCAGCATGACTTTGAATATTTCGCCGGCAACTACGTGTCTTTCAGTTCCTACGGCCTCTGATCTTAAAACAGATAACGCCATACGCATCACCTGGTTTTCCACAACGGCTGAAAACAGCAGTTTTTTAGAATGCTTCTGAACAATCTTTAAAATGAAATTCAAATCATGCACTTCAATTCCTGAAAACCCGGCCTTTGAATCCGCTCTCTCCATGAGGGACAAAAAATGCCGCAATCCTTCAGGAATTTCCTGCGGCGTGGAAACGCCGTCTGGCGGGAATGGGTCAGGATTGTCCTTCTGCGGAGTCCTTTCCGGAGGCTCTCTGCCTGCCCTTGTGGATTTATTTTTATAATACCCCAGATGGTTCATCCATCTTTCAAAAATGGATGAAAAAGATTTCCGGAACAAACCCAGGACCAATAATGGAAAAACAATGAATATCATCTGGGGAATTTTCACCAGTGAAAATCCGGAGACGACCGATCCTCCGACTCCTGCGACCTTCATTTGGCTGTCATGTCCCTGTCCCGATGCTATGCTTTGCTGAACCGCATCTTCCGAAAGACCCCGTGAGACTGCAGCCAGTCTGGCATACTCCAGCTTTACATCTTCCAAAAGATCCATTGGTAAAATACTTGCAGGGTCCTTTTCAGGATTTTTTAATTCTGTCAGAAGATCATGATATTTCACCTGTTGTGGGGAAAGATTGTGCATGGTAAGCGGTCTGTACGCGAGATCCAGAATGCCAGCCCTTCGGCTTAAAATGGATATCGCAATGACCCTTTGAATTTCCGTTTCGGCAACGTCTTTCATTATCTTTTTTTCATCCGGGGATAAATGGGGCAGATGATTAATTTCAGGGAGAAAGTCCAGAATTTCAGAAAGATCGGGGGAAGAAAAGAAGTATGCTTTCAAGACCGTCTTCTTCTGCGATGGTTCCCCGACATCCCTGAAAAGCCTGATCAATATGTCTCTGGAAGCGCTGCAGCCGGAAATTTCCCGCTGGACTTCAGATGGATTGGTTGTCAATAAACGAAGGATATTGGACACGGCAAAAGATTTTTCTTCAGCGTTGAAATCTGCCGAAGAATATATGATCAGAAGAACCGGAACATTATTTTTTACATGGTCCCTGGCCATCATCCTGATTTGCATATCCGGGGAATGCAAAAGAGTATAGGCTGCCCCGACTTCCAGCAATCGTTTTGCCGTTTCTTTGGCGAGCGAAACGGAATTACCGGATAAGGCCGCGGGCAGGCCGTCAGCAGAAGGAACTGCAACCACGATGCTTTCCCGGGAAGAAGAAGTCTTGGTGTTTGTTTGATTTGACGCTTCCGATATCAATTCCTCATAAATCTTTTCGACTTTTTGTCCGACAGCAGGCATAGAAGCCAGAATGGAGCGGTCCGGATAATGATGATTTTCAGCAGAAGCCAGAAGTATCCGGGCAAATTCAATCCCGCCCGGCTGACCTGAAAGACGGTCAATGATTTTTTCAATGGTTTCATCGGCTCCGAAATGCTGTTTTTGAACCTTATCCCGCAGCAGGGAGCACAAAATTCGCACTTTGAGCTCTGTCTGAGCGGCATCTTTTATAAGAGCCGATCCATGCCTTCTGATGACGGTTTTCCCTTCTGCCAACTCAACGGGTATTGAATTTCCCCCGGCACTTTCATCAAACGATACGATAAGCTGAGCCAGTTCCTGATTGCTGTCAAAAGAAGATAAAAACAACTGCATGGCTTTTTCACGGATCAGGGAACCGCTGTTTTCCGTTGAAATAACCGTATATAGTAAAATCATGCTTTCTGTTCTTATCTCCGGGGTCTTGAGATGAAGGCTTTTCAATTCCGTTGTGTCCGAAAGCAATTCCCCTTTGATTAAAAGAAGAACGGTCTGCATCAATGATTCATCCGGGTTGCCTCTCCTGAACTCCCTGGATAAATGGGCGAAAACAGAGGCAAGATAATAAGGATCATGGTTTCCGCCAATGTTGTACCTCATCAACAGGGCGGCTTTTCTGGTTTCCAGGTCGATCCCGTTGTCCTCCACGATTTTTTCCAAATGCGACGGTGAATCCTTTGACAGAATATTTAAAGAAGAAAGTCTTTCCGCAAAATCTCCGCTGTTTCTGACTTTATCCAGCAGATCCGCCCGGACAGAGGTTTCCGAATAACCGTCCGCTTTCATCACGTCGACCATCTGAGTATATGCCTGAACCCTGTCATTGAAAGTCCTGGCATAGACATCCGAGATGCTGCCTGAAAGCACCATCATGAAGGATAAAGCCGCCACCAATGTTTTTCCCCAGTTGATCAACGGACTGAACAGCGATCTCCTCCGGGAAGTTCCTGAAAGCGGTTCAGGGTTCAAACCCCTCTCTCCTGCATGCAATCCTGAAGAAATGCCGTTCTTAGAAGGATCCTGGATGGAAGAATCCCCCCTTGATTGTTCAGGCAAAAAGGATTGGGGGGCAAGACAGGACCGAGACCGGTGATGCCCAGTGTCGGAAGCGATCGAGATGTCATTGAAGGCCATGATAAGAATCATGAACACAGCAATGAACCTGAGAGCTTTTCTTCTGCCGCGATGAGAATCGATATCATGGTTCATGACGAAACTCCATTTGGAACCATCCTTTTTTAATTTTTCATTGTTATGACACCATTATATCGCCATTAATATTCAGTTAAAAATTGGTTAGGATCGCTGTCAGGGAATGCCAAGTAGATTCGAGGATAGGAAATGAAAAACGGATGATGGCATATTGTCCGTAGGGCGGGCAGTCTTTGGCATGAGGCAGGGTATTATAAGAACTGAAGTGATTACTTTGTCTTAGAATAATAGGGGCCCCCATTTTGGGGGGTCGGAGTCGTTTTTATCTCCGGAGCAGAATTCATCGGATTTTCATGGTCGTAATAGAAACTACGGTTAAAAAATTGGGTTAACTGCCCTGATATGATCGGAAACATTAAAACAGATAAAGAAGCCGGGCCAGAAGATAGCGGAGAAGATTGATAAAAATAAGCGCGACGATGGGTGAGAAATCAAAGATGCCGATCACCAGGTTGAATCTTCTGAAAGGGGCCAATAAGGGTTCTGTCAGAGCATAAAGGATTTTTAAAGCCAGAGTGATGGAAGGATTGAAAAAGGAAAGGATGATGCGTAAAAGAATCAAAAACGGGGCCCAGTCAAGCACCTCGATCAGGTTGTTGCCCATGAACTTCACACTCATGGAAACCGCATTGGTCGGCAGGGAAAACAGCCAGTCTCCAATGAGGTTCAGGATCAGATAAAAGACAAAGAAGGGGAGCAGGATAGAGATAAAAAAAGTAAAAGCGGAATTCCGGATCCGGAATCGTTTGAATATTTCCCTGAAAAAGGAAGTGCTCCGGTCCATGATATGATGGATCCCCTGGAAAAGGTCATCCTCAATCCCATAACGAAACGAAGAAAACTGAATCCAGAAAAACAAAAGATAGGTTTTAAACATGAAGGAGCAGAATTCCAGAAACGACCGCAATAACGGAGCGGCCATACCGCCCTTATAATCCGTTCCGAGAGTGGATTTAAAGAGCGCCGCCTTGATGATCAGCAGCAATAAAATAGGGTAAAGCGGGTGAATGACCTTGTTTGCCATCTTATTTTTCTTTAAGAAGAACAGAACAGGGTCTGTGAGATCGCGTATCGTCCGTATCAGCGGATGGAACCATATTTCATGGGGTTCCAGGAAAAAAATCCGCAGGAAAAAGCAAAAACAGATCAGGTGTATGAGAATGGAAAAAAATTCTATCATGAGGATGATTTTCCCAATTCTTCAGCCCGGCGATGGGCTGCTTTAACGGCTTCAATGAATATTTTTCTGAAATCTTTTTCCTGGAGGTACGATAAGGCCGCTTCGGTGGTTCCGGATTTGGAAGTGACTTTTTCCCTGAGCTGAGCAGGTAAAAGCCTGCTTTTATCGAGCAGCTCCATGGCCCCCAGGCAGGTTTCCATGCAGAATTCCGAGGATTCTTTTTCGGAAAATCCCAGCTCCCTCGCCGCTTCTGTGAATATTTCCAGAAAATAAAAAAGGTAAGCCGGACCGGAACCGCTGACTGCCGTAACCGCATCCATCTGTTCTTCTTCGCAAAGATGAACATGCCCGATGGTGGACAATATTTTCTCCACCATCTGTCTGGTTTCCCCGGTCACGCAGGAATTATAACAAACGGCTGAAACCGATTTCCGCACCATCGCATTCATGTTCGGCATGACACGGGCTATCGGGTGCGGAGGATTTTTGGGCAGATGTTCTTCAATTTTTTCAAGTCTCACGCCGGCTAAAATGGAAATGATCAAAGCCCCTGGTTTAAAACAGGAACTCAGCTCGTCCATAACGTCCCGGATTTTCTGGGGTTTGACTGAAAGAACAATGATATCCGATGAGCCGATGTCTTCTTTTTTGTTCAGGGTGGTTTTGATTTCCCATTTCAGGTGAAGACAGGAGAGCCTTTCCCGGCTGACGTCAGAGGCCAGGATATCGTCTTTCTTAAACAGGCCGGCATGCAGAATTCCGCCTATCATGGCTTCCGCCATGTTCCCGCTTCCTATAAAACAGATCTGATTCATTATTATCTCTACTCTTTTTGTACGGGCAGGTTAATACAGCTCATTTTTCACCACGGAGGACACGGAGAGTACGGAGGAAATGGAATGAATTTTGAGTTGCGAGTTATGAATTGGAATGATGAACGTTATTTAAGTATTATTCCCAGCACTCATAACTCACTCTCTCCGTGCTCTCCGTGGTGAATTCTTCCTAATCATATACTTTGGACAGTAATATTCCATGTGAAATGTTCAAAATAGCACAATACCTTTTGCATATTCAATTCTATTATTTTCCTATTGAATCGACAAATTTTTTAAGGGTTTCCCAATACGTTTCTCCTGCAACCCATTGCAGATCATTATGACGGGCCCCTTCCACCCAATAATGGGATTTGGGTTCCTGTGCGGCTTTGAATAACTGTCTGCCGTGCCTGAAGGGAATGACCTCGTCTTTGGTGCCGTGTATCAATAAAAGAGGACAGCCGATTTTCCGGATTTTTTTGATGTTTTCAAATTTATCAAACGGCAGAATCCTGATCTGCGTCAGGACCCGAAAGGCCGAGGTAAAACCGCTTTCTATGATGAGCGCTGCTTTTCCATATCGGACGGCGTATTCTACGGCCGGCCCGGATCCGATGGATCGGCCCAGCACAACCAAACGGTCTTCTTTAACGATGGCGTTCTGAACCAGGTAGTCGTGAATGGCTTTCAAGTCATTATTCAATGCTTTTTCAGAAGGCTTTCCGGTGCTTTTTCCGTATCCCCTGTAGTCCACGGCAAAAACAGAAAAACCGTTCTGCCGGTAAATGTCCAGAAGAGGGAAAACATCCCCCAGATCTTCGCCATTGCCGTGAAAAAACAAGAGGTCCCATCTGGCTTCCGGATTCGGGAGATGCACTGCATAAAGCGAATGCCCGTCTTCGGTCTTTATTTTCACGCCTCCTTCGAGAGTGATATAGGAACAAGGGGGACTGGGAAACATCAGCTGATCTGAAAAGAAAAGCCCGAGGACCAGAAGAAAACAATATGTAAATAAAATAAATGTCAGCATCCGTTTTAAACTAAAGTCTCCAATTAACCAGCGTTGTAACGTGTTTTTGTCCATAATAAAATAGTTATCCTAAAAAAAAAGAATATTTAAAATCACGAAACACACGAAAAATTTGTTCAACATATCAGCAAAAATGTCCCAGCCACTTATCTGCACTGATTAATACAATATTTCCAGACTTTTTATAAATCCCGTTTTTTTTAATTATCTGAAATCCGGGAACCTTTAATTGATTGGAAAAATATTCCAGATTGCTGCTGATTTTTTCTTCGGCAAGTTTCACTTCAGCTAAAAAC
>JAFGBW010000042.1 GCA_016932965.1 Candidatus Auribacterota bacterium
TCGGATCTGGAAAAGCTCTCCGGGAAGAGATCCGAGTTTGCTAAACACCTGTCCCAGTCACGCATTGAGTTCTTGAAGGCTATCCGTTCGCTGGTTGACGAAAGGATTGAGGGCCTCGAGAAAAAGGCTTCAAAAAAGGACAAAAAGAAGGTGACAAAAATCAAGGTTGAGTAAGAAAAATCAACTTATTTTTAGTTCATTTTTGAGATTTTGTATAAACCGGCCTCTTGCCTTGTCATCCCCTTTGATAGGGTCTTTGACCGCCTTCCACGTGGGGGGGCAATTCTTATATCTTATACTCCACGTCAACCAGACCATGGATGATCCTGTCTATATAGATCATAATCTTAACATTTGTGTCAAGTCTTTGTAAAAATACACGATTCCAGCAATAACACATGGCCAGTGATTCCCGGCCAGCAAAAAGAGCCGGTTGTTCCCGGTCCGGAAGTTCACTTGAAAAATATCACTAAATGACAGGTTTATAAGAAATTTTTCACTCGGTTATTAATTATACGCTAAGCGTATTTCTTCATCCCCTAATGTGGGCTGAATAATTTTTTCCCACTCAGGGTCATTCCATGTCCCCAGTTTGTCGTGCATATTGAGGTATTTCTGGGGTATAGGATGAGTACCATAAACCACTTCAAGGTCATATTTTGTCCTGATATAATCATTAAAATAAGTGATATAAGGACATGGCGGATACCCCACAATCAGCCCAGTCGCAAGATGTACGATCTCTGCTCCGTTTCCCATCATTTCATCCACAGCATATTCAACATTGCCACCGGGACATCCGTCGCAAGTCGTATAACCGACAAGTTCAACGTTCATATTCTTGTATCGGCTGAACGCACCTTCCCTGTTCCGCAATGACCTGAAACATTTTCCACCTGCACACCTATGGTAGCGATCACAAATGATTATCCCGATTTTTTTCTGTCCTTCCATGTCACCTCCTGTTGTAAAGAATAATTTTATATCAAATAGTTGCCTTTTGGCCCGACCTAATCATCACCTCAATTCCGCCAAAACCACATTTAGCACTTACTTTACACCTCAAATTCCGTGCTAACAGAAGCAAAGAAAAATCTGTCTTTTAGCTTAGCATGGAGCAAAGATGCTTTTTCCGGGCCAGTACAGTGTGAAACGCCCACATGTTCAATTTTATATTCATTAATCATTTTCAATGTCTCGGTAAACTGCGCGTCACTTGACGCCATTAAATGAGTCCCCCCGATTACAGCATAAATTTTGTTCTTATTCAGGCTTTTTACTGTGTAGTTGATAATATTTATCATACCTGCATGCGCGCAGCCAAAGACAATTACCAGCCCCCTGTCTGAATCGACAATCACAGAGAGATCGTCTTTTAGCGGATCGGGCTGAATTTTTTCGCCAGTATCTGTGTATGCAAACAGATTTTCAACACCTTTTTCAAAATCAGTCAGTCTGGGCACTTCACCTGTCAGATATATGTTCCTGCCTATTTCAATTAATTGTGTATTTAATTGAAAATTTGCACCAAGAGATTCCAGATATGCTCGGTTAAAAGGAATGCCTACAAACTTTTCCTTTTCCTGTGTCGCCTTATATTTTTTTGCGAAGATATCAGGATGGGCATATACATCTCTTTCCCCGATTATTCGTAGGACCTTAGCCAATCCACCCGTATGATCATAATGGCCATGACTGAGCATAATTGCGTTGATTTTTGAAAGGTCTTTTTTCAGTACAATTGAGTTATGCACAATTCCCAGACCCTGACCTGTATCAAATAAATAGCTACCCTCTTCATTTTCTAAATAACAGGCGAATCCATGTTCAGCTATTCCAGAACTGGCAGCCGCGGCACTATTATCACAGAGTATTGTAAATTTCGTCGTCATCGCTATTTCCTCCTTTTTTTAGGCCATGTGACTTTGTCGTTTTGTTTGAGAACAGAAATAGCTGAAACCTGGGATTGGATGTCCCCTTTGAACTTATTCAAATCATCCAGGACTTGATCGAACTGCATTTCCCAGACTTTTCCCAAGTCAGTCTTGAGGGAATCTATAGTCTTCTTGGTAGAGTGCTGCAAGAGTTTCCTGTATCGGCGGTAAAAGCGAGACGCAAGGAAAAGGTTGAGCAGGGCGTAGCTTACCAGGGCGGAAAGCCCTTTTGTGCTGAAAAGAGTGTGAATGCCTGAGAAAAAAAGCCGTATGATGTTCGTCCCTACGGGAGCGTTCAAGACGTCTCGCCAGGCTGTCTCGCCTCCTATGGCCAGTAAAAAAAAAGCGAGAAGCAACAGGTATGAAATGAACTGCCATATCCTGAATCCCCAATAAGAAGGCAGGGCAGGGGCAGTTAGGCGCAATTCAACCACGTGGAAAAAACGTTCTCCCAGTTCCTCGAATACTTTCGGAACGTCCAGAATCTCCCGGAGCCGCTCCTGAAAGGAGGAAGGGAGGTTCTGGCGAAGGATACGTTGATTGATCCGGTTCTCAAGCCATTCCAATCGCCTTTGAAAGGAAATGCTGATTGCTTCCGGAGGTGTAAAATAAGAAGGATCAGACGGGGTGGTATTTTGTTCCGTGGTCCGTTTTTTCCATTCCTGAAAGA
>JAFGBW010000004.1 GCA_016932965.1 Candidatus Auribacterota bacterium
ATTTTCCATTAAAAATACAATGCCCTGAACAGTCTTATTATGCGAACTGGAAAAAATCTTTTTGGCTGAGTCAAAATCACCTTTTGCAAAATAGGTCAGACCCAGCCCGAAATAATCACCCGCTTTGATGAAATATTTTTCCGCATTTTCGAAATCATTGTCCGCCAGATAAGTTAAAGCGATGCCGGAATATTCTTCCGTCTGACTGAAAATTTTCTTGGCTGCCGAATAATTACCCTGCGCCAGACTGACTTGTCCCAGTCCGGCCACATCGTTCACTCTCTTGAAGCAATCCTGAGCCTCCTCGTATTTACCCATTCCATAATAGGCCCATCCTTTTCCGCTCCAGTCTTTGCTCCTTTCATAATAATTATAAGCTTCCTCAAACTTATCCTGCTTGTAATAGACAAGACCCAGAAGATCCCGGCTTAAAGTAAAGGAAAGATACTGCTGCGCCAGGGCAAAATCATTCTCCATGAGAGCCTTTCTTCCCATCATGTTGAAAAAAGTTTCTCCCCCGACTACAATTACCAGGAACAATAACAGATAATTAATGATCTTCGCCATTGTCTTCCTTATTTTGTTGTTAGTTCCACGCCTGAAAGCGGCAGTATGAAATCAGGATCAGAATAAAAAATGGGACGGGACATCTCAACATTCACCATCTTCGTATCCTCGGAATATCTACTTTTGAATTCAACCACAAAAGTAACCGTTTTCTTGATTTCCTGGCTGAAAGAAAAAGGGAATAATTTGTATCCGCGGTAATTTTCCCAAACCCCTTCCCCGCTCTGCCCCATTTCATACACCCTCATGAAATCCGCGTGATCAGCTGAAATATTCATCTGAAGAATATAAGGAGTAAGAATATCGACGGCAACCTTGCAATTGCATATCACAGGCGATTCAAAATCTTCCCCCCTGAGCAAACGATGAAACACGTAAACCTCATCGATGAGGCCTGAAAAAGCCATCGGCTCTCCCGGCGAACCGCATAAATACACAGGGCCTTCAGGATTGATCAAACGGTTGGAGTACTGATGAGCAAACCCGTGATCATTCCCCAGTCCCAACTGAATGGTGGAGACAAACTCGTCCACAATCAGATTGATACGGACCCACCGCTTGGGCCGCAACGGCCCCAGGAAATCAAAAGAAAGAATCTCCTCATTGATCAAAACCCGTAATCGGGCATCCTTTATTTCCAGCCGGAAATTTCCGCGGCTTAAAACAAGACTATGCTTGACGGCATTCTCTTCAGGACAAATCCATAATTGAAACGACTGTTTGAGCTGATACGGAATCTTCTGCCTATTCTTTATTTCGATATATCCCTTGTCCTCTGAACGATAGCATTTCCCTACGACTCCAGAGGCAAAAGAAAGTTTCACTTTCTTCGAAGAAAAAACACCGTCCTGGGAAACGGCTGAATAATCCTTCAATCCGTTCCTCTCGTCTTCAAATGTCATCTTACAAAATACATTGGCTTCAGGCACATAGGCTTCGTTGGAAGAAACTACAACCAAAGACAGCATCTCTTCATCTTTGCCGGTTTTCTTGATGAGTTCCTCGTAACGTTTCTTTATTTTTTCATAGGAGGATTCCTCTTCCCCTTCAGAAGGTTCCGTAAATGTTTCATCAGGAATCCCCAACATCTTTGTCAAACGGTTGATCTCTTTCTGAGTTTCCCGGAAAAGATTCAAGCACATCTTCCTCTTGGCTTCAAAAAGAATCTGGTTCTCCTGTTTCTGACGGTGAATTTTATCCAGTTCTTTCTGATCCCTCGTCCATTTCTTTTCCTTCAATTCCTGAAGAACTTTGTCCAGTTCTTCCAGGCGGGTTTGAATCTGCTTCAAAGAATAAGATTGAATGCTGATATCAATCTTGGGGATGCCCTGGTTCTTGTTCTCCATGATTTCTTCAGGATCCAAAATCCTAGAAAACAATTTGAACTCATCGAGCAATCCGCTGAAAAATTCTCCTTCCTTGGTTGAGCCGATCACAACGGAAGAGTTCAACATGAAAGAACGCCCATAGGATTGCGAAGAAATATCTATTTCACCGGCCATTTCCCCATTCATGTAAATCCGGAGCTGCTTGCGATCGCCATCAAAAATAACGGCCAAATGCTGCCATACATTCTTGGCTAATACCACTCCCGTGTCAACCAGTGTATTTTCATTGAGCTCCACAATCAATTTTTCGTCCTGAAGACGGATAGACAATCTGGAAGGCAGATCCGGGGACCCGATGGACAGCAACTTCCTGGAACCATATAAATGAACCGGGTTGAGCCATAACATGAGAGTGAAATTCTCGATTTCATCCAGAGACAGGCTGCTGGGAATAACAAGAGAGCCACCTCCGGAAAAACTGATACACTTATTGTAAACACCCGCGTCAACCCATTCAAAATTATAATCCACAAATTGGCCCTGATTACTGTACATGGTGCTGTCTTTGGCCAATTTTCCCTTTCCGTCGTCAAAATTCAGATAAACCCTTGCCTGGGGGTCTTCCTTCTTGGTTTCACCCGCAAAAGTTACCTCTTCCAAGTTCAATTCTCTCTGCAGCGACTCAATCTCCCGCATCGTCGTCTTATACTGAGAGAATAATTTGGAAAATTCCTCCTTATCCTTCTTTTCTTTGACTTCCATCTGCTTGTCTTCGGCTTCTTTCTTCTTTTTTTCAAGCAATTGGATCAACTCGGTGAGAACCAAAGATTCCTTTCCCTCTATGCTGGAAGGAAGCTCATGAGGCGGCTGATTTAAAAATGCCAGCACCTTGTTGAGCTCATCCAGCACCTTGACAATATCTTCTCTGATTTTATTTTTCTCTATCTCAGCCCGATCCTTCACTGCCAGTTTTTCCTTGGCTTCCAACTGCTTCAAATAAGCAGCAGCGTTCATCAATATATCTTCCTCCAATCCTCCAGTCAGATTGATCTGATACGGTTCTGCTATCCCTAATTTCTGCTCCAATATTCGTATTTTTCCGGTGAGCTTTTCCGCCTCTTCCCTAAATTTTTTTGTTTTCTCTTCCTGCGATTTCTTATAAGCCTTGCGTTCCGTTTCCTTCTCGGAACGGATCTTGTTGAGTTCTTTTATCGCGCTTTCTTCCTTCCCGGGTTCATAGGTAAAACCAAAAGAAGGCAGCCCCATGCTGGCATGAATTTGGGAAATCTCCTCCTGTAAACGCCTGATTTCTTCCACTTTTTTCAATCGTTCCTGTTCCGCTTCCTCCATTCTCATCTTGATCTTGTTCAGCAGCTGACGGGATTCCTCTTTCAAAAGGGTAAACTCTTCCCTCAAAAAATCAATGTCAGCGACCCGCGATTTCAGATCCTCCTCCTTCATGGAAGTCTGCACCAGCTTTTGATTCATGGAAGACGTATAAATTTTTATCTCGTCAATGACGCCGGCGAACAAATCAAGCGCCTTCTGATACTCACAGCCCATGATCAGATTGGTCGAAAAATACGGACGGATCGGCGCCTTGATTTGAATTTCACCCGCTTTTTTCCCATCAACAAAAAGCACTACATTTCCAGACGCATCCATGGACAAGGCTATATGGCTCCACTGATTTTTAGTAAGCGTTTCTTTGGTCTCAATCACGGTTTCCTTGCCATTTTTTATAAAAGAGCTTTTCAGGATTCCATTCTCCGTGTAAAGAGAAAATCCGGAATCATTCTCCTTCGAATAGGAAGTCACGATATTCCTCTTTCCGTAGGTTCGCATGATATTGATCCAGAAAGCCATGCCGTAAGAAGTGCTTTTCAGGACGTCTTCATTCAGTTCCAGATGGATATAATTGTCCATTCCGTTGAACTGGACAGCAAAACCGTATTGACCAACCACCTTATTGCCATCGGTATAATTGGCCGTAAAGCAGCGGGTCAAATTTCCAGCCTCGTCAATCAATTGTCCATTGGAGGTTATTTCATCGAGCTTAAAATATCCAATGAGGGCCTCAGACTGGGTTGATTTCATGGCCGTTGGAAGCTGATATTTTGACATGCCCAGCTCATGAACGTATTTCTTAATGAGCGCCTTTTCCTCTTCAATCGCCTTTTCCAGTTCTTCGGGAGTTTCGTATTTCTTGCCCTCGGTCTTTTTCTTCTCTTCCAGTTCTTTTGTCTTTTGATTCAAAACCTCCTGCAATTTATCAATGGATTGATTGGGATTGGCCGCATCAAAAACAACCGGAATCAGCCAGTCTTCCTGGCGTAATTCCTTCAACAGCAGTTTTAACTGAGTCAAGTTCGTTTCAAACTGATTCTGCAAACGGCGTAACTTCTCTTCTTCCTGAGCTTTTAATTCATCCCGTTTTTTCTGGGCGCGGTCCAAGAGGTCCGATAACAATGCGAGTCCCTCTATTTCACTTCCCGGATCCGGAGGCTTGATCTTTACAGGTGTCTGCCCTATCTCTTTCATCAGATCCAGATATTTCTTATGCTGGGCATCCCATTTGGCCAGGATCTTTTCGTACTGCTTCTTTTCGGTTTCTTTCTTCTGATCCTCCAGTATTTTTCTGGAATCTTCCACCTGAGCGGAAAGAGCCTTCAAATACTCATCCGGCGCAAGCTTGCTGTCCGGAAAAGGAACCGCTGACGGGTTGGTTCCCATCTGTTCATGCAGCCGGCGCTGTTCCGTTTTCAGCGTTTCGATCTGCATCAAGACCTTTTGAACCCGGTTTCGTTCCTCAATTTCCCTCTCCTTTTTGATTTTTTCCAGTTTCATGATTTCAGCATCGATCATCTGCAGCCGTTCACTTTCATTCCCGGCGGTTTCCTCAATAACAGGAGGGGATAATTTCAGAGAACCGGCCAATTCAACCAAACGCTGTTTTTTGGACAAGAACTCTTCCTGCATCTTCTTCTTCAAGGCGGCCTCTTCCTCTTTTTTCCTCTCATATTCCTTTTTTGAAGCTTCAACCATGGGCCTCAACTTTTGCAGCGCCTGTTCCTCTTCGCCAATCACGACGGAAAAAATCACTTTTTCCTTGTTGGTATAGAGAGCAAGCTGTTTTTTCAGGTTCTCAATTTCATCCAGAATGCGCTGCCTTTTCTCTTCTTTTTCCTGCCTCAATGTTTCTATCTGTTTCTGGCGTTCCTGAATCGTCTGACGCAATTGGGCCAATTGATTTTCCAATTGCTGCATAGATTCCCCCGTTTCAGGCAAATCCTTGCTTAAAACAGGAACTTCAGAAGATTCCGATAAATTTAAATCCTTATTCAGTTGCTTTAAACGGATAGACTCTTTCTCAATCTCCTGATGCAAACCGGCCATCTTCATCTGGATCTGTTTTTTCCGCTCTTCCACAACCGTTTTCAATTGCTTATTTTTCTGATCCACCAGAGATCTCAGCGAAGTCAATGAATCAAAAATGACTTCCTCCTCCCGGCCGGGGACAAAGGTAACCGCCTCTCCTAAATCCGCTGAAACTTTCTTTAATTCCTCGTAAAGCCTGTCCATCTCTGCGGTGGCCGCCTTATACTTGGCTTCCTTCGCTTTTCTCGCCTCCAGCAGGACTTTTTGCTTTTCCTCGAATGACTTCTTCAGAGCATCTAACGCGGACTGGGCATTGGCTTTATTGTATTCCGGTTTTTTCATTCCGGTCTCGCCCAATTCATTCAATACAGGCAATAACTGTTCCCATATCTTTTCAATTTCCTGTGCGCGTGCATTGAATATCTTCTGCTGTTCAGCCTGATGAACAAAAAGTTTATCCTGAAACTCCGTTAATTTTTTCCGGTAATCCAACAAGATGGTCTCCTCCTGACCGGAAACCATGGCAGGAATGGAAGGGGGCGGGGCACCTAATTCAGAACAAATCCTGACAATTTCTTCATTGATCTTCACCATTTCACGCTGAATGTGGGCCCGTCTTTCTTCCTGATCTTTTAAACGGTTCCTGTATTCCACTTCTTTCTTTTCAATCAAGACACGAATGGATTTAAGAACCGTCTCTTCCGTTTCAGGTTCTATGTTTTCAAATAATTCTCCGCCCTTTTCATCCAGCTGATCATACAGCTGTTTTAGCTTTTCCCTATCCTGAGCGATTTCCTTAAGCATCTGTTTACGCCTGGCCTCTTTTTCCTCCTTCAAGGCGAGGATTCGCTTTTGTAAACGATCCACTCTGGCAGAAATAACCGAAAGACGTGTTCCCGGATCATACGAGGAAAAATCATCCGGGGATTCTTCCTTTTCATTCAGCTGACGATGAAGCTCATTTAAATTCTGAAGCGCCTCCTGGAAGGCTTTTTTCTCTTTTTCCTCTTTTGTCTTCTTTCTGGATTCCTTTTCTTTTAAGATCTGCGACAGCTTGGCATTCATGGATTGGACATAGTCAATCTGGGATGAAAGGACGGCCATTTGATTTTCCAGACCCTCCTTAGCGATCTGTTCCTCGTTCAAAGGAATGGAGTATAGTTTTAACTCATCAATGGATCCGGAAAAAAACCGGCTGTGATTGTCATTCAAAGCCAGAAGCAGCTGGGTATAAGAAGAGGGATAGGCGTTTAATGTTCTCTGCCCCATCATTTTTCCATTGATAAAGACCGAAATCCTCATCGATTCGGCATTCAGCACCATGGCCACATGATACCACTGATTGACCGTGAAACTCGACTGGGTATCCAATAAAAAGGTGACATCAGATACAAAGCCTTTGCATACGAGTGAAGCATCATCTAAAAGCAATAAAATGGAATTCACCGTAGAAGTGGGCTCCTTTAAACAAAGCAGGGGTTGCCGGCTGGCAAGCTGGGACGGTTTGATCCAGGCCATGACCGTCAATCCTTTTTTTCCGTAAACTAATCCCTGCAGCATACCGTATTGTTTTTTCCCGTCAAAACAAGGACACAGATCATATCGACCCTGTTCCAAAGCTTCCCCGCCCCATTCCTTTAATTCAAGAATATCTCCTTCCGCGCTGTCAGAAGCAAACAAAACGCCTTGCTTCGCAAAACGATAATAAGCAGTCAGATTGCCGGATATTTCATCCTCCCAGGGAATGGCCTCGAATGGAGAAGTTTTTTCCTTCAATACTTTGTCCATATCCCGAATCGCGGATTGAGTTTCCTTCAAAGACACCACCAGTGACTTCAGTTTTTCCATATCCGCTTTCTTATCTTTCCGGAGCTGCTCCCTGGCTTTTTGAAGTCTTTGTTTTTCCACCTCGGCCAGCTCTTGTTTTCGCTTCTCAATCTGATTTTTCATCTGAGTCAAATCGCTCTCAACGGTGGCATTATTGAACACTCCCTGGACGGGAGGGAGTCCCAGATCACGATGGATAGCATTCAGTTCCTCCATCATTTTTTTCCATCTGAGCTCATTTTCCTGCAAGCGTTTCTTTTCAAGTTCTTTCCGCTCATTCACCTGCAGGATCCGTTCTTTCAGCTCCGTTTCAAATTTTTTCAGCAGGGATTCTTCCTGACCTTTCTTAAGCCTGGGTTCCTGATATTCAGGAAGACCCAAAAACCTCAGACAATCATTTAATTCCCGGACCGTTTTCTGAATTCTGCCGACCAGTTCCTTCCTTTTCTGCTCCTCTTTTTCCTTCAAATCCTGAATGACTTTTTCCCGCTCGCCAATGAGCTGATTCATGCTCTTTATCTGTTTACCGATCTGTTGATTGACCTTTTCCAGTTCTTCAACCGGGATCGTCTGACGTACGGAGAAAACGCTCATGAGCGGCAGGATTTCCTTTTCCGAAAAACTTTTAAGATATATTTTGAAATCATCGAGTCGGCCTGAAAAAAACTGTTTTTTCTTCAGATAACTTCCCAATATGAGGGTTTTTTCTCCTTTAGGTATGTCCACATTTCCTTTTTCGCCTTGTTTTTTTCCATTAAAAAAGAACTGCACCTTCTGTTGGCTTAAGTCATATGAAATACCTACGTGATACCAGGTTTTCAGAGAGAGCCGGATATCTTCGTTGATTTTACGCGATATACCGGATGAAGTGGAATAAGTCAGCCAGAGATTGGATTCCTCAATCTTGAGTTCGATGACGGGATTCAAATCTTTGTCCGTTAAAAGCAAAATGGTCCGGTCGGCCCAGAAACGCGTCACGTATATCCAGCAGGTAAAACAGAAGGACCCCATTTGTTGAAAAAGCGGGGATTCCATGGTTCCATAATTGCTCACTCCGTTGAATTCCAACGCTCTTCCGTATTTGCCCTGCATATAACTGTCCTCATAGAAATCCGTGAGGCTTAAGCAGAATTTATCATTCATGGCATCTTTGATTTCTTCCACTTCCAGCTGATCAAAAGAAAAATAGGATTCCGGCGCATTCTCCGCTGATTTCCCTCCTTTGACTTCCGGCGCATTCCATGTTTCTTTGATATTCAATTCCGAATTAAGCAAATACAACCTGCCCCGGGTCTGCTTGAACTCACTGAGCAATTTTTCATTTTCTCTTTCCAGCATCTCGCCCCGCAGCTCAGCCTTTGCTTTGACAGCTTCATCCCATTCCTTCTGTAAGATGCCATCCAGTTTTAGAAGAGTCTCCATCCTCTCCTTGATATCTTTCAGAGAAAGCCCCTTGATATTTTTATCCGGCAGAATACGCTGAGCCGTCTTCAATCCCAGTTCTTTCTGGAGCGCCTCCAGTTTGGCATGGCGCTCATAATATTCCTGCAGCTTCCTTTCCAATTCATTTTGGCCGCTTTCCATCTGCTGCCGTTCCTGGTCATGAATTGAATTGAACCTTTCTGTCAAATCCTGAAGAAGTTTCTTTTCCTTTTCAGTCACTTCTTTCAAACCACTGATGTCCTGCCCGCTTAAAGGAGAAAAAGTCACCGGAGAAACCCTTTTCCCGTCTATGGCTGAAGCGACCGCATTGATTTGTTCTTCCTTGTTTTTGATCTTTTCCCGGACATCTAAAATCTGCTTTTTCAAATCACTGATGATGGATTCTTTCTTCTTCTCTTTCTCAAAAACCATCATCGATATCTCGTCGTGATATTTCTCCATATCACTGTCTTTCTGCATTCTCGACCCATCAAGCTGATACGCGGGGACATCCAGTTCCTGATTCAACTGGTTCAACCGTTCCACTTTCGAGGAAATGAAATCCTTCAATCTTCCTCTTCTTTCCCTGATCAGATCCTCCTTGATTTCCAGTTCCTTCTGTTTTTGTTTCAGCTGAAGTTCCAACTCCACTTGAACATGAGACATCGTGGTGGCCATCTGACTGATTTCCTTGACTGAAGCCGTTTCAGAAACCGAGGGAATCTCTGTCTGATTAGGCGGCTGACTCAACTTTTCCAGGAGCTCATTCAAGGCCTTTTTCTTCTGATTCAACTGTGCCGTCATCTGAGTCAGCTTGGCGATTTCATCCTTTTTCCTTTTTTCCAGAGCCGCGGTTTTTTTCACAATCAGAGACCGCACCTGCTTCAACGTATCCGCCTCCCTGCCCGGAATTTCTTCAATAGAGGATGTTTCATCCAGCAATTGATTGAGATCATACAGCTCCTTGAATGCATTCTGCAATTCAGCGCGGACTTTCGCGGTCTCGATCCGTTCTTGTGCGGCACGTTCCAATGCACCAGCTCTTGTATTGTAAGCAGATGAAAAAATTTCTTCCGGCAGGCATACCTTATAAATCTGAACATCCGCGATTTCACCGCAAAAAGACCCGTGTTTATTCCCCTGCTCTCCGCCCAGACATAGAAAAGAACTGCCTGTCTTAGCTGTTATCCCGCCTGAAGAAATGCTCTCCACTATTTTCCCGTTGTATACCAGAGATAATTTCTTTTTCTGTGCATCCAGCAAAAGACCCGCCTGATGCCATTCGTTTAATTTCAACGGCGTATTGCAGGAGACCAGAATATTTTCTTTTCCATTTCCGATAGCACCGAATAATTTACCCTTGTCTTCGCCTAAAACATAAAATTGAAGCAAATCGGAAGGATACCCCTTATAGATGATTCTGCTCTTACTCCCGAATTTAACCGGATTGATCCAGCAAAGGATTGAAAAACTTCTTTTCAATTCGATTTCAGAATAAGAATCCACCTGAATGAGATCATCCTTCCCTGAAAACAAAAGACTTTTCTGCAGATACCCCTCTTTCCATTTCCCTTTGAGAGCCGATGACAATTGTCCAGGGTATGAGGCATTGACCGTATTGGCAGAAGTCCCTCCCATTCCTTCGTTCAATGGCCACGAACCGACAAGAAACCGGGACGGATTTTTCTTGATCTCATCAATGGATACGACCTCGGTAGCCAGCACATCAGCCCTTTTCACCTCCTGCTCGATCGCTTTCTCGCTCAAAGCCACGTCAAAAATCATCAGCTCATCCATCAAACCGCTGAAATAGGCCTCTGCGCCTTCGAAATCAGACCCGATGCTGATGTTTCCGTCACCGGCATTGAAACCCGACATGTCAGTGTCAACGTTTTCAATCATCTTCCCATCAAGAAAAAACGCCAGTTTTTTATCCTGACTCACACGAAAACACAGATGATGCCAGTCACCCTGCGCGATCAATTTGGTTTTGGGGGTGGCCGTCAGCTGTTCACCGCTTCCCAATCCGGCAAAAGGGTACCCCTTATCCATCGCCATCATGTAATAATAAAATTCATTGTCGTAGGAACGTTTGGAAAGAAGCTTGGCTTTTCCTTCTACTGAATCGGCCCGGATCCACATCATGATGGTCAATTCAGATCCCCTGGAAAGCTTCTTGTTATTGTTGATCAACACCCTTGTTCCAGGCCTGAATTCTCCGGCTCCTTCAAACACCCCATCTTTGGCCCAGAATGTTTTTGTTCCGGAAATCCGGCCATTGTTGCCTCTGCCGGAGCGATCCGTTAAAACCACTCCTTGCATCTGATTAAAATCGTAGTACGCCAGCAGATGTTCGGAAAAAGTCTGAGCTATAGAAATGGTCTTCTCCGCTGCCTCACAAGAACACGCGGAATAAAACACAAATATGAAAAAACCAATGGTCGAAATTCGCCTCATGGAAAAATCATCGCAATCCTTATGTCCCCTCTTAACCTAACTCTTTTATTACACATGATTTAAATTTTTTATCTTAAATTTTTATCAGTCTTTTGTAAATGAAAAATGAATTTTTTCATCCAAATATTTTGCAAAGGCCAGACTGCATGTAAAACCCGGAGAAACACAATTCAAGACATGGGTGCATCCGGAATGAAACAGGACGATTATATCCTCTACAAACCGTCCTTTTGAATCGACCATCTGTGCCCTGATTCCGGCGCGGTAAGGTTTGATTTTTTCCATCGGTACGGGACCGATCAATTTTTGCACCTCTCTTCGAAACATCTGACGTGAAAAAGACATTTTAAACGCCTGATA
>JAFGBW010000043.1 GCA_016932965.1 Candidatus Auribacterota bacterium
CGTGGAAAAACCAGAAAATGGAAACGGGACAGGAACGGCGCCATGAATGATTATCAAAAGGCCATCGAATTGAATCCTCTGCTCACGGAAGCATGGTATAATCTTGGCTGGATGAAATATGATCAGGGCAATTACCGTGAAGCCATCCAGAATTTTGATAAAGCCATCCAGATCAATCCCGGATATGCTCCTGCTTATAATGTCCGTGCCTGGGCCAAGGAAGATATGGGCGATGTAACAGGCGCTCAAAGCGATCAGAAAAAGTATAAGGAACTCACGGGATTCTGATTAATCCGGTAAACCCCCGCCTTAAGTCGCGGGTTAGTCAAATTTAACAGATACGAAAGTATCATAAGAATAATTTCCACCCCGAAGGTAATTGGGAAAAGTTTTGAGTTGTGACTGTTGAGTTATGAGTTAACAAATGAAATTTCATTTAACTCAAAACTTAAAACTCAACACTCATCATTCTATTTTACGCTCCGTGGTGATATTATTCCCTTAAAAATCAGATTTCAATGCGTTCCAAATATTCAATAAGATCAATTTACACATTTAGTGATCGGAAATAGATTCATTATTTTTTGGGGATACCTTGTTCATTGACGAAGCCACAATCGAAGAAATCAGACAGCGGGTGGATATCGTTGAAACCGTCTCATCCTTTGTCGAGCTGAAACAATCAGGAAG
Source organism: Candidatus Auribacterota bacterium (assembly GCA_016932965.1). GTDB lineage: Bacteria > Auribacterota > JAFGBW01 > JAFGBW01 > JAFGBW01 > JAFGBW01. The sequence continues at coordinate 691 of JAFGBW010000043.1, forward strand.
ATCTTTCAAGGGGCTTTGCCCTTTTCATCTGGAAAAAACGCCGTCTTTTTTTGTTAACAGGGAAAGACAGAATTTTCATTGTTTTGGATGCGGTGTCTCAGGCAATGTGTTTACTTTTTTAATGAAAATGGAGGGTTCCACTTTTGTGGATACGGTTCAAAAACTGGCCCAAAAGGTCGGGATCACTGTTCATAAACAGGAAGCCATTGATCCCAAGGCGAAAATAAAAGAAGAACTGTATCATCTGAATGAAATCATTTCGACCTGGTATGTCAAAAATTTGCTGCATTCGCAAAACGGAAAAGTTTCCCGTGAATATCTGGAAAAAAGGGGGCTGACTGATGAAACCATCCGGAATTTTTCCCTTGGTTATGCTCCGCCTTCGTGGGATGCTTTATCTCTCTATCTTATTAAAAACGGATTCTCCCAAGAACGGCTGCTGGAAGCGGGCGTCTCACTTGTTTCTTCGAAACAAAAAAAGCTTTACGACCGCTTCAGAAACCGGGTGATTTTTCCTATCTTGAATGCCTCCGGCCGTGTCATGGGATTTTCCGGCAGAACGCTGGATCCTAAGGAAAATGCCAAATATCTCAATTCGCCTGAATCCCTGATCTTCAAAAAAAATCAGCTTTTATACGGGATTTTCCAGGCCAAAGAGGAGATGGTTAAAAAAGATTCAGTGATCCTGGTGGAAGGACACCTGGACCTTTGCATGATGCACCAATATGGATTTAAAAACGTTGTGGGGGTTCAGGGAACTGCTTTTTCGGATGAACAGGCACGGCTCATTTGCCGGTATACAAAAAATGCCGTTGTCTCTTTTGACGGAGATGAGGCCGGGATCAAGGCCTCCTTCCGGTTCCTTCCTATTGCCCTTTCTCATGAAATGAACTGCAAAATAGCCCCGCTCCCGATGGGGCAGGATCCCGCATCTTTATTGTTATCCAAAGGGAAAAAAGCCATGGAATCCGTCATGAAAGAATCCATCTCTCTTTTTGAATACAAGATAAAATATCTGATAGGGAACCAGGTGCTGACCCCGGAATTGAATCTGAGTGTGGTAAGGGAAATGATCCAGGATATACGCTCTGTCAAAAACCTGATTCTGTTGGACGGATTTGTACACTCGCTCTCTGTTTATTTAAGAGTCGGTGAAGAGTCCATCCGGATGGAAATAAACAAATCCAGCGCCAGGCATTTTTCTTATGAACAACCGGGTGGGGTTGAAACAGGAAAGAAGCCACCGGATATTCACCCGGCAGAGAAAGAATTGATCCGGCTTGTTCTTTCCGCTCCAGAAATCCACGCCCATATCTTCAGCAAGCTGAATTTTTCATGGATCATGCATCCGGCATGCAAACAAATCGCAGAAGCCGTGTTCAGGCTGCATTGTGACAGTCAGTTTCATCCGGATACTTTGAAGAGCCTTTTCAGGGATTCTCCGGAACTAGTGATGCTGATCGAATGGGGAGAGAGATTCCATTATGGTGAAAACCTCGATCAGGCTGTTTTTGATACCCTGAAAGGCCTGGAAAATCTTTCCTATCAGAATGAACTCAGGGAATTAAACGCCTCTTTAAAAGTAAAAGAGTCCCGCCATGAAAATGTGACTGAACTGCTTCAGCAGATCGACCGCTGCCATAAAAAAATCAAGTCCGTCACTTTTGCCATCAACGGAAAAGAATTAAAATAACATTTTTGAAAAAAAAGTTATTTTAATTCTCCGGTATAACGACACTGGCCTACGCGGGGTGAGTTGACGATAGGCAGGAGATGATCTGGTCCGCATTTATGGGAACAAGAGCAGGTCTCACAAAGCCAGCCTTTGTCATCCCAGAGACAGTCCGAGCAGACTAGTTCCGCTTTTTTTCCGCATTCGATGCATCGGATTTCCGGCGTATTGTTCTGGGCGATCAAATGGACTTTTTTAGATGAACACCCTTGAAAAACATCTAAAACATGGATGGTCAATTCAGTGGGCGTTCCATAATCATATAGATAAGAGGCCCTGTCACCCTCGGACAGCAATGCATCCAGGGTATAATCCATGCTTTTTTCCTTGCCCGAGCGTTCTTCCTCTTCAGCAGGCGTGGAACAGTATCGTACGCCATGGATCTTGAATTCACTCAAATGGCCGCAGCATTCCAGCCAGATTTCTCTCAAGAATTCATCGAGCAAAGACAGCTTGGCTTTTCCTGGAATTTCCGCGTAAAGCCAGTATAGCGGAATGGCGCTGCTTTCGATACTCAGACGAAAAATGGTCTCCTTTTTGGATTTTTTATCAGGACTCGGACTGTGTTTGCAGTTTTTCAGATGGGTCGGCATGCCGGTTTTGGGAAATTCTTTTCTGCACAGAAAACATCGGCCTTTTAAATTTTTAGATGAATGAGCGTGAGGCATCATAACTCCTTACGAATCGTTTTTCTTTGCTTTTTTTCCTTTGGATTTTAATTTTTTTGATTTCGAGAAATCGGATCTGGCACCTTTAATATCCCCTTTGGAATAGCGCGCGTGCCCGCGCAAGTTATAGAGATTGGGGTTATCCGGATCCATTTCTATGGCCTTGTTAAAGTCATCAATCGCAGAAAGGTAATTACCTTTATTGAATTTATCGGTCCCAACACGGCAGATATAATTAATCTCAGCCGCCTTTAAATCCAATAATTCATCATCTGTCATGAAAGGTCTCCTTTGTCGGTCAGAGCTTTTTCAACTCAATAAGAAAAATAAAGACGTTCTATTATACATTATGTTAATTTCAAAAAACAATGAAAAATATTCCATCCAAACTCGTCAAGGCAAAGGATGTAATCATAAAATGGTTTTTAATCGGATGCAATCTTCTGCTGTCATTATTTATTCTGAATCTTTTTTCCGGCAGTTTTCTTGAACTGCATACGCGAACATCCTCTGAAAAAGAGGATGGCAACTCAAAGCTTTTTATCATTAAACAGAATCAAAGTCTTCAAGATGTGGCCGCCCGACTGGAAGAGGCCGGATTGATCCCTTCAAAAAAAAATTTTTTACAATGGATCATCCGGATGAATTTGGACAGGACCATTCAGACAGGCCGATTTCATATTAAAAAAGATTTTTCTCTATGGAAGATCATAAAAAAACTGTGCAATCACGCTTCCTCCATGGAAAAGATAACCTTTCCGGAAGGGTTGAATCTCAGGCAGACTTTCAATCTGCTCGAAGAGTATGGATTGGATAAAAGTAAATTGCTTTTACTATCCAGGGATAAAGCGTTCATTGAATCACTGAATATCGAGGTCTCCAGCCTGGAGGGTTTTCTTTTCCCGGATACTTATTTCATCTATTACGGGGAAGACGAAAAAAAAGTCCTTAAAATGATGGTCAAACGTTTCCATGAGATCATTGGGTCCTTGAATATTGCTTCTTCAGTGTGTTATCAATCCCATGGCCTATACACGGGAATCATTCTCGCCTCCATCATAGAAAAGGAGGCCGCCTATCCTCCGGACCGCCCTCATGTTTCTTCTGTATTCTGGAACCGTTTGAATCAAAATTGGAGGCTGGATGCGGACACCACGGTTCATTACATCCTCAATCAATGGCAGAGGCCTCTGACCAGACAGGATTTGAAAGTCGATTCCCCTTATAACACACGGCGTTACAAGGGACTTCCTCCCACACCCATCTGTAATCCCGGCAGGGTATCGATTCAGGCGGCTTTTTTTCCGGATAAAAGCAAAGACATGTTTTTCATTTGTTCCGGGGACGAGGTTGGTTCATCCATTTTCAGCCGGACACACTCCGAGCATAATCAAATCAAGAAAAAGTTAAAAAAAGAGGGTAAATTGTAACTGCTGTCGGTAAAGGGATGAAGCAAGGCCCGAAAAATTTTTTCGTGCTCTTCATGTCCTTCATGGTATGATAGCTTTTCATGCCTTATGACGTCATTTACAAGCAAATGGATTAAGCGATGAAAAAATATCTCAAAGTTTTAAGGGTGGCTTTTCCCTATGCTCATGTATGGACAGCGGCCCTTGTTTTTATGGGCATCTTTACCTTGTGCAACGCTGTATCTGTCATGGGAATGATCCCGTTGATTGACAGGGTTCTTGCCGGAAAACCCGTGACATTTCATCTTTCAGTTGATGTGCCTTATAAGGAGAAACTGGATTGGCTTCTGGCATGGGTGAATCAATACCAGCCCCTGGTTCTTTTGAAAATGATCTGCTTTTTTCTGGTGACGGCTACCGTCATCAAGGGCATCTCCCAGTTCTTTCAGGAAGTCCTGATGGAATGGGTCAGCCAGAAAATCGCCAGAGATTTGCGGTGCGCCCTGTTTAACAAATTTTTTTACCTCCCCATGAGTTTTTTTTCGGGAAGCCGTACCGGTGAATTGATCACACGGATCACTTCCGACGTCGGCCTCCTGCAGGTCATTTTTTCCGGCCGTTTCACCAATTCCATTCTGGATTGCCTGCATTTTTTTCCATTCATGATCATCGTGATCCTCATGGACTGGAAAATGGCGCTCATTTGCCTTGTTGTGATCCCTCTCGCCATGACTCCTATTGTCTTAATCGGCAGAAAAATCCGAAAATTTTCCAGAAAGACCCAGGAAAATCTCGCTGATGTATCCTCCCGGGTCCATGAAGTTGTCGGGGCGTTGAAAATAGTCAAGGTGTTCGGACAAACTGAAAAGGAACAGAGCCGTTTTGGAGATGTTTGTGGAAAAGCCGTTAAAATCAGGGTGAAATCGCAGAAAAAGGAAGCCATTCTGACTCCGGTCACGGAATTAATCGGAGTCGGAACTGGAGGCCTGTTATTATGGTGGTTCGCCCCTTTAGTGTTACATGGAAAAATGAGTCTGGGCACTTTTTTGACGTACTTCACCTGCATCGGCTGTATGATTAAACCCATCAAAACGTTTGGAAAAATCCAGGCCACCATTCAGATAGCCATGGGAGGAGCGGACAGGATTTTTCATCTTCTGGAACAACCGGATGAAACAGGGGAGTTGACCGGAGAAAAAATGGACTTGAAATTCACTGAACAGATCCGGTTCGAGCAGGTGAGCTACTCCTATCAAAAAGACATTCCCGTATTAAGAAATATTAATTTTGAAATGAAGAAAGGCGAGGTGATCGCCCTGGTTGGACCTTCTGGATCCGGCAAAACCACGATCGCCAATATGATCCCCCGTTTTTTTGATCCTCTTTCCGGAAGCATCTGGATTGATGGAAAAAATATGAAAAATATCCATGTCTCTTCCATCCGGAAAATCATGGGACTGGTGACCCAGGAGCCTATTCTTTTTAACGCAACGGTGAGGGAAAATATCTGCTACGCTAAACCGGACGCCGCAATGGAAGAAATCGTCAAAGCCGCGAAACTAGCCAGAGCGCATGAATTTATCTCTTCCATGGAAAAGGGTTATGATACCGTCATCGGAGAGAGGGGGGTGAGGCTGTCAGGCGGTGAAAAACAGCGTATTTCCATTGCCAGAGCATTATTAAAAAACCCGGATGTGTTTATTTTCGATGAAGCGACTTCAGCTCTGGACACGGAAAATGAAAAATACGTTCAGGAAGCCATTGATCAAGTCATGGAGGATAGAACCGTCCTGGTCATTGCCCACAGGTTGTCCACGGTTGTCAAAGCCCATCAGATTCTTGTTCTGGAGAACGGCCGGATCATTCAGCGCGGTACACACAGTGAATTGATCAACACGGAAGGTTTATATAAAAAATTGTATGAAATGAATTTTGAGACATAAAAAGGAATCATGAATGTCCGGCTTAAAAATCAAGAAATAACGTGAAACACAATAAAATAGTGCGATTGATTAAAAATAAAAGGAAGCCGGACATGGAATTAAGAATTTTAAAAGAAACGTCTTCGACTTTTGTGATGGATGGAGTCCGAAGGCCGGAACAATACTGAATTATCAATTCTAAAAAATGTTGCTCAAAATTTGATACGATAGAGAAGAACATAAGCGCGAAAAAAAAACAGACCTGACAGTAGTGAAACAGTATACATCAAAATTTCTCTGCGCCTCAGCGACTCTGCGCGAAATCAATATTTATGGATGAAAGTGACCTGATACTTGAGTACTTCATATGACTGACAGAAAAACACAAGACGCACTCCTCTATGCTTCGAATCATTTTGACGAAACCCTGGACCAATTGAAGGAATTGGTTCGGATCCCAGGAATCAGTTTTAAAGATCATGACCCATTATACCTGGAACAAACCGCGGATGCGTGTATGGCTCTGTTGAAGAAAACGGGTCTTGGGCATGTTAAAAAAATCCGTGTAAAAAATGCGCCTCCCTACGTATACGGGGACTGGCTTCATGCCAGGAATCCTTTTACCATTTTATTGTACGCTCATTATGATGTTCAGCCGCCGTTAAGAGAAACATATTGGCATTCACCTCCTTATGAACCCCTTGAAAAGAACGGCCGTTTATACGGGCGAGGCACAGCCGATGATAAGGCCGGAATATTGATTCATGCCGCCAGCATTCATGCCTGGCTCAAGACAGCGGGGTCTCTTCCCGTCAATATCAAAGTGATCATAGAGGGAGAAGAAGAGACAGGGTCGCGTCATTTCAGATCTCTGCTTGAACAATACTCTCATGAGCTTAATAATGACTGCCTGATTGTGGCTGACATGTCTAATTTTGACACAGGCTTTCCTGCCATCATCTGTTCTATTCGGGGACTTGTGTCTGTTGAACTTTTCCTTCAAACCATGGATCATCCGCTGCACTCGGGTATGTGGGGTGGGCCGCTTCCTGATCCCATTCTGGCCATGGCCAAAATATTGTCAGGTTTGGTGGATAGAAAGGGGCGGATAGCCATCCCGGGCCTTTATCCCATGATACGGCCCTTATCCGGGAAAGAAAACAAACAGTTGAGCAAACTTCCTCTTTCGATCAGTTCTTTTAGAAAACAGGCAGGTCTTTTATCAGGAGTGCCTCTTTTTCCCGCAAATGGACCGGTCTGGAAACAGCTCTGGCGGGAGCCGTCACTGGCGGTGAATTCAATTGAATCCGGAAGCAGAAAAGGGGCAGGGAATGTGATCATGAACGAGGCATGGTGCCGTATCGGAATACGGACCGTCAATGACATGAAGCCGGAAAAAGTGATGAAGTTGCTCGTGAGAAAAATACAATCGCTGGTTCCTTGGGGTGCAAAACTCAAAATAATCCCTGACGGAATGGTGGATTCCTGGATTGCGGACATCTCCCATCCCGCATATGAACTGATGAAACAGGCCATGACATCAGGGTATGGGAAAGCGCCTGTCTTTGCAGGCAGTGGAGGCTCTATTCCTTTGGTGTTTGATTTTTCAAAGATTTTTCCGCGAGTTCCAGTACTTTTGACCGGAGTAGAAGACCCTTGTTCACAGGCTCATTCTGAAAACGAATCTTTGAGTCTTTTGGATTTTAAAAAAGCCATTTATTCACAGATTCATTTTTTTGAAAAAGCGGGAGAATCTTTTTAAAAAAAGATTCTTTGCTATCGCTCAGAATAAAAAAAAGGAGTCCCGCAGAGGCTTGGGAGGCGCAGAGAATAGTAAATACTGAATAGTGAATAGAAATTGGGAAGGAAAAAAATCTTTCGGCGAATTCAAGCCTTCACCTCTGGTGGAAGGATCTGACTTTAGATCAACACGGAATCTTGAATTTCCCCTTCATCAATAAAGGAAATATATCTTCCGCGTTGAGAGGAGTGCAAAACAGATATCCCTGTACTTCCTTGCATCCGATGGCTTTTAAGCAATTCAGCTGCTCAACCGTTTCTATGCCCTCTGCGATCACATCCAGATTAAGGCTTGAAGCCAAGCTGAAAATAGCCTTCACAATGGCCAGCACATCTTTTTTCTCCGTTATGTCCCGGATAAATGACCTGTCAATTTTTAAAGTATGGAACGGAAACCGTTTCAAATAACTCAAAGATGAATAGCCTGTTCCAAAATCATCAATGACAAAACGGATGCCGATTTTATTCAGTTGATTCAGGATGGGAGAGGTTACTTCCACATTGAACATCGCCATGTGCTCGGTGATTTCCATTTCCAAAAAAGATGAATCCATCCCGGACACACGAATGATCTGATTCACTTTTTCAGGAAAATCCTTATTCTGGAACTGGACGGGTGAAAGATTCACTGCCATGCGCAGAGGCGGACAGCCTTTTCCCATCCAGACTTTATGCTGGGAACAGGCTGTTTGAAGAACCCAGTTTCCAATGGGGATGATCAGCCCGGTTTCCTCGGCAAGCGGGATGAAGGAATCAGGGGAAACAATTCCCAAATCAGGATGTTTCCACCGGATGAGGGCCTCCACTCCTGAGATGAGTCCTGCGACCAGATTGATCCTGGGTTGATAATACAGGGTGAACTCTCCGTGATCCAGCGCCTTTCTAAGGCTGTTTTCCATCGCCAATTGTTCAAAAGTCCGGGTGTTGATTTCCGGAGTATAGAGCTGATAACTGTTTTTCCCCTGATTTTTAGCCCGGTACATCGCAATATCTGCATGTTTGACCAGTGTTTCCATGTTTTCTCCATCCATGGGATAAAGACTGACACCCATGCTGGCTCCGATAAACCATTCCCTCTCACCGAGGAAGAACCCCTTTGAAAGTTCATATAAAATTTTTTTGGCAACTAAAGTGGCATGCTGAACTTTTTTGATATCTGTCAGGATAAAAATGAACTCATCCCCTCCCATGCGGGCAAGGGTATCTGTTTCCCGGATACATCCTCTCAGTTTTTCAGCTACATGCTGGAGTAGAAGATCCCCAAAATGATGTCCCATTGTATCATTGATGTTTTTAAATCCGTCGAGATCCAGAAGAAGAATGGCAATCATTTCATTGTAACGTTTGGAACGGGCCATGGATTGCTTCAAACGGTCATAAAAAAGATAGCGGTTGGGAAGTCTTGTGAGCGAATCCAAATGACCCATTTGGATGAGCGGCTCTTCCCCCTGTTTCTTTCCCGTGATATCCAGAATGGATCCGGTCATTCGGCATGGGGAATTGTCCTGACTGAAAATGGTTTCTCCCCGCAGTTGAATCCATTTATATTCTCCGCTTTTAGTCAGAATACGCACCTGAACCTGAAAACAGGACTGAGCATATTGATATCGATGAGTATGCATGAGACGTTCCAAAGCAATTCGTTCATCAGGATGGAACCAGTCCAGCCATTCTTGAAAGGAACAATGGTTTCCCTGTCCAGAGTGATCCATGATCTGAAGACACAGATCGGATAATAACATCACTTCCTGGTTGAAATTCCATTCCCAGAATCCTTCCTGAATCCATCCAAGAACCTCTTCCCACTGCTGCCCTCCTTCTGTGAGACGTTCTGTATTTTTTTGGATTTCCAGCAGAAAACGGATTTTGCTTCTTAGGATTTCGCTGACAACGGGTTTTAAAAGACAATCAACAAAACCGTGGAATTTAACGAACCATTTATCATGCCATTCTTCTGTTACCAGAAAAACCGGTATGGATTTTTTAAGATGCCGTTGCAGTTCGGTATAAACGGGAAAAATGGCTTTTGATGGAAAATCTAAAATGATCAGGAAGCAATCCTGTTTTGAAAGAAGAATGAGCGCTTTTGAGACAGAAGAAGTTTTGATGAGTGAATAGTCCTCTTCATTGGAAAAGGATTCCAGCATGGAAATGAGTTCTGAACGGTCGTCCGAAATAAGCAGAATGGGACTTTTCACATATGGCATTTTAAAAAAAAATATCCTTTTTGGAAATAAGAATCGCTGCCGCGTTTCTTGGTTGAAATCAGCAGGACAAACTGAATCCTTAAAAAAAGATTGAAAAAAAGAAAAAAAAGCAAAAGAATTGAAATTCCCTGCAGTTCATTGTAGGAAACTGTAGGGAATCAACGCTCAAAAGGATGCTTCGCAGCGGATTTTCCGGTTCTTTTTCGCGGCAGACAAGGGAGTTAAGGCTTGCGAATTCAACATCAATGAGACAATAAAGAAAAATATGGAAGAAAAACGCATACTGCTGGTGGAAGATGACGAAGAAGAGGCATTGAATCTAAAAACAGTGCTTGAAAACAGCGGTTATGCCGTCACGTTAGCCGATAACGGTGAGAGGGCTTATAAATTGTATCGAGCCTTCACAGGTTATCTTGTTCTCACTGATATCAACATGCCGGGCATGTCCGGTCTTGAACTTCTGAAAAAAATCAGGGAAATCAGCGAGGATGCCGTGGTCATTCTCATCACGGGTTATTCAGAACTGGAAAAAACCCGCGATGCCGTTCATTATGGAGCGTTTGATTATCTGGTCAAACCCCTGGAGAAAGCCAGCCTCTTGAAAAGCGTAGACAAGGCTTTTGATAAATATAAGGGGAGCCACGAGAAACGCCGCTATCAGGAAGAGCTGCAGCAAAATGTGGATGATATCTCTAAAACCCTTCAAATCCAGAAGGAGGCCCTTCAAAGGGAACAGGAGCGCACACGCGGTATCATAGAGGCCGCCCATATCGGCTTTCTGGTTCTGGACGGAGAAAGTGAGGAAGTCTATTTATTGAATAAACGCGGCAGGGAACTCCTTCTCTCCAAGCCGTGCAGAGAAGAGGATTATTTTTTAAAAAATTATTGCGAGATTTTTCCTGATAACATCGTTGAAATCATAAAAAAGCTCATCTTGAGAATTCAGACTGAGAAGTCCGTCATCAATGGGGGAATCCTGTCTCTCACGGAAGGTCCTGTTTTGGATTTTGTGGGTTACCCCATTCTCATGGAAGACCGCATCAGTTCTATTGTCATTGTCGTGGAAGACATCACCGAAAAGCAGGTTTTGGAAAAACAAATCCTGCAGTCATCCCGTCTGGCGGATATTGGAGAACTGGCAGCGGTTGTGGGGCATGAAATCAATAATCCTATCGCCTTCATCACCAGCAACACGCATTCTCTCGAGAAATACCTGAAAAAAATACAGGAATTTGCCGCGAAAATAGATGAAATCGAGGCCTTTTTCTCTGAAATTGAAATTGATGAGGCAAAGATCCTGGATATCTATCAGGGAGTCTTGAGTCTGAATGAAAAAATTCAAGGCAAAAAAGAGGAAATCAGCGCACTGAAAAAACAGCTTAAAATAAAGAGCGCGCTGTCCAGCATGGAGGAGATCATCCGGGAAAATCTGGAAGGATTGGACCGGATCAAAAAAATCGTCCTGGATTTAAAAACACTTTCCTATATGGGAGAAGAAAAAATCGAAGAAGCGGATATCAACAAAGTCATTCAAAACACGATAGACATGGTCTGGAATCAGTTGAAATACAAGGTCGAAGTGGTCCGTCGATTCGGCTCCATACCTTTATTGCGATGCTACCCCAGGCAGATTTCCCAGGTATTCACCAATATCATTGTCAATGCAGCCCAGGCCATTCATAAGAAGGGCACCATCACCATACGAACCTGGTATGAAAATCAGGCGGTCAATATTGAAATATCCGATACCGGATGCGGAATGGATGAATCGGTGCAAAAAAAACTGTTTAACCCGTTTTTTACCACCAAAAAAATCGGAAAAGGCACTGGACTGGGTTTGAGCATTTCCTATAAGATCATTTCAAAGCATCAGGGCACGATTACGGTAAAAAGTGAACCGGCTAAAGGTTCCACGTTTATTATCCGGCTGCCTCTGGCTGGAATGAAAGAAAACGAGGAAAAGGGATGAACTCAATCCCGTCCATATTATTCATTGATGATGAACCTTATATTTTAAAGAGTCTTCAACGTTTATTCGAAGATGAAAATTATGAGATCCTCACTGCCAATAACGGTGAAGAAGGATTAAAGATACTGGAATCCAGACCGGTAACGCTGGTCATATCGGATTACCGGATGCCGGAAATTGACGGAGTGCAATTCTTTTTAAAGGCGGCGGAATTAAATCCCGATGCGATCCGGATCATGCTGACGGGATATGCGGACATTGAAGTCATTGTGAGCGCCATCAATCAGGGACAGGTTTTTCGTTTTATCACCAAACCCTGGAATGAGGAAGAATTCAAACTCATGGTGAAAGACTGCATCCAGCATCACGAACTGCGCATGGAAAACCGCCGTCTGAATGAGCTGACTTTCAGACAGAATGAGGAACTGAAGATCTTAAACACGAACCTGCAGTCAAAAATTGACGCCGCAACAAAAGAAATTCAGGGGAAAAACGTCAAGCTGGAACTGCTTTATAAAGCCCTGGATCAAAGTTTTTTTGAAACCATCAAATTGATTCTCAAAGTCATAGAAACGCACAACAATAAACTGGGCGAACATTCCAAGAAAGTGACTCATCTGGCGGAAAGCATAGGAAAAGACATGGGGCTTTCTCAGCAGGAACTCCGAAATGTGCAAATCGCCGGGTTGCTTCATGATCTGGGAAAGATCAATCTCCCTCTTGAAATTCTGTTTAAAAACGAAAGCTTATTGTCACCGGAACAGCGGCAGGCATTGCGGCAGCATCCCTTGACCGGCAATATGTATCTTGCCTCCATCGAACGCCTCAAACCTGTATCGGAAATCATCCTTCACCATCATGAAAACCTGGACGGGAGCGGCTATCCTTTCGGAAAAAAAGAGGAAGAGATTCCGCTGGAAGCAAAGATCATCAGCGTGGCGGATGCCTATGCCAATGCGGTCAGCGGTCTCATCCATGGAAGCGCGCCGCTGATGCCGCACGAGGCTTTCCAGCAGATAAAAGTCCAGGCAGGAACTAAATTCGATCCAAAAATCCTGGATCATCTGGAACAGGTTCTTAAAAAAAACTGACACGGACTATCCGTGTTATTTCAACAACGCCAGCAGCTGTTCTATCAGATCCTTTTGTTCAGGGGGCAAAGTATTGACCAGATGTTGAAATTGATCCGATTTGATATAATGAACAGCTTCAAAACCGAGATATAAGGGGAGAATCGTTATCGTAATCATCATGAGGGAAATCAGGATTTTTGAGGCCCAGTTGAATTTTGGGGAAAGAACTAAAAATGGGATGCCGAACGGGCCGACAGAGAGAAGCATCACCCATACTGCCCACTTGTTATAATACCATGGGACTTTAGGTTCAACGTCAGCATTTGATGCGTTTGTCTTTGTATCCGGATGTTGCATGCGGTATCCGCCTTTCATCTTTTTCTGCCGAAAATAAAAAAATGCTTTCGCAGCTTTTTTGGAGACAAAAAATATTGTGATCGCCTATAATAAAATATCCGGTTAATCAGACAACTTCAAGATAAACAGGAGACGATTTCAACCGTGCGTTACATCTTTGTGTTTAGTTCATTGCTCGGATGCCTGACCTTTTTTTGTCCGGCTCAAGTCATCGAGGACGGTTCCATTTCCAGGAAGCTGGAACAATTGGAACAGCAAATCCGGGTTAATCCGGATGAACCTTCTTCCTATTATAACCGGGGCCTTGTTTATTTAAAACAAAAAGCCTGGGTTGAGTCCCGTCTGGATTTCAAGAAATATCTTTCCCTTTGTCCGGATCAGGCAAAAGGATGGAACAACCTGGCTGCCACTCAATTTCATCTTCAAGAATATCCGGAAGCGCTTGATTCATGGGAAAGGGCATTGAAACTCGAACCGGATTCCATTGTTTTTTTTAAGAATAAGATCATTGTTCTGCAAAAATTAAAGCGTTACTCAGAGGCACTGGCTTTGATCGAACAAAGAAAACTCAACGGGTTCAGATGGCATGTTTTGAAAGCAGACCTTTTACACGGATTGGACCGGCCGGAAGAGGAAATCAAAGAACTGAAAGCGGCGCTTGAGTCAAATCCGGATAACGCAGACCTCCGTTATCGCCTGGCGAATCTCATTAAAAAAAGAGGCCATATCCGGGAAGCAAAAGAAGAATTCATGAAACTGACAAGGCCTGGAAAAGGACAAATGCCTGAAGCCTTCTATCAGCTGGCTTTACTGGAATATAAGGAAAATAATCTGAATCAGAGTCTTTCATACATCGACCGATGGCTCCTGATTTACCCGAATGATGTGACTGGACTGCAATTTCAGGCTTATCTGCGTGAAACTGTCTGGCAAAAGGAGGCCTATGACAGTTATAAGAAGGGGCTCATCTCGGAGAGCAGGCAGCTTTATGATAAACTGATCAAGGAATTCCCTGAAAAGGCCGTTTATTATTTCAACCGCGGATTGTGCCTGATGAAACTCAATAAAAATGAAGAAGCCATCCGTGATTTTACATTTGTGTTGAGCTTGCACCCGCGGCATCAGGAGGCGCTTTATCAAAGAGGACGGCTTTTTTTGCTTGAGAAGGGCTGGAAGGACGCGGCTTCCGATTTTCTGGCTCTTTCTGCTGTGACCCCTTCTAAAGAAATCTGGCTCAATCTTTCGGTCTGCTCCTATAACATGGATGAGGAGGAACTCTCAAATCAATATTATCAAAAGGCCAGGGATATGGATCCATCCCTGCCTGAGTACCATGAATTCTATAGGCAAAAATGACATGATTTATCTGTTGAAAATATTTGCCGCATTGATCTGCCGTCTTCCCAGAGGGGTAGCGCTGAGCATGGGAAAATTATTCGGCGTCATTTTATCATCATGCCAATTCAGGAGAAAATCTGTCTGCTTCATCAACATGGACATCTTGTATGAGCCCGTTCTTTCGTCTTCTGAGAAAATATCCTTGAGAAAGAAAATGTACGTTCACATGGGGAAAAACCTGGTTGAATTCCTGAGGCTTCCTTTGTATTCGGACGGATTTTCCGGTCCGTTCATGACCATGGAAGGGAAAGAGAACTGGGACAGCGCCATGAAAAAAGGAAAGTCTGTCCTTGTCGTGACTGCCCACCTTGGATTCTGGGATTTACTCACGGTTGCTTTCTTCTATTTGGGAGTCAAGAGCTCCTTTGTCACCAAGGAACTCAGGAATAAAACCTTGAATGAGTTCTGGATGTCTTACAGAAAGTTCGGATCCATCCAGCCTATCGATAAAAAAAACTCCAGCCGTGCCCTTATTCAGTGTATTCGGAACAAAGATCCAATAGGTTTCATCATGGATCAAAACATGAATTTAGACAGCGGCGTGTTTGTCCAGTTCGGAAATAAACAAGCCTGCACTCTGAATGCCCCGGCTATTTTGGCCAGGCGTTATGATCTTCCGGTTTTGGCGGCATTTGCGGTACGCCTCCCTGACGATCACTATCGTTTCATTATCACGCCGGAAATGCCTCTCATCAGGACCGACAATCCGGGAAAAGACGCGATCATCAATACGCAGACTTTTTCGGATACCATCCGGTCTCATATTCTGAAATATCCTGATCAGTGGATCTGGATGCATCGCAGATGGAAAACCAGACCTGTTGGGGAACCCAGGGTTTATTGAGTCAAGATGCCCGGATTTCCTGCTTTGTCCGGAATGAAAAAAGTTCATGTTCCCGGGCAGTCTCTTTAGCATCAGCTTCACGCATGATGGGGATGAACGCTGCATTAAACCGCGCCGCGTATGACCTGTCGGGTGTGAGCGTTGGTTATCCTTTTTATTTTTTACCCCCGAAAATCACAAAATGAGTAATCGAAATTACCGCATGCGATTTAAAAAAATCTTTTCATTTTCGTTTTGTTTGTGATTTTCGTGGTTTCTGATTTTCCTGTTCTTAAGGATAACATATGAATCAAAGAATCCACTGGAGTTCCCCCAATGCCTGAACCAACTTTTTATTGTGTTCCATACTGGAAACGGTCACACGGATGTATTCAGGCATTCCGAAAGAGGACAATTCTCTGACAATGATCCCGCGTTCCGCCAGATCATCGAAAGCCCTTTTACCATTGCCGGTCTTGATCATGATGAAATTGGCCTGTGAAGGCTGATAAGAAATTCCCATCTCAGAAAATTTTTGTTCCAGATACCGTCTGCCCACCCTGACCTGGTCAACAACCTCGCGGTAATGGCTCAAATTCTCCAAAGTGGCATTGGCGGCGGCAACAGCCATCGAATTCACATTGAAATGCTGTCCCATTTTTCGGAGCATCTCGATGGTATGCTTATGGGCGATTCCATACCCTAAACGTAATCCCGCCATGCCAAACGCCTTGGAAAACGTCCTGGTTACGATTAAATTCGGATAATGGCCGGAACGGAGCATAGCTGAAAAATCCGGTTTGAACGCCGTATCGCAGAAATCCGAGTAGGCCTCATCGATGACCACCACAATATTTTTTTGTATTCCCATTAAAAATAATTCCAGTTCCATCTTATCCATGATCATACCGGTGGGATTATTGGGATTGGACAGAAAGATCATTTTGGTTCTGGCCGTGATTTTTCTTTTTACAGCGGAAAGCGATATCGCATGGTCTTTCTGATGCGGTACAGAACTGACCCGCACATTCATGATCTGGGAGTATATCTTATACATGGAAAATGTCGGTTCCGGGACCAGAACATGCTCCTTCGCAGAAACATAGGCCAGGATAACAAACTGGATCACTTCGTTTGACCCATTGCCGATGATGATGTTTTCAGGCAGGACATGTGAGAACCTGGCAAGGCGTTCACGCAGATCATCGGACTGGGAAGGGGGGTACAAATGGACGGAATTCACCGCCCTTTTCAGGGCATTCTTGGCATCCTCCGATGGTCCCCATGTGGATTCATTGGAAGACAATTTGATCATATGCGATTTTTTACTGCTGATGTCTTTTGCTGTTTTCCCGGCTGAATAAGAATGGATTTTTTCCAGGTGAGCTCTGGCCTGGGGTAAAAAAGAATGGTTCATGAAACTCATTCCCTTCTGAGTTTGATATGGATCTCGCGGAGCTGTTTTTCATCCACGGTGGATGGTGAGCCGGTCATAGGACAGGTGGCTTTCTGAGTTTTTGGAAACGCAATGACATCCCGGATGCTGTTTAATCTCAGAAGCAGCATGGCCAGACGGTCAAGTCCGATGGCAATACCGCCGTGGGGAGGCGCTCCGAATTTCAAAGCTGTGAGAAGAAAACCGAACCGCTCCTGGGCGGAGGATGCATCAATCCCCAGCACTCTGAAAACACGGCTTTGCATGTCTTCATTGTGCATTCGGATCGAGCCTCCGCCTACCTCGGTTCCGTTTAAAACCAAGTCATAGGCTCTGGCTTTGACTTCCAGCGGGCTTGTTTCAATTTTATCCAGGTCTTCCAGTCTTGGAGATGTGAAGGGATGATGGACTGCCTGATACCTTTTCTCCTCTTCATTCCATTCGAACATCGGAAAATCCAAGACCCAGGAAAAATGAAACGTCTCCTTGTTGATCAGATTTTTGACGTTGCCGATTTTTAAACGGAGGGCGCCGAGGCTGTCGCATGCCACGTTGACATGATCCGCTACGAAGAATAAGACGTCGCCTGCTTTTGCATTGCCGGATTGCTTCAATTGTTTGAGCATCTCCGGTTTAAAAAATTTTACGATCGGAGATTTAAACTCTTCTCCTTCCAGGACCTTGATCCATGCCAATCCTTTGGCCCCGAAATTTTTCAAGAAGGAGGTGAGTTCATCCATATCTTTGATGGAAAAATCAGCGCAGCCGGGTCCCACAAGCATACGGACCACCCCGCCGTTTGAAAGGGTTTCCTTGAACACATTGAAGTCGGTTTGAGAGACGATAGGGGAAACATCCATGATTTCACAACCAAAACGTAAATCCGGTTTGTCGGAGCCGTATTTCAACATGGCTTCTTCATAGGTTATCCTCTTAAATGGCGCGGGAATATCGAGGTTTAACGTTTTTTTAAAAATGCTCCGGATGAGTCCCTCGATCATTTCAATGATATCGTCCACATCCACAAAAGACATCTCCATATCTATCTGAGTATGTTCAGGCTGCCTGTCCGCCCGTAAATCCTCGTCACGAAAACAGCGGGCAAGCTGGTAATATTTTTCAATTCCGGATATCTGAAGAATCTGTTTAAAAAGCTGGGGTGACTGCGGAAGCGCGTAAAAACACCCTTCATGAACCCGGGAAGGAACCAGATAATCCCGCGACCCCTCCGGAGTGGATTTTGTCAATACAGGCGTTTCCACCTCAATGAATCCGCTGCCGTCTAAATATTCCCTGGCCGCCTGAACGAGTTTGTGGCGAAACATGAGATTCGACATCATTTCCGGACGGCGAAGGTCCAGATAGCGGTATTTTAATCTCACTTCTTCGTTTAACTCGTCTTGGCATTCAATCTGAAAAGGGAGCATGGCCGTGGTATTCAAAATTTCTATTTCCGTGGCGATGACTTCTATCTCGCCTGTCGGAATTTTAGGATTGACGGTATCAGGAGAACGTTTTTCCACTGTGCCTTCGACGCGTACGGAGTATTCGGCCCGCACATGGTTGGCCTTTTCGTGAAGCTTTTCATTTTTTTCCTTGTTAAAGACCACCTGAATGCGGCCGCTCCTGTCCCTGAGATCGAGAAAAATCACTCCTCCCTGGTCCCGGATACTGGCCGCCCAGCCTGCAAGCTGGACTTGTTTTCCTATATTGGTTAGCGAAAGCATGCCGCAATGATGCGTTCTCTTGAATTTTGCCATGTGAGTTTTCCTTTTTATGATGAAAATGGTCTTTGCCTGAATGATGATATAAACACCATCTTTTTCAGCCCGTCCTCATTAATTTAATTTTGGTTTGTTATATCTATCTGTTTAAAAAAATCAATAAATGATTTGGGTTTCTGAAGAAATCACTTTCAATTTGATGTTCGTCAGGAGCGTCATGACAGACGGCCCGATTTTAAACAGGGAGGAGGTGGAAATGATCCAAACGCAATCGATTTGATTTTTCATTTCTCCAAGCGCCTTCTGCCATTTCACTCTGGATTCATTGTCATATCCTTTCATGTTCATACAATCCCATATTAAAATGAACCGGCTGTCGTGATTTTCAGAGAAAATGTCTTTCCATCGTCCGATGGATTCACGGCATCTGAAGGTTCAAGGCGGTCATTGATAATGAACTTCAGATATTTTTTATTATTTTTATCGAACTGTTCTATTTTTGTGCGGTTCATATTCCTGCATCCCCTTATATGAATCAAGTGCCGTTGATTTACGGGGGTATATTATTTAACCAGGATCAGCAATGCAGCATACGGTGTGATATTAAAAATAAATATGGCTATTTTGAAAAAAGCCATGCCAGCGTAATGAATGGCATTAAATGTTTCCACCGGAATTTTGAACCATCTGCTATGCATCCGGTAAATCCAGTCATGCGCAAAAGCAAAGAGGATAAACCACCACAGCAATAATCCCATATTCATTACAATGCACCAGAGGAATACTCCCCTCCATGTTTCTGTTGTCATCTGACACCCCTTTCTATAAAAATCCTATTGAAGATATTTTTCGGCATGATCCCGGCTTTTTCTGCAGATGATGGAGAGGACCCGATCATGTTTATTCATCTTTTATAAAATACGCATCATGGAAGTCAGCTATAGTCTGTTTTATTTTTTTAACGAAATCAAGGTCTGTTGTCTGTTTCAGCTTCATGGAATAGACGATCATCTGGTGCAAAAGAGTCAGTTTTTTTGAATAGGATCCGTCCTTTTCAGGTTCTAGGGGCAGGCGCTGGGCCAGGAAATAATCACACGCAATGTCTGTGATTTTATTTGCGTGTTCATCCTTGTTGTCGATCCATCGGACGATCTGATTGAAATTCTTTTGATCCTCCGACGAAAGTCTTAAAATCTCGTTGATGGATTTTTCTATGGTGGCAACATGCTCATTCAGCATGGCAAACCTGGCTTCATCGTTGTATATTCCGCAAGGTATCTGGCAATGGCTGTGGGCTGTCAGGGTGAATAAAAATAGGGTTCCCAATAACCATCCGGTAAAAATAAACGGTTTCTTCATAACGGACATCCTCCTATCTGGGTTAATCAATATTCTTCCTGATGGTTCCATTCAGCATTCTCAAGCCAGATTTTCGGTCTGGAAATAAATTCGATCAAGTCCTCGAGAAGCAAATAATGCTGATTCTCCTCATCGGCTATTCGTAAAATCATTTTTTTCTGGGTTTCTTTCGCGAATTTTTTGGCTATTTTTCTGTAAAAATTTTCAGTCTTTTTTTCCAAAGCCTGCGCCTGCCTGTATACCTCGTTTTGAGGGAGAGTCAGGTTGAACTTCTTGTTGTTCTTCTCCATTTTTCTGAAGATGTTTTTCAGTTCATCAAAAAAAGACGTTTCTTCAACCTGAACAGTTTCTTTTTCTTTCAGGGCTTTAAAAAAAAGATAATGTCTTTGTTCCTGAGAAGCCAATAGTTTAAATATATTCTTCAATCCTTTATCCTTGCTCTCTGCAGCCATTTTGAGATAAAAGGCCTCCCCGTCTCTTTCCATTTCCATCGCATAATCATATATATTCATGACACATCCTTCTGTTTCCCGGGTTGAATTTTATTTTCATGATTCCGATATTCAAATTCCATTACAGCCCCTGTTTAATAATTCTCAATTCAAACTCATGCCTCATGTGTAACTCATGATGATATTATTAACGGACACGAATGGAATTTCCAAAAATATTATTATTGACTTATTCTCCATGAATCTTTATAAAAGTCAAAAATTTAAGAAATGGTCATCTTTTAATTTTAGTCCTGTGAGGCTAAAAAGGAGTCCTATGCGAGCCAAGAACGCACCTTATTCGGGGGGACACTCATGAATGAGTCCCTCCTTTTGAACGCCAAGGATATCGACCGCATTCTCACGCGGATGGCACATGAAATCACGGAGAAGTCTTCTTTCAATCCTGATAAAACCGCTCTGATCGGGATCAGAACCCGCGGAATATACCTGGCTGAACGTCTGAAGAAAAAAATCCACGCCATAGAAAATCATCTTTTAGATTTAGGCTCATTGGACATTTCCTTCCACCGGGACGATCTGGATCAAAGAACCAGTCTTCCTGTTGTCGGAGTCACGGAAATCACGTTCAATATCACGGGCAGGGAAATCATCCTGGTGGACGATGTGTTGTACACAGGCAGAACCGTCAGGGCGGCACTTGATGAACTCATGGATTTTGGAAGGCCGGACCGTATCTTGCTGGCTGTCTTAATCGACCGCGGCCACAGGGAACTCCCTATCCGGCCGGATTTTGTCGGAAAAAACATCCCCACTCACGAACAGGATTCCATCCGGCTGCACCTTTCTGAATCCGATGGCAAAGACGAGGTGATCCTGCAATGTCCCTGACCCATTGGAGAAGAAAAGATCTGATCGCAATCAAAGACCTAACTGTCGAAGAAATACAGATGGTTCTCGATACTGCCACCGCCTATAAGGAGCTGGTATTGCGCCCGATAAAAAAAGTGCCTCCCCTGAGGGGTAAAACCGTGGCGCTCCTTTTCTGTGAACCTTCCACACGCACCCGTACCTCCTTTGAGCTCGCCGCCAAACGTCTCAGTGCAGACATCATCAATATCAGTCC
>JAFGBW010000044.1 GCA_016932965.1 Candidatus Auribacterota bacterium
GGTGGAAAAAACCTCCCAAACCCTTTTGAGTTATTATCAGGACGGGATTAAACCGGTCATTTTGATTGATGAAACGCATTTCCTTTCTTCAGGAGCCCTTCATCTGCTCCGTACTTTGAGTAATTTTGAGACAGCCAGAAAAAAAATCATGACATGCCTCCTTTTTGCCGAGGAGCCTTTTTTGCGTCGTCTTGCGAGCCCGTCTTATGCTTCGTTGAGGAACAGGATGTATCTTCAGGTGAATCTGGAACCTTTAACCAGAGAAGAATGCAGGCATTACATCCGGTACCGGCTCATGACAGCCGGAAATACCAGCGCTGATTTTTTCAGTCCGGATGAGGTGGATGAATTGTATACCAGAAGCTACGGCATCCCCAGGAATATCAACAAGGAATGTACCCAGATGATGCTGAACCGTTTCCTGGAAGAAAAGAGATGATATAAACAGGTAAACTTACGATTTTGCCGAAGGACTTATCCAGTTTGAAGCTTATGGGAGTCTCAAAATTAATTTTCACCACGGAGGGGAGAAGTAAATTAAGAATTGAGAATTAAGAATTTTGAATTGGGAAATAAGATGACTCCCGCAGAGGCGCTGAGGATTGGAGTCGGGAGTTTTTAAGTGTTGAGTTGGAAAAATGAATTTGTTTAAACATGACACTCATTTTTAACCATTCACCATTTACTATTCACTTTTCCCAACTCGTCACTCATAACTTTTTTTATCCTTCGTGTTTAAATGATATATGCCACTTCAAGTGGCTTTATATATGAGGCTTTGAGCGATAACCGTTTCAAGCCTCCGGCTCAGCCGGATGTATTGTAACTTATTATATTAACGGTCATGTTTGAGACTATTTCAGAAAAATTTCAGGTCATCTTCAAAACGCTTCGCGGTCATCACCGGATATCTGAAGCCAATATTACTGACAGTCTGCGGGAAATCCGGAAGGCCCTTCTGGAAGCGGATGTCAGCTACACCATCGTCAGGGATTTCATCAAAGAGGTCAAGGAGAAGTCGCTGGGAGAGAAGGTGCTGGATTTGGTTTCTCCGGGACAAATGATGACCAAAATCATTTATGATGAAATGGTCCGGTTCCTTTCCATGGGGGCCTGTGAGCTGCCGCTGGACCGTTCCTTTCAGACACTGATGATAGTCGGACTGCAGGGATGCGGAAAGACCACTACCTGCGCGAAGCTCGCTTTCTGGTTCAAGGAGAAAGGCCTGCGGACGCTTCTGGTGGGAGCCGATGCGCAGCGGCCGGCTGCCAAGGAGCAGCTTCGGACACTTGCCGGACAGACGGATGTTGATTTTTTTACTCTCGATGAGGAAAAGAATCCTCTTGCCATTGTTCATGCTGCCTTGAAAAAGGCAAAAGACGACAATCTGTATCACAGGATGGTTGTGGATACCGCCGGGCGTCTTCACGTTGATGAGGAGTTGATGAAGGAATTGACCCTGCTCTCGCAATCCGCCAGGCCTGACCATATACTTCTTACAACAGACGCCATGCTCGGCCAGGATTCGGTTAAGACAGGAGAAGCTTTCAGCCGGTATCTGAATCTGACGGGAATCATCCTGACGAAAATGGACGGAGACGCACGCGGCGGAGCGGCCATGTCCATGGCGGCTGTCACGGGAAAAAGCGTTCAATTTGTCGGAACCGGTGAAAAAATCAGCCAGTTTGAGCCTTTTTATCCGGACAGGATGGCCTCCCGGATACTGGGAATGGGAGATATTCTGACTTTAGTGGAAAAAGCCAAAGAGACCGTGGATGAAAAAGAGGCGAAAAAACTCGAGACCAAAATCAGAAAAAACGATTTTGACCTGGAGGATTTTTTATCGGCTTTTCAGCAGATCAAGAAAATGGGATCTTTGCAGAGCCTTTTACAAATGATTCCGGGCATGCCTAAAGTGGATCCAAAGGATTTGGATGAGGGAAAGATGAAGCACATTGAAGCCATCATTCATTCCATGACGCCCAAGGAGAGGGGGCGTCCGGGAATCATCAACGGGAACAGAAAAAAAAGGATATCCAGGGGGTGCGGACGCTCCGTCGAGGAGATCAACAGACTCCTCAAGGATTTCCGCGAGATGAAATTCATGATGAAGCGGATGCAGCCGTTATTGCAGAAAATGCCGGGGAAATTTAATTAAAAAATAATTGAGAATTTAGAATTGAGAATTAATGCCCAAAAAAATGCATAATAAAATTGCATTCTTTTATGAGTTTTAATTCTCAATTTTATTCTATCGGGAGTTTTCATGGCCAAGGTCAGTTTGAACAATATAAGCAAGACATACGATGAGAAGGAATATGCGGTCCTAAACTGTAATCTGGAAATCGAAGACAGGGAATTTGTGGTTCTGGTCGGGCCTTCAGGCTGCGGCAAATCCACGACATTGCGCATGGTTGCAGGATTGGAATCCGTTTCTTCGGGAGAAATCATGATCGGGGACATGGTCGTCAACCATATTCCTCCCAAGGACCGCGATATCGCCATGGTGTTTCAGAATTATGCTCTTTATCCTCACATGACTGTTTTCGATAACATGGCTTTTGGCTTGAAATTGCGCCGTTTTTCTAAAAATGAGATATCCGAAAGGGTCCTGCATGCGGCTAAAATACTGAATATCGAACCCTTTCTACACCGAAAACCCAGGGAATTATCCGGAGGAGAACGCCAGCGGGTCGCTGTGGGCCGGGCGATCGTCCGTAAACCGCAGGTGTTTTTATTCGATGAGCCTTTGTCGAACCTGGACGCTAAAATGAGGGTCCAGATGCGGACTGAAATCTCCAGACTGCATAAACGTCTCCAGACCACCATGATTTATGTGACCCATGACCAGGTTGAAGCCATGACCATGGGAGACCGTATTGTGGTCATGAATAAGGGGGAAATCCAGCAGGTGGCTGACCCATTAACCATTTATGAACACCCCCGAAATCTGTTTGTAGCCGGATTCATCGGATCTCCACCTATGAACTTTTTTTCGGGTAAAATCATATCAGCTGGAAGTATCCTTCAATTTGTCATCAAAGGGATGTCATTGCAGCTCACGCATGAAATGAACAAAAAAATGCATTCCTACATCAACCAGGAGGTCATCATGGGCATCAGGCCGGAAAAAATTTATGACAAATTATTTGCCAAGACCGCAACCGATACGAATACGATCACCGCTTCAGTGGAAGTGGTGGAACAGATGGGCAGCGAAATGTTTACCTATTTGAAAAATGAATCCGCAGATTTTGTTGCCCGGCTGGATGCCCATGAACAGCTTGAACCGGGACAGGATATGGAACTGGTTTTTGACATGAGTAAATGTCATTTCTTTGAACCTGGAACCGGAATCAATCTGGTGGATTAAAAAGCCGGTTCCATTCCAGGAAGGTTTCGGATTTTGCTGGGGAGAATTTCTCCAGCTCTCTGACGATTTCCGGAATGGTTTTTTCTGTGAGAATCTTTGCCGGAGTTTTTGAGTAGAATTTGTCCGCCCAGGCAATCAGCTTCTCTTCGAGGCTGAGCGGCATGAAATCTTTTTCAGGCAGCGGAAGGCTTTTTTCACTGATTTCCGTTAGCGTAATTCCTGCCCCCACATGGCGCTCACATACGAGAGCTTCTTTACTGAGTCCTTCTTTCCGGAGCAATTCCGCACCCAGATAACCATGGCAAAGATAGGGGGCTTCCCCATGACAGTCAATCTCAGGCGCATGGGTGAAAATAATCCCGATATCATGCAGAAGTGAAGCCGAATAAATGAAATCCGGATCAGGATTCATGTGAGGAACTTTCGCTGCCCCTTTAAGCGCCTTTAATGCCACCTGAGTACTGTGAATCATGAGGATTTCTAAAACAGGTCTGTCAGGATTGACCAGATGAATTAACTTTTTAAACGCGGTTGTCCCTGAGAAAATATTTTTGGCTGAATTCATAAAAAATGAATTTTAAAGAAAAACTGCAGGGTTGGAAATAAAAATTCAGTGTCAGGCTGAGGTTTCCGGCAGGCCGCTGTCCGGCATCAGGATGATATCAATGCCTCTGAGCCTTTGTGCAATACGCATACTCGGAGAAGCCAGCCAGATATAAAAACCAGTCGTTTGTGCATCCGAAGTCATATTGGAGAGAAAATTGTTTTTGCGCGCGTCTGCTATCCCTGATTTCGAGACGTCCCTGTCGTTCAGCCTGGTTGAAACAGAATTGATAAAACCTGTTTCAGGATCAAAATCCTCCCAGGTCACCACGTTCGCTCCTGACGAATCTGTGTATAAAACAGCATGAAAGAATAAGGTTGGGTCTCCTTTGTCATAGGGGGCTTTAAAAACGGATGAAATCCCCTGAACTCCCTCCATCAGGGGATACAGGGATAGCTCACGGGTGGCAGTGGAGAAATTCCCATAATAGAGATGGTCCGATCCGGAAGCATCTGTAAAAAGCAGCGGTATGGCAATATCATCGGAGTCTCCTGGAATAAAAGATCCTGAAGACCTGTTTCCTCCGATCTGTTTAATCACATGCCCCTCCGGGAAATTTTGCATTCTCTCCGTGGTCATTTTATCGCCCCCGAAGGACAGGATATCCAGATCGGTTTCTCCTGGAACATCCCCAATAAGCATAAAGCATATATCATTCTGGGGACGGACCGCGCTGCCGGCAGTCAATTGGAGGACTTCCCCGCGGGGAAATTCACTGAGAATGATGTTAAGCTGATTCAGTATTTCAATACCCTCTTCGTTCAGACCGGATGAATTATCCAGAATGGATTTGACAAATTCAACCGTATCCAGGGCGTCCGCTCCAAATATCTGTCGGGGTTGTGCAGGCGGGCTGTATCCTGTATCACTGGTATAGACTCTTAAGGTTTTGCCGGATTCATAGGTGATGATTTTTTCCACCGGGGCGCTGGCTGAAAGCACTGTATAGATGATCACAGTTTCTGTTCCGAAGGTGTATGCCCTGACAGAAACCCTGCCGGAAGAGTCAGGCATGATCTGTTCATAATCCGGCTGAACAGTCAGTTTTAAAATAGCCGCATCCAGGTCTGATAAAATGGCTTCTTTTGACGGGGCGCTTTCAGAGGGGATGCTTTCGTATAATACTTTAAGATATTGCAGATGTTTAAGAGCTTCAAGGCCTGAAAAAGTCCCCTTATCGTTTTTAACGATGATGGAAGATGGCGTCACGACAATCCTTGAAGAGGCATCCTCGTATCTGAAATCAAGGACGGTTCTTTCATCAGACTGCCATTTCTGCCATTGATATTCATTGTAGCTTGTCAGGGGGATTGTTTCAGGAATATCGATATGCGCGTTTTCTATGGTATTCAAATACCACATGCCTGATTCACTCAATTTTCCGTCAATCAGTGAAAGAGACGGGGAGGTATAGTCCGTAAGGGTCAGCCTGCCAACACCTAAAGGGCCTGGCCTGGTGATGACTAAATTGTTGCTGTCCATGTCATCAGTACGTACATTTTCAATTTTTGCCCCATGACCGGTATCATACACTTTTATTGCACCATTATGATCCGCCAAAAATAGCCTGCCTGTTTCTTGAGTATCATCGGTGACGTTCACGGTTATCAGGTAATATTCAAAGGTGGAGTTCATGTAAAAATATCCGGAGATTTCGAAATCAGTCACTCCTAGGGTCACGGATGGATCGTAATCCGCTACGAGCCATTCTGCATCCATAGTCACGGCAGAATCCGGGGATGAGTATTGATAATGCCTCATGACTAACTTTCCGTCGGTTTTCCTGATCAGAGCGTGGTACCTTTCCTCGGATATCCGGCCTGCCAGAAATTGTTCCCCATCCTGCAGCGGACATTGATACAAATCATGAAGACTGCCTGTTTCAGCTCCTGCTCCGGGCGGATCCTGAAGCCTGGGTGCAATCAGGATGCAGTCGTATTCGGCGGTATCATTCCCTGTCCCCGCCCAGGATCCGGCATTTCCGCTTTCACCCGCACTCCCTCCCGGATTCAGGTTCATTCCTCCTTGCGGTTTTCCCCCATTGGTGACGGAATCTCCGCCAACAGAGCGTCCTCCGTCTGAATTTTCTTTTATCCCTGCTGACCCTTCTGTTTTTCCTCCTTCAGAAAAAGAGCCTCCTTCTGATGACCTGTAACCTCCAAGAGGCCTGACCCCGCCAGAGTGATTCCCCCCAATAACAGCTGCTCCGCCGAACCCTTTGCCTCCTGATCCGGAATTGTTTCCACCGTAAGCGGGCCGTTCTCCTCCTGAAGAATAAACTCTTGTTCCACCTGAATTATCCTGTCCGCCATAGGGATGATTATTTTTTCCGGCATCGTCCGATTCACCCTCAAGCCCTGTTCTTCCGCATGCAGGAAAGATCCCATCCATTAATGACAGTAATAAAATATACCTCGGTGATAAGCCAAGCAGGGTGAGCCTGCTGCCCAGCTTTTCTTCCCTCGAGGCAATTTCCGGATCAAGCGTTTCCAGATCAGCATGTTTTGGAGCAAGAGAAGAGGCAGGAAAAATGAAATAAAACAGGAAAATATGAGTGAACAGCAATTGTTTCATTATAGCTCAATGATTTAAATTAAATCTTTTGTAATATATTTATCACAATTATTGATTTTGTCAATATACTGAGAACGAATTTGTCATTTCAGTACTTCAAATAAATGAGTTCTTAGACAGCCTCAGATTTCTCACTTGAACCAGAAATGACATAACCTGGGGTTATGAATGCGCGCTTTTATTACGAGAAAGAATCGTGTGACTAAAAAAGTATTTTTATCAGTTTATTTAAGTATTTATCATGAAGATTATTATAAAGCGATGATGTGATACGTCCGTTATGGGAATAGCCGATCTATAAATGGTCTTTTATGATACATTATATTTTGTTACACTTATTTTAAGTAATAAAATATTACAGATTGTGCGTATTGATTTTCCCTCATGTATTTATCTAATTTATTTTTATTAAATGAGTTACATCTTTTTTTGCTGTGTGGGATCAGTATTTGCATTTATATTAAGGCAAGAAAGGGAACGATCATGAAAGAGTGGACTAAATGGAAAGTGCTGGATTACCGGCTGCCCAATCGTCATGTAGAGGTCCGTTTTGATGAAATCGTGGATCTCATGAATAAAGGAGAACTGGGGCAAAGCGACCTGGTCTGTCCTCCGAACGAGGAGAATTATCAGTTCGTTTCTAAATGTGCCCAGCTCCAGTATTATTTCGTCAAATCCTATTACGATATTTTCCATGAACATAAGACACAAAGGAAATACATAGAAAACTGTTTTGGCCTTCCGGTGAATAAAAGAACCGCTTTTGTCCAGGAAAACTATTTTTTCTCCGCCTTTTTTAAGAAGAAAAAATTGGACCTTTTGGAAAGATGTTCTTCACAGCTCATCAAGATCCTCGAACCCCTGGAAGAGATCAATTATATCTTCAGTGCTACCGCAGATATCGGCCTTTCGTCTTTTTTCAGCTTTTTTTTCAATACCAGCCGTTTTCTTGAAAGTTTTGTGATCATCACTAATCTGAGGATCATTCAGGCCTACTGGAATCCTAAAACCAACCGCCCCGAATCTTTTAAAAGCATCTATCTGTCCAATATCACGGATTTTCAATTCTCGTCATCTTCCATCCAGTCTCCTAAACTGGAAATATACTTTTATAACAAATGCCTCCTGACATGGCTGAAAATGAATCCCATTGATAAGGTCCAGCTGATGCCCGTTCTTTCAGGATTGATCAATAAAAACAGCCATCCCGCCACCAACATCAACGAGGTGTGGGTGCCGAATCTCTGCAAGTCCTGTTTTTCAAAATTAAAATCCGATTCGCTTCTTTGCCCCTATTGCGATACGGAATACAAATCTCCTTCACGGGCATCTGAACTTTCAGCACTCATTCCGGGGCTTGGACTCATTTACAGCGGATTCAAATGGTGGGGGATCACTTCCATCATAGGGGAATTGATCTTTTTATTCGGCTGTTTCCCCTTCCTGATTTCCATGAATTATCCGATGTCCATCAATTTCATGATTCTCGGAATGATCAGCCTCTTTTTAATCATCACGCATCAGCAATGCGCCAGGACCATGGAAACGCTCGTCAAGGAGCTGCGCCCCCTGGCCAAGGGATCATAAAAGAATTGAGAATTAGGAATTATGAATTGAAAATGAGAGATGACGGAATTGTTTTTAGACAGGATTGCTGTGGATTCCCCTATCGGGTTGCGCTCTCGCCTTTGGCTCGGCTTACAGGATTTTAATCCAAAATTCTCAATCGGACTTCTGGCATTGTGCCCTTTCCCTTACGGGCGACTCGCGTCGTTCTTCTTCGCCGTCCTGGCTTTGAGTCTTAATTCTTTATTTAATCTTACTCCCCTTCGTGGTAAAAATTATTTCTTAACTCATGATTATGTCTTTAACGGACCAGACAGTAAGGAGTTATGTATGGACAGAAGTGCTTTTCCTGGTTGCGGAGGCGATCATCTTATCCATTTCCTTGAGATCAAAGGGCTTGTAAAGAAATTTTCTGATGCCCAGCTTCTTGATTTCACTTTCAAGCGCATAAGTGACAAAGGCGGACATCACGATGATGGGGACTTTAATCCCCTCGGCCCGGAGATGTACAATGATTTCTTTTCCGGTGGGGGGGCCCATTTTTAAATCGATCAGAACACAGTCCGGCTTATGCTCCTTGATCTGGGATTCAGCCAGTGAAGGATCGGAAAGAAATATTCCATCAATCCCTTTTTCCTTGAAATATGCGCTGAGCATTCCAAGGATTGAAATGTCGTCGTCAATGACTATGATTTTCATGTATTTTCCCTTCAGTTACCTTCCAGGAGTTTTATAGCAGATGAAGGAATGGGCGGCTATAAAAAAGAATAAAACACAACAGCCGTCCTTTGTTCTCACAAAGGGCGGCTGTTTAGGATAGTTAATTGATTGTTACCTGGGGGCCATCATGGCAAGATTACTTCTTAAAAGAATCAAGTATCTTTAGTAATCCAAAATGGAAAGGAAAGCAGAGAAGATAAAAAATCCCCCCTGGCCACTTTTCAAGGGTGACTAAGGGGGATTTGTTAAAACGGGTTAATTAACTAGTAGTTCAGGGTTGCTCTTACATAGAATCTCCGGCCTTCCGGCGCCAGGGTTCCGGTTGTGTTTCCGGCATGCTCTCCGAACGATGGGACCCGGTCATCGTTATCCAGAAGATTGAGTGCAACCAGCTCCAGACTCAATTTATTGTCCAGGAATTTCTTTGTCCTTAAAGTGAGGTCAATGAAATTCACGCTTGCTTTATCCTCATCTGCTTCTGCAGTGATATAAGGAATGGAATTGATGTTTCTTAAAGCCAGATTGACCCTTACCACATCCGCAAGAGAGATTTCAGTGCCGATAAAGCTGGTCAGTTCAGGCACAAATAAAGGCTCATCGTCTGAATTGCAGGCCTCAGATACAGTCACGCCTCCGCTTAGAGTTTTTGCTTTCACTTCAGCCTTCTGATAAGAGCCGTTCCAATACACAATCCAATTCTCAACCGGCATGTATTTTAACGCCCATTCTATGCCCTTTGTTTCAATTCCGCCTGTATTATAGAACTGGTTCAAGATACGCGGGTCGTTCACACGTGTGATCTCATCAGTCAGTTCCTGAATAAAAAGAGTCA
>JAFGBW010000045.1 GCA_016932965.1 Candidatus Auribacterota bacterium
ACCAGTCTGCCTGTAAAAAGAAAATATTTTTTCTTTTCCAAATTCCACCTTTTACAATATTCCCCGAAAGGAAGGATGTTTTTTTTCAATGCTCCGTTAACAATAACGATGGAATTGGTATGAAATCTTTTCTGCAGGGACTCCTGGATATATCGGGCAACCGAAATAACAGCATGGGCCCTGCATAAATGCCGTTCACTCCATTGTAAAAATTTTTTAGCGAAGATTCCCCACTTTGCCCGGTCATAGTCAAATCCGTGGTGTGTCGCCACAACCCTGAAACCGAAAAATTTTGCCAGAGGAACGAAAAAAGAAGGACCGATGGCATGATAATGAATGATATCCGGCTTGAATTGAAGAGCCGCTAAAGTGCCGAGAAAAGTATGTACCAGGGCCTCTAATTTCATGTTTTTCGGTGCCCAGAACGGGATGATTCTGATTCCCTTGTATACGTATTCTTTTTTTCCCGTATAACAGGATCTGCTGATGACGATGACTTCATGCCCATGAGCAGCAATGGATGGATAGAGATTCTCGCAGCAGGCTTCGACTCCGCCCTGTACGTTGGGGAATCCCCGTGATCCTAAGACAAGAATTTTCATTAAAAACTGCCCTTAATTAATCAGGTAAAACCACCGGCACAGCCTTTGGACTTCCAGAGTTTGACCATTCCGGAAGTATAAATAACCTTCCTTCAAGTGAACTGTTCAAAGCACACAAGAAGGAAGTGCGAAATGAAAGACGAAGACAGCATAGTTCATGCGAAATGGGAATGTAAATATCATATTGTATTAAAAGATTGAAAAGACTGGTTTAAACAAATGTCAGAAAAGTGCTGTGAAACAGCTTATTATCAGAAGCACGCTTTCCTTTAATGAATATCAGTCATTGCCTCCTGCATACGGCGCACGGCTCAGCGATTATGTTTGTTTATAAAAACTTAAATTTCGATCCGAGTTTCTTCTTTATCAGTACACTATTCTTCAATTTATTTGCAAATGGATCATCACCCAATGGAAGGCCTGTCCTATATTGACCGCGAAAAAGCTTCTTTCAGCGTTTATCATATGAGTTTATCTGTTTGCCGGCATGAAAGGTGTTTGCTAAAATTGAAAAACATAGTTCTTTGGATTAAGCAGGGGAATTATTCAATGCCGTTATTTGATATTCTTGAACCTCCTTGTACGATTTCACCCTATGTAGTGACCTTCGAACTTACAAGGAATTCCAGCGGCAGGTATGATGTTATAACAACCCTGGAAATCAATTATCATGTTCTTGATGCTCCGAAATCAGAAGGATTTAAGTTCGTAGGCAGTGACCCTGTTTCCGATATTTCGGTTACAGACGGTCATGGGAAACCCCTTAAATGGAAAAGGGACATCATGAATGAGACCCGGATCCGGTGGTGGTTTCCCCCGGTCAATAATGGCGGCATGACCGTGATTGTTAAGTTCAGAATTTCCGACCCTGTTACCGGCGATGCAAAGTCAAATTTTTTCTATGCGCCCTGGATAAAAAATTTTCGTGTAAAAGTATCCGACGCGACCTATCGGTTTATCCTTCCGTCTGGTTTTAAACCGGATAAAATTTCACTGTCCCCCCATAAATTCGTTGTCAAGGCTCTCGATGACGGAAGAATGCTTGTGGAAGCTAATGACCTCGTTGTGCATTCCGGCTATTTTGGAGTCAGTTTTTCACCTGGGATTGTTAATAAACCGAAAAGTAAGATAAGCAGGGCCATTTCGACTTACACATATCAACATACCTCACCACCCAAACTGATCAGGTCCCTTATGATTTTTATCATTATTCTCCTGTTCATATTCAGCCGGGGGTGTTCGATTAAGAAAGATCCAACTACTGGAAAATGGAAAATACATTACTCCTGCAGTCATATCCGGTCTGCGTCCTCATCAAGCTGTTCGAGCTGCTCCAGTTGTTCCAGTTGCGGAGGCTGCGGGGGCTGCGGAGGCTGCGGGGGATAATTCCGCGATCCATGTTTAATCCCGATGAACCTTTTTTCCTGCAGTGGCATATAACAGATCAATGTAATTTCAACTGCGTACACTGTTACCGGGATTCTATAAAACAGGACCTTTCCTATGATGGATTAAAACGTGTCTTTTCCAATTTCGAGCGGTTACGCGCATTGATGCACCAGAAAAAAGCCCGTGTTCAGATTGCAGGAGGTGAGCCTCTGCTTTCCGGGCACCTGTTTTCAGTTTTAGAGCTTATTGCGAATGCCGGATTTCAGTCCCGTATTTTGACAAACGGGTCCCTTATAGATCCAGCTAACGCAAAGAGAATCAAGGATTGCGGCTGTCATATTGTGCAGATAAGCATTGACGGGGCTCCTGATACCCATGATGCGATAAGGGGACGGGGCAATTATCAGCGGGCTGTCGAAGGCGCTGGTTATTTGCGTGAGCGTGATATTCAGGTGACGTTTGCAATGACCCTGACCAAAAGGAACAAGGCTGAGATCGGCTTGGTATTTGACGAGGCAAGGAAATATGCAAACCGGCTGAGTTTTCATCGCCTTGTCCCATGCGGAAGAGGCTCAGACCTTAAGAAGGATCTGCTGACAAAGGAGGAAATAAAAAAGGTTTTTGATGAAATCTGGCGGTTGAGAAATTCGGACAGCAGTCTGGAGATCCCGTTGCGTGATCCGCTCTGGAAACCCTATATCCGGTGTTTAAACCTGGAGCCATATGCTGATGGCTGTTCAGTCGGCTATGGCGGAATCTGTATTGAATCAAACGGCGATGTTTATCCGTGCCGGCGCTTGCCGGTAAAATTAGGCAATGCATTATCAGAGGAATTAACGGATATCTGGCATTCATCTTTATTAAATCAATTGCGGAACCGCGATTTATTGAAGGGCCGCTGCAGCACTTGTTCTTTAAGATGGAAATGCGGAGGATGCCGCGCCATAGGTCTGGCTGTCAAAGACGACATGTTTGCCGAAGATCCTCAGTGTTTCTGCCAGCTGTCTTTTTTGGAAAATCTCGCTTTTAAAATGATTAACCGGTTAAATCGCAACTCCTATCACGACTTTTCGCAGGGAGGGGGGTAGGAATCGTGCGGGGATGAGGGAATGGGGACTGAGTCCGGAAATGGTGTGCTGAGTATTGTTGTCTGAATTTTTATTCTTATCAATAACGCCTGTCGTTTCTTAATGAACTGGATTGCCTGAACAAGTCCTGCCATGACAGTATAGACTCAGGAAGATGGGTATTAGAACAGAAGACCATAATTGAATTTTTTTCTGATGCTCTTTTTACCCAAATCCGGCCGTGAACCGGTGCAAAAGCC
Source organism: Candidatus Auribacterota bacterium (assembly GCA_016932965.1). Classification (GTDB taxonomy): domain Bacteria; phylum Auribacterota; class JAFGBW01; order JAFGBW01; family JAFGBW01; genus JAFGBW01. The sequence continues at coordinate 3,319 of JAFGBW010000045.1, forward strand.
TGCTGAGCAGGAAGAGAAGCGCAGGATAATATCATTTTTTTGAATATTTAATGAAATGGATCACTGCTGTCCGGTTTATTTTTTTGTTCGCGTTTATATTCTTCTTTATCATATTAAATTTGCGCAACGTTTTTAGAATTGAGAATCGAGAAGCGAGAAAACAGTGGGGCTGCAAGGCAGCCGAAAAATCGCGTCATCCAATTTCAAACGCCGAAGGCGTCTCTTCTGAATTCTTAAAACATCGCCTAAAGTAAAAACCTAACAATAGCCTAAAACAATAATTGAAAAATAAACCGGACAGTAGTGATCCCATATTTGAAATGCAGCATGGACTTTCCCATGGCCACGGCGGAAAACATCTGCATTCAGCGGCCTGATAATGAAAAAAGGGTTAGGCCGTAAGGAAAGGGACCGGATTCCTTCCAGATTATTCTTTTTCCTTATACGGGATTTTTGGTAGTTTGCTGCAAAAGGAGACCCTCCAATGAAACAGACTAATCGGTTACGCTCCGCTGCCGAACCCTCTTTTGTTTCGGATTTGAATCATAACTATCTGCACTTTCGCCGTACCAAGATTGTCGCCACAATTGGACCTGCTTCCAATTCCAATCGCATGCTTGAAAAATTGATAGGGGCCGGCCTCAATGTCGCGCGCATCAATTTTTCACACGGGGACCCGAAAGAACACTGCTCCCTCATGGAGCGGATACGACATGTCGCCCGAGGGATGAATAAAACGGTCGCCATACTGGCGGATTTGTGCGGTCCGAAGATTCG
>JAFGBW010000046.1 GCA_016932965.1 Candidatus Auribacterota bacterium
TATCGGTAAAAGAAAGCTGTCCAAAAACCATGCAGAATATAAACCAGCATGCCATCAGGAAAAATAGGGAGGTATTTTTTCTGTCAATCAGGACGCCCAAGATTAAAAATATTAATCCGGTTCCGCATGAGGCACTAAGTAACTGCATAGAAAAGGGGATTTGTCTGGCTAAATGCAGGCCAGCGAAAAGAAGGATAAAAAGTTTGAATGCCAATGATTAACCGATCCATTTATAATTTAATGATTAGGAGGACTATTCTGGGATTTTGAAGGTTATCTTTTGAGATTTTTCGCTGACCAGCTGATCCGTGTCCATGGCAGTGATCTGATACGTGTAGCTTTTGTTCTTCTCGATGTTTTTGTCCACGTAAAGATTGTTTTTTTCCACGCTGATTTTTTTTCCGTTTTTGTATATTTCGTATCCGTATATGTCGGTTCCTGTGACCGGTGTCCAGCTGACAATGAGAGATTGATTCTGGTATTCTGTTACCACATTGGTTGGAACAGAGGGCTGGGATTTTGTCACTGCCTGAACTGTTTCAGAATAGGGGCTCTCCAGCCCGTCCATATCCACAGCCGTGATTTTATAGAAATACATCGTATTGTTTTTTCTTCCCTTTCCATTGTTATCATCTACGAAAATGGGTTGCTTGGTCGAGCCGATTTTACTGAAGGATTTGTTGAATTTTTCTGAAAAGTAAATGAGATAATGATCTGAATCAGGTTCCGGATTCTGGTCCCAGACAACAGTCACTTTCCGCGGCTGTTTGCTGATGGCCTTCACACCTTTGGGTGCGGATGGGAGTGCTTTGGTTGTGGCTGCAACAATTTCAGAAGGATTGCTGATCAGGGAATCCTTGTCTTTTGAACTGACAAAATAAAAATATTGATGGGCATCAGGAAGATTCGAATCCAGATACTGGGGCTTTTGTGTTTTACCAAGCAAAACAAAAGATCCGGAGGCGCTTTCGGAACGGTAAACGGAAAAAGTCAGATTTTCCCGGTCTGTATTCGGTGACCAGGTCAGTTTTATTTTCCGCGGAAGATTTCCTTCAGCCGTCAGGCTGACCGGGGTTGGAGGGATATCTTTGGTAGTCGCAAAACAATGGACGGAAAAATCTGATTCGAGTCCGACTTTATCGATTGTCTTAAGCTTGTAATAATACGTGGTATTATTTTTTAGCTTGGAATCCATGTATTTTCTTTTACGGGCTGACAATTTTTTGATCAGCTTGAAATCCCCTTCTGCCCTGTCAGAACGGTAAATTTTGTATTCCAGAATGTCCTTGTCTTCAGTCCTTGCCTTCCACTGAATCAGTATTTTCTGGGTCAGATCGGAAATCGCTTCCAGTTCCGTAACGGCAAGAGGCCTGGCATCGGTTGTGCAGCTGAAAGAATTGGAATAGTCGCTGAGGATGCCGTTGGAATATACCTTTCTGATCTTATAAAAATATTCGATACCGTCATCAAGGCCGGACTCGCTGAAAGATGTTTCCGTTGTTTTGCCCACCAGAGAATAGTCCCCGTTTTTATCCGGAGAACGATAGATCAGATAGGCTTCGACCGATTCTTTTTCAGGTGCACTCCATGAAAAGGCAATTTTTTTGGGAAGGGTTTCACTTTTGATTTTCAATATCTGTCCGAAATCCGGAAGCTTCCGGGTTCTTCCTGCCGCAGGCGGAGAAAGCGGGGACTCTTTTCCTTCGGAATTGAGCGCGGAAATTTTAAAATAGAGTTCAGCGCTGTCTGGAAGATCATTCACGGTGTATTCATTTTTCCGTACGGAATCTATTTTTTTATAGGGTCCTTCTGACAGATCGCTTTGAAAAATGTTATAGCCAACCACATTATCTTCCCTGTTTTCCTCCCAGCGCAGGTAGATGGACTTGTGACCGGGGATGGGATAAATTCCTTTGGGTGAATCAGGAGCGCGAAGGCGGTTAAGATAGGCTCTTTCCATTTCAACGGCCATATTGGTGACAGCGTCCTGTATCTGGGATTCATTGGAGACGGATTTATGGACAACCGTGATCACGATTCCGTTTTTCATATTCAGGAGATTGGCCTCGATTTGAACGGCCTTTTCAAGAAATGATAGCGTTCCTGTGATGCCCACATCCAGACCTGATTTCTTTCCTATTTTACTGACCGTATCTTTCGTGAAGCCCGAAGAGCTGTCGAACTTGAGTTTTTCCAGAATTTTGTTTAGCTTTTTATTTTCCATGACCTTGAAATTATCAGAAATCTGCAAAGCCTGGGTCAGCATCTTGCTGATGGTTATCCCGTTGATTTTAGATGCTGCTTTAAGGGACGGTCCTTTATTATCCTGGAAATCAAAAATGCCTACAGTCGGATGGGTGGTCCATTCTTTAGTGTTTTCGATTCGTTTGGATGAAGGTTCACCATAACTGAAAATTTGCACCCTGTTATTCCCGGCATCCAGGACATAAAGCAGATTGTTTTTACTGAAAACGGACTTCAGAAGATAAAATTGTCCTTCTCCCGTACCTTTGGAACCGATTGAATGAAGATAGGTTCCCTTGATGTCAAACACTTTGATGTTGTCATATTTAGTGTCTGCAATGAATATCGTGTCGCCTTCAACTGACATATCAATCGGTTGAATATCCTGAATATCGCTGGCAGCCCTTAAATCTATATTGCCCAGGTATTCGTTAACGGAATTGTAAATGAATACAAATTTTTGTTTGCCTTCCAGAACAAAAACATCGCCGTCCTTGTTGATTGAAACAGCCATCGGCGCCTTGATGATCGGTTTTTTGAGAATAGCCGCCCCGGTGTACCTGTCCTGAACCAGTCTGTAATTTTCCGAACCGGACGTGAGGTTGTCTCCTGATGAAATTTCGCCGAGGTAAATACCCTGGTCATTATATCGGACGATCCGATAATTCCCCATGTCCGCTATGTAGAGTATGCCTTCCGAATTGATTTCAACCCCACAGGGCATACGGAACTGACCGTCCCCGGAACCTCTTGATCCGGCCTGGAAAAGGATTTTACCGTCCGGATCTATTTTAACCAGAAGGTTCTGGGTCGCGTCCACGAGCAGAATGTTTCCCCGTTTATCCACAATGAAGTCCCCCCCTCTTGAAAAATAGGGACGGCCTTCAACAACCAAAGAATCAATGTGAGAACCGAATTTATTATAGACCTGGAACCGATTGCTGCCTCTCTGACTCAAATAGATTCTGCCTACCACGTCTACGGCCAAATTATCGTAATGAAAGTTTTTAGGATAATGGATGCCTCCGATGTAGGTTACTTTTTCTGCAGCCGTAACGGGAGTCACTATAAAACTCATCCAGCATGAGAGGAGAAAAATAATTATGTATCCGCAACCCATTTTATTCTGGATTTTCATGATATTGTTCCTCACAGAAGTTATAATTATAATTGAGAATTAAGAATTACAATATGGTTAGTTGAAAAAATGAATATTTTTTACCGCTACTTATCGTATTGATCTTTGAAAAATAATCTGCTTCAGCTAATACCCAATTCTTAATTTTTTAATTCTCAATTATATTCATCTTCCGTATTCTATTCTTTCAGCCAGGAATTCAGGCAGCCCCTGATCAAGGATTTTTTTCTGAGCAGTCTTCACATCGTACGGGATACGCCGGAGTTCCACCTCGTTTTTATCCGAATCATAGAGAGCGTATGCGGAGAGCCAGACTCCATCCCTCGGTTGACCGACGCTGCCCACGTTAATGATGTAATGATATTTGGGATTCATGAGGATCTGTGAGTAGGATCCGATACACCGGATGAATTTTCCTGCCTCGAATGCAAGCGGAACATGGGAATGACCCACAAAGCAAACAGAGCTCTCTCCCATTCTGCAGAAAGAGGAATCGGCATCGTATTCGTCGAGAATGTACCCCCAGTCTCCAGGTTTGTGAAGGCTTGCGTGCGTCAGGATCATATGCTCTTTCTCGGTGAGCAAAGGAAGGGAACTCATGTAATCCAAATCTGTTTTATCGAGCTGTTTAGCAGTCCATTCCACTGCTTTTTTGGCGCTGAGATTGAAATATTCCTTATTAGTGAGTCCAATGACCGCATGGTCATGATTTCCCACTACCACGAGGTTACATTTTTCCCGCACCAGGTCCAGACAGGCCTTGGGAGAAGCCCCGTAGCCGACAATATCACCCAGGCACAGGATCTCATCTACCCCGGTTTCCTCAATATCATTAAAGACTGCATAAGCGGCTTCCTCATTCGAGTGGATGTCACTGATCACGGCATAACGCATATTATCCTCCGGAAAGTTTATTAAATCTGGAAATGTTTCTGTCAATAATGCTTTTTGAGGA
>JAFGBW010000047.1 GCA_016932965.1 Candidatus Auribacterota bacterium
GATTCAGGAAATTTCATCATGAAATCACTACTGTCCGGTTTATTTTTCAATTATTGTTTTATGTTATTTTCAGGTTTTTACTTTATGCAATGTTTTAAAGAATTCAGAATTGAGAATTCAGTATTTAGAAGGGCTGCAAGGCAGCCTAATGATTTTATGTTCCATTGCGAAACGCCGAAGGCGCACCTTCTGAATTCTCAATTCTCAATTCTATGTCCGGCTTCCTTTTATTTTTAAACAATCCTACTGTTTTATTGTGTTTGACGTTATTTCTTTATTTTTAAGCCGGACATTTATGTCATGAAATATATTATCAAATATTTTCATCAAGTTATACAAAAGGAATGACTATCTTGAATCGAAAAAATAGTGAAATAATCTGATGATTAAAAAAACAAGCAGAAATACAAGTAACTTGGTCATAAAGCCGGATGTTTGTTCCTTTGAAAGGGGTTTTGTAAGACCAGCAGGCTTCTCTGTTTCAGCCGGAAGATAATGTTTAGCCCGCAAGTCATCCAGAATCATCCGCAGAGTCAATTTTTTCCTGTCCTCAGCGATCTGGGGGTCAGACTCCACCCCCTTCCTGCAGGAAGCAATGGCTTCCTCGTATCGTTTCAATGCTGATAGAGCAATACTTTTGTTTATCCAGTAGTTGAGACATTTTGGATGAATCGAAATGGCTTGATCAAAACAGGAAATCGCTTCTTCATGGCGTTTGAGATTGTCCAGGGCAATTCCTTTGTAATTCAGGGTCTGTATATCGTCGGGTTTGACTGCCAGAATAAAATCACTGACATAAAGCACTTCCTCATATTTGCCTGACTGGTATAGCGAATGGATATCTTCACCCTCAGGAAGAGCGGGATTGAAATTTGAATTGGATTTTTTCATGAAGATATTATTGGTGAGGAATCATTTCATCTTGATCCGAGCCGGGTATCGATCATATTGTTAAGTTGAATTCTGCGTCAAATTAACTCTATCTCCCTCATTCTTCAAGAAAATATCGCTGCTGTGGTATGGACAGTTCATCCTTTTTTAAAACTGAAGAAATCTTTTTGATTTCTTCCCGGAAAAATGGTTATGATATCATTTCCCGTTATTTTAGTCAGCGTCGAAGATACTGTTAAGATTAGGGAAATGATATCTCCCCCATGGGCCAGATAAAAATAAAAGAGATTTCCTTTCAGGAGCTTTATTCCATACAGGATATGATCTGTTCTTTGCACAATGAAATCAGACTCATTGAACACAGACTGCCTCCGGCAGAGGATATGATACGGGAACATTTTCATTATTTAAAAACAAAATGTGAAAAGTACAGGGGTAAAATCAAGATCATCGAAATGGATAATAAGATCGTCGGTTATGTCATATATTATTTGGAAGAGATTTCCGAACAGCCTGATGAGGGGATGAAACCATTTTGTTATATCCAGGAGATTTATATAGAAGCGAAGTTCAGGAAGAACGGCCTTGGAACAAGACTGATCAATGAAGTAAAAAGAGAAGCAAACGGTCTTCCGTTACGTTTATTTGTATTCTGGAAGAATCGAAAAGCTTTGCGATTATATAAACGGTCGGGATTCAAAGAACGTATTGTCGAGTTAGAGCTTCAATCCTGAATGGGGATTTTATTTTTTAAGGGATGCGATGATCTCTAAAGAAGGCAGATTTTTCAATCCGGATAATCAGGAATAGTTTTTTAATGAGGTAAACAAAATAAAGGAAATCATGTTATGAAGCAAATGATGACAAATGTTGTTGTATTGTTGGCATTAACTTGTGGGTATTTTATATGGGGAGCTGATGAAGCAAAACCGTCTGAGTCTGAATTCAATACTGAAATAGAGAAATACAGTTATATGGTTGGTCAGGATATCGGGAATTCGATCAAACGGCTGCAGATTGAGTTAGATATCATCGCTTTGTCACGCGGAATCGAGGACGTATTGAAAAACAATCCTTCCTTATTTTCTCCTGATGAATTAACCAAAATCAGACAGGAATTCACAGCCAAATTGCAGGTACAACATGCCGCCAGAATGAAAGAAGAAGGCGAGAAAAACAGCACGGAAACAGCCGCCTTTCTTGAGGAAAGTAAGAAGAAACCCGATGTGAAAACCACTGCCAGCGGCTTGCAATATAGAATCATCAGTGAAGGAACAGGACCTTTGCCGAAAGCGACGGATAAGGTCAAAGTCCATTACAAGGGGACTCTGGTAAACGGCAAAGAGTTTGACAGTTCCTATAAACGCGGAATGCCGGCGGAATTTCAGATAAACGGCGTTATACCTGGCTGGTCGGAAGCACTCCAGCTTATGAAAGTCGGATCAAAATTTCAGATTTTTATCCCTCCCAACCTTGCTTACGGAGAAAACGGGGCGGGCCCTGATATCGGACCCAATGCGTTATTGATTTTTGAAGTGGAGTTGCTCGAAATCGTCAAATAGTTTTATGGTCATAAGGAGCTGCTGCCCATTTTGTTATCGTCACGGTCGGTTTTTTGAGAATCGTTTCCATATTGAATAGGTTGAGCCGGGAATTCCATAAATGGAATGCTCCTGTCGTTGAATTGGAAGCAGTCACGCATCACGATTCTTTCCGCATATTGATGACCACCTTGCTTTCTCAGCGCACTCAAGACCAGGTCACAAGGGAAGCGGCCTGTCGATTATTTAATGCGGCCGCTACTCTGCAGAAGATGATGAAACTGACTGAGAAACAAATCAGGGATTTGATTTTTCCGGTCGGTTTTTATCATACAAAAGCAAAACGCATCAAAGACATATGTTCTTTGTTGATAGAAAAATACCATGGTAAAATTCCTGAAACCAGGGAAAAATTATTATCTTTAAAAGGAGTGGGAAGGAAAACAGCTAATTTGGTGCTGGCAGCAGCGTTTAACAAAGATGTTATTTGCGTTGACACGCACGTTCACAGGATTTCGAACAGGCTTGGATTTGTAAAAACAAATCATCCTTTTGAAACAGAAATTGCTTTGATGAGAGCCGTACCGAAACCATATTGGAAGAAGATCAATTATATACTGGTCGCTTTTGGTCAGACGATTTGCCGACCCGTGAAACCGGCGTGCAGAAAATGTCCGGTCAAAGAAGATTGTCCGAGCGTCAAGATGATGTTATCATCACTCAATGCAATGAATATAACGGGAGACTGATCATGGATTTGCCATCCGGACAAAACCAATCCACGAATACGGATATTCGTAAAGATGAGACTCTCCCTTCTTCCATGAATATCATGACGGGAGAAACGCTCACAGTTAAGCCATGTTCTGATACGGTTTCTTTTCTGGTTTTAGACAGGGAGACACTTTCCCGAGCATTGGGAGAGCGTTTCACCCTTGAAAGAGAAATCGGTAAAGGTGGAATGGGAGTGGTTTACCTGGCCCGGGATAACCAGTTGAAACGTCCTGTCGCAGTTAAAACGATTATTTCGGATAAAAATAGTCCTAAAGAATCCGTCGAGCGGTTTCGTTTTGAGGCCGTTATCGCAGCGTCCTTGAGACACCCCAATATCATTCAGGTATATGAAACCATTGAGTTCCAGAATCAACCCGTCTATATCATGGAATACATAGAAGGAGTCACACTCAAGGATTATGCGTCCCAGAAAAAACCCTTGCATGAAATCGTTTCTCTCATGATTCCCATTTGCAAGGCTCTTGGGTATGCTCACACGCAGGGTATTCTCCACAGGGACTTAAAACCCTCCAATATCATGCTGACAGGCAGCGGTGACCCTAAAATCATGGATTTCGGACTGGCCAAGCAACTCAATCCCGTTCCATTCGCTGATTGCACTCCTTCACATACTGTGGATGGAGTGATCATAGGCAGCCCTCATTATATGTCTCCGGAACAGGCCAGGGGAGACATTTCACACATGGACAACCGTTCCGATATTTTTTCCCTCGGTGCGACCCTTTATCAACTGCTGACAGGTTATCCGCCTTTTCATGATTCTTTTTCCGCTGACCTGATTTACAGGATTCTTCATAAAGATCCGGTCCTGCCATCTCAAATACGGAAGGACTGTTCCAAAGATCTTGAAGCCATTTGCATGAAGGCCATGGAAAAAGAACCGTCGCAACGGTATCAAACCGGGCATGAAATGGCTTCTGACCTTGAGCTTCATCATCATGGTTATCCGGTTCAAGCCAGACATTACACATTCCGTGAAAAGGCTGTGAGGGCGGTCAAACGAAATAAAGAAACCTTTTTTCTTTCGAGTCTTGGGATATGGCTCATGTTTTTTTGCATCCTGTTTTCCTTAATTCATTATCATGATATTTCTAAGGCCACTTCTATCCGGGAATTACGTTCAAAATTGACAGGGATTGCCAACACAGCTTCTTTATTGATTAACGGCGATCTGGTTGAAACGGTCAGCAGAACCCAGGATATCAATCGAGAGGAAGTCAGGCACCTCATTCATCTTCTCAAGGAAATAAAAAACCGGAATGAAAACATCGATTATGTGTACCTCATGAGGCTGTCCCAGAAGAAAAAGGGATATGCCGAATTCATCGTGATTGATAATCTTCTTGATTCGTTTGAAGAGCGGGATAAAAACCATAATGGTGTTCTGGATCCGGATGAAAACTCAGTCAATATCGGCGATATTTTCAATGAAACTCCGAAATTTCCAGAGCTCATTGCGGGATTTCATCACGCGACTTCGGATCAGGATATACGCATAGAAGATCAATGGGGCGTGTGTTTATCGGGTTATGCTCCTATCCGTAATTCAAAGGAAAAGGTGGTAGGATTGATCGGACTGGACATGAAAAACAATCAAGTTGCCCGGTATTTGAGACAGATTAACGTCACTTTTTTCAGGACGGTCGTGGTATTTGTTTTTCTCTGCCTTTTTTTTCATTTACTTCTAGTGGTGTGGATCATCAGCATCTGGCAAGGGAAGAGGATTAAAAATTGAGCTGGATGTGCTCATGAGTCTGACCTTTCTGTCAATAAAACCCGGATTCTGTAAGGAAACTGAAGACCAAGACGGACCTTTCCCATTTGTATCCCCCAAAATGGAGGGTCAACGGCCATATTCTTTATGATCATTTTCCTGTTGCTTCAGTCATACAGGATGATAATATGCGCCCTTTGTCGTACAGCTAAATGACAATCCATTTTTTTTGAGGAGAAACAACGATGACCTATACGGATTTAACAGTAGGATGTTTATTCATGCTGGAAGGAGTGCCCTATATCGTGGTTTCCTCTGAATTTCACCGTATGCAGATGAGAAAAGCCATCATGAGGACTTCCATCAGGAATTTATTGACCGGCCAACTAGTTCAAAAGACGTTCACAGCCTCGGACCGTTTTGACCCGGCCCCTATAGATGAAATCAATGTGAATTACCTCTATCATGACGAGGATCATTATCATTTCATGGAAAAAGAAACCTATGAACAATATCAGGTGCATAAGGATATTTTAGGAAAAAAGGCGCAGTATTTGACTACTGAGACGGACGTAAAGATGATGTTGTTTGACGGGAAACCAATTCAGATCACCATCCCCAAAAATGTGAATTTGAAAGTCATTGAGTCTCCACTTGCCGTTAAGGGGGACAGTGTCAGCAATACCTTCAAAACCGTCACTTGTGAGAACGGGATCAAGGTATCCTGTCCCTTGTTCATCAAGGAAGGCGATGTCATCAAAGTGAATACCGAAACTGATGAATATCAGGAACGGGTAAGAGTTTGAATGTTATTAAAACTAATAAATTCATCATTTTGATAGCCACGTCCAATCCGCACAAGGTTAAAGAATTTCAGAATATTTTTAAGCAATTTTCTTTGGCTGTTTCAGGATTGCCAAAAAATCAGAAAATTCCGCTCCCAATAGAAAACGGGGGTTCTTTTTCCGAGAACGCGGATATCAAGGCCATCCATTATTCCTGTCTTTTTCCTGATCACTGGATATTGGCTGATGATTCTGGGTTGTGCGTGGATATTCTTCATGGCGCACCCGGGATACATTCTTCGCGTTTTTCGGGTATCACAGGCTCTTCTGAAAAAAATAACAGCAAACTCCTTTCTATGATGGCGTCTTATTCTTCCCTATCCCTTCGAAGCGCCAGATTCGTTTGCTGTCTGTCTTTGGCTAAAAACGGCCAGATTGTTAAAAGGACAAAAGGAGAGGTCCATGGAAAGATATTGTTGGAAGCCGCAGGGGAAAAAGGTTTCGGTTATGATCCGCTCTTTTATTATTCTCCTTTCAAAAAGACTTTTTCACAACTGGATGAACGGGAAAAAAACAAAATCAGCCACCGTTTTCGCGCCGTCAGAAAAATGGCTGATTTTATTTCTTGCTTCAAGAGAAAGAAAGATACAAGCTAGTTTCTCAATGAAGCATTGGAACAACGGTTATCACATGGAGCGGGAAAGGGTGCCGTTCCTGATTTCATACGAAAGCATAATTGAATTCACCGTAATCAAACTCTTTAACTTGCAGCCGAGTAAGGGCTGAAATAACGGTTGATAAACATTGTTGAGAACGGAGATTCCCTTATGCTTGCTGTGGGAAACGTGAATCCATTGGCTTGGTCATAAATGGGTTATCGGTTTTTCCGTTCTTTCCTGAATTTGAAGCCCCCGTTCGTATTTGCTCAACACGGATGTTTTCCAGGGAATAGAGGCTTTTTTTAAGATTTTTTCAATGAATAGCTTGCTTGAAGCATAGCTGTCTTTTGCAGGAAATTCTATTTCAAGCTCGTAGTCAGTAACATCATCGCTGTATGATGTTTTATCCAAATGAAAGAGAATCATCTGGTTCTCAAGGGGGACTTTCATTTCCTGCCTCAAGTTTTCAAATCTGATCACTTCAATCAGGAAAGGGAGCCTATTGTTTAATTGCTTACGGATCCATCGCACGGGTTTTTCATCCAATTCGGAAATATTCTTTTTCTTTTCAAAGATGGCTTCGGCAGTTGCTCGAGGAAGGAAACATTCGATTTCGGGCCTGGTGACATATTCATCGTGAGAAAGATTCGCGCCTTTAGCCGTGAGCGTGTATTTGGAATTTTCTTTTCGGATTCTTAACGCCAGTTTTCTTTTTTTTAATAAAGAGTTTCCCGTGTCATAGAACACATTGAGTTGGTGGGTTTCTTTGCAGGTGTATCCCCAAAAAGTCAGAATTTTATGGTAATTGCTTTCATTTTCGAGATTCAGTTTCAGTTCTCTTTCAAAATGCACAGGATTTTGATTTGAACTAGTCATGTGATTATGATACTAAAACGACCGTCAGAGATAAAGTAAAATTGTCTTTTTAAGAGTCACCATGATTTCGGTTTTTGAGTTAACTAAAAAGTACGGAAAAATAACGGCAGTTGAAGATTTGACTTTCCAAATCTCAAGAGGGGAAGTGATCGGATTCATCGGCCCTAACGGAGCAGGAAAGACTACGGCATTCAAGTGTCTAACTACATTATTATGTCCCGACAAGGGTGACGTTTCCTTTGACGGAATCAATCTGAAGGAAAATCCGGAAAAGGTCCGGAACTTAATCGGTTTTCTCCCTGAAGGAGCTCCTCTTATCGTTGAATTAACTGTGAAAGAATATCTGAATTTCAGGTTCGCTCTCAAATCCGGATGTCATACTTCCTGTGTGAACGTGGAAGAGGCATCATCCGTCTGCGGGTTAACCCAGGTAAAAAACAGAGTCATTGGGACTTTATCTGAAGGATACAGAAAACGGACCGCCCTCGCGGAAACATTACTGGGAGACCCTAAAATTCTTATTTTAGACGAGCCTGCCAACGGGCTTGACCCGGAGCAGATTATTCATCTGCGCAATCTTTTTCTCTCCCTTAAATCCACGCATACTCTTTTGATTTCTTCCCATATTCTCTCTGAATTAGAAATGATCTGTGACCGCTTTATTATTCTTTCAAAAGGAAGGATCAAATCAATAGGGTCCCGCGAGGAACTGCTTTCCAGGAGTTCCCGGAAAAATAAAGTGCTTCTCAGGATTCTTGAAAAAAACGAGACTTTTATGCAACGGTTGCAGAATGTTGCAGGAATTGAAAAGGTGGTTTTGAACAATCAAAATGAGTGGAGATTCGAACTGACTATCCAGGATAAAAGTGATCCTGTTCCGGAGATCGGCCGTCTGATAAAGCAGATGGACTTGACTATCTTGGAATTGATTCAAGTGACTCCTTCTCTAGAGGAATTATACATGGAGCTGACTCATGAAGAAAATGCTGTCAATCGGCCTGACTGAAATCAAACTCTTTCTTTATACCCCTTTGGCTTATATCATTTCTTTTGCGTTTTATACTGTGAACGGGGTTCTATTTTGGTATCTGGTGAACCAGGCGAATACTCCCGGTGAGGAAATGCAGGGATCTGTCATGAGTCAGATGACAGGAGGGATTGTTTTCTGGCTAACGCTCTTGATTCTCATACCTGTTTTCAGTATGCGGCTTATTGCGTTTGAGAATGAAAGAAAAACACTCCAGCATTTGTTTTCTTCTCCTGTTGGAACATGGCAGATTACTTTGGGTAAATTTTCAGGCGCGTATTTTTTGTATGTCTTGTTATGGTTGCCGACTTTATTGTACCAGGGATTGCTTTGTTATTATTCTCATCCGGATACAGGCCCTCTTCTGGCCTCTTATCTGGGCGTTGGATTGATCGGTTCATTTGCCTTATCCATCGGACTTTTTGCTTCTTCTCTCTCAAAGAATCAGATATCTGCTGCTGTTATGACCTTTTCGATTCTCATGGGCTTATTGTTGCTGTCTATGTTTGAAATGCTATTGAAAGCTTCCTGGGTGAAGCAGGCGTTGTTATACCTGAATTTTGTCGAACATTTTACGTCCTTTTCTCAGGGGTTGATAGACACGCGTGACGTGGTCTATTTTTTTTCAGGCACTCTTTTTTTTCTTGTCGCTTCCAATGAAGTGTTGAATTACAGGCGGCTCAATAATGATTAAAGTCGTTACCAGTCTCCTTTATTTGTCCTGTCTATTCCTATTCATAACAGCCGCGAATGTCATTTCTGGTCGGCATTATATAAAATGGGATACCACGGCATCCGGATTATTCACCCTTTCGCATAAGTCGGAAGTCATCGTCAATGATTTGAAGGTCCCTGTTGAGATTTATATTTATTTCAAACCTGAGCATGAGCTGACGCCGATGCTCAAGAATTTATTGATGGTATATGAGGCTGCTTCAGATAAAATCAAGGTGAATTGGATTGATCCTTACAGGGATTTTGAAAAGATAAATGAGCTGGGGGAAATTGGAAAGCAGTTTAAAATCAATACCGTCCTGCTTCGAAACAAAATGCGGCATCGTTTTCTGACGGTCTATGACTTGGGAGATTACGACCGCAGGTTTGAGGAGATGGGTATTTCACCCAAATTAAAGGGCTTTAATGGAGAAGCGGCCATCTCCGGAGCCATTATCGGACTTTCAGACGCAGACCCTCCTCTGATCGGCATCATCATCAATCACGGGGAAAGAAATCCTAATGAATCCGGTGACGAGGGAATTTCCTCTTTTGTTCGTTCCCTGATTTTACAGGGATTTCAGTTCACACTCATCAATTGCGACAATTTGCCTTCTATTCCGGAAAAGATCAACATCCTCATCAGTTGCCGGCCTAGAATTGCTTTTTCCAATGAAGAATTATTCATGATTGAAAAGTGGATGAAGAAAAATAACGGAGGCCTGTTTCTAGCATTGGATCCCCTGATTCACCACAACGACATGACCATGATGAGGTTCAATCTGGACTCTTTTCTGGATGCATATGGAATAGGTCTGGAAAATACCATCGTGGTGGATCCTTCTAAACAGATTCCTTATTCCCGTCCTGATACGCTTTATATTGATCTGTACTCCGATTCTGACATCATGCAAAACCTCCATAACATCCCGACGTTATTTTTCCAGGCCCGGTCTCTTACCGCCCATGCCATAAAGGAAGGAGTGGTGGTCCCTCTTTGCGCGACTTCCGACAAAGCCTGGGGCGAGGTTCAGTATTCGAATTCTGAATATGTTTTTGATAAGGACCATGATAAAAAAGGTCCCAATTACATAGGGGTAGCTGCGGAATCATCAGGAGGAAAAGGCAAACTGGTGGTGTTCGGGGATTCCGATTTCATGAGTAACCAGTTGTTTTCCAACCTGGGTAATGCCAAATTACTGGAAAATAGTTTTTTTTGGTTGATTGATAAAACTTCCTTGCTTCAGATTCAATCTAAAGATTCCAAACCCGTCTCACTAGCATTAGGGAGAATTCAATTGATCGGAATTTTTATTCTGGGTGTCTGCGGACTTCCTTTTCTGGTGATCATTCTGGGGGTGTTCGTCTGGAAAAAAAGGTATGCTTATTTCCGGTAAACCACCACTTCAGGTTTTGCTCTATCAAAATATGGCCATTCCAGGCATTTTTAAATAACTGGTTTCATCATGAAGGACACGACCCGATGCCAGGAAGGTGTTAGAGGAACGACAAAGTCGTCAAAAGGCAAAGGCAGGATTCCCGAAGTTCAACAGCACCAAGGAGGGAGTTGCTAGCGTGTGCGCGCAAGAAAATAATTACTCCCGCAGTAACGCGAAAACGCTGAGGATAAATACAGATTCTGGCATCAGATTCCAGAATGACAATGTGATCGCTGGCGGTGAAATAAAATTCTGTAGATCCGGTAAATCCTGTCTGAAAAAACTCAACTTACAATTTTTTAGTTGTTATCTTTCACCACTTCAAATGCAATTTGTTTGGCATTCCGGCAGACCCTGAATCCACGGGTGTTTGAACGTTCAGTTGGATGGGCGTATTCACGATAGGCGCATTGGAGTGCATCCGTACTTTGCCATGAACCGCCCCTGCTGACTTTGAAATAACCGGTTTTGGGGCCAATTGGATTGATAGCCGGTTTCTTCTGGTCAAAAGTCAAATAATATTTTTCATCATACCAGTCATAACACCATTCACTGACATTGCCTGACATATCAAATAGGCCAAAACAATTGGGTGTGAATGAGCCCACCGGAGCCGTGTAGGTGAAACCGTCATCCTTTTTGGCGCCATTGGCAAAATAAATATTTTCCTTTATCAATTCATTGCCCCACGGGTAGACGTAAGGCTTGGAAATCAAACCGCCTCTTGCTGCATATTCCCATTCCGCTTCAGTTGGAAGCCGGTAACCGCTGGAAGTGAGATACATCTTGTTGTATTTGTCATAGCAGGGGGAAAGATGTTCTTCCTTGCTCAGCCAGTTGCAAAACTCAACTGCCTCATACCAGGTCACTGAAACAGCCGGTTGGTCATCTTTTTTGGATCGTTCATCACGATAGTTTTTATGCTTTGGCTGAAACAGCTCAAACTCAGAATTGGTGATTTCATAAATACTGAAATACAAAGGCTGCTTCAGGAGAACCGGGTGGGCAACAAGTTTTCCTTGATCGTTTCCCATGGTGAATTGTCCGTTTGGAATCAGCTTCATGGAGATTCCTTTGGAATTATTAAGCAGTTCTGTGGACAGGTTGATGTGAATTTTAATGATCATTTCTTTTCCCAGCTGGATATCAATCTGTTTTGAAATGGTTTCATTAGAAAATGATGCTTTTAAAGTATGCATTCCTGGAGAAAGGGGAATGGAATTTTGTTTTTTTAAGTCAATTTGATTAGAATCAACCCATACGTTCAGAGGGGATAAATTGGTATCAATCCTCAATTTTCCGGTCATCTGTAACAGAGTTTCACGAGATTCAGTTTTTCCCGTGTCCGCTTCGATCGCCGTTGTTTCTTTTTTGGGAACCGGAAGGTTTTTACGTTTTAAAGCAATGAGATATTCAGTGGAATCAATCAGCCGGTGTCGTTTTAAAAAGTCTCTGGACCAGGCGTCTGATACGGTATCATTTTGTTTGGCTGAATATAAGGCCAGCCAGGCCAGAAGGTTTTTATTTTTTTCCTGAATGCAGTTTTGTTCCATGGAGTTTAATTTTTCATCTCCAGTGAGGTGCAATGCTTCAAGAAGGATTTTTGTTTTTAGAAACGCGAGCATAACAGGAACTGATTTGTAGAAATCCCTTTTACAACCCAGAATGAAATCCAGTTCCTTTGGATCCTGACTGCAGGACAAGATGTTGAGGCAGGAAATTTTTACTTCATCCCTTGCGTCCTTGAGATGCGACCTGGCAAAAGTAAAGGCATCCGGATCTTTGTTGTCTGCCAGCAAACGGTATAATTCCGCCTGAAGTGTCAGGTCTTTTGTTGTTAATAGGATTGTTTTTGCCTTGGCTTGTGAATGAGGGGAAGCTTTCCCCAACAGAGCAGGGACCAAGGTCTTCAGCAACTGGGGGGTATTTGTTTTCATGAACAGTTGATTGAAATAACGGGGAGCGTCCTTATGGGACAGATAGGAGAGGGATTCGATGAGTTTTGAAATAAAAATCACGTTTTTTTCCTGTTCGTATTGGATCCGCATGACGATGGCGGGAAACGCCTCGAGACAGTTCGATATGCCTAATATTTCAGCACAATTAGCGCATAAAATGACATCGGCAGCTTTCATAAACGGGATGAGTTTAGTCATTTGATATTTTTTCTGTAAAAGCCATTTTTGCTTCATCGCATCCTGTTTTTCTTTGGAGGATGAATAAGTCAAATCCAAAATCCATTCCCGTGGTTCTAAATGGATTTTATTGATAATGGAAGGGATCTCATTTGGAGGTATCAGTGTATAAGATTGAAGATTGTATGCAGAAAAAACAGCCTCCGGGTCTTCAGACAATATCGGTTCAATTTTTTCCGGAGTGTCCTTTGAATGATTGGAAACCGGTTTTTCCTGAATGGGGTTGTTCGGGGTATTCATTTGATTGAGATCAGTTGATTCGGGACTGTCTTTTTGTTCCGTTTCAGTTGAGAGGGAGGAAGAAGAAGGTTTTTCTTCGGATTCATTATCCGCGAGGACAGAAGGAATTTTTGAATAAGTATTGGCAGAGTTGCCTGAATTATTTTTATTGAGATTCAAATTTGACTGAAGTGAAGGAACGGATAGACTCTTTTCTTTTTCTTCATTTTCTCTGAAAATATTCGAGGGGATTCCCAAGAGAGATGAAAAGAAAAGGGACAAGGAATGCTGATCCCGCAAAATCATCTCTTCTTCCATCATTAAAAAACAAATCAATAAGACAAGCAGAAGAATATTTTTTTTGGAAGAATGCATATTTCCCTCTCGTTCAATGCATTTCATTCTGATAGCCCTGCGTAATAGGGCTTATCTTAGCATTTCTTATGATAGGCTCTATAAAAAAAGCAGGGTTTTTCTTTTTTTTGTCTTTAACGTCGTTTAAGACGGTCATCTTTTGACTAGGTGCTTGCGAAGAAGGGAAATGGGATTGTATGACAGTTTGGCATGACGCAAGCCTGCCAGACCTATATCCTCTTCACGGTTGACTCGTTTATATTCCTTGGGCAAGTGGGAACAGAAAAGCTGATTGATCATCTGATAGGAACCTTTGAATTCAGTCAGGGCGTTTTCCACATGAATGACTGCTGTGGGATATGTTTTTCCGTCTTCATATTGAAAATCCGGGATAAGGGAAGCTAGACTAAGGGCTACAAGAGTTTCATCTACAAAAAGAAGTCCTCCCTCAATCGAAAGGGTAGAAACATTTTCAACCAGACGGCAGGCCATGCAGTAGCGGGAGAAAGAGATCATTTTGGGATGAGATTGCATAGGTTTCCATTTTTTTAAAAAAGCCAGCACGGTTTGAATATGCCGGTTTTCCATTCTTTCGTATCGATAAGGGTAATTCCGTATGAATTGTTTGATCAGGTTTCGTTTTTGGGAAAATTCTCTCCCCGGTAGTGTTTCCAAGGAATTCCGTTCGTGAATATAATCGAAAAAATCCCTTTCCTCCTGGATGATCCATTTTTCTTTCGGCAGACGTTTTATATAAATATCCGGGAAATAGCGAAAAATCAGTTCCAGATTCTGCTTTGCGCATTCTCTGCCGAGATCCTGGTAGAGTTTCCTGAAGTTTTCACTCCATTCGGCATCAGAAACGGAGTTCTTTAATAATAAAGGGGGCAATACGATCATTTGATTGGGAGAAAGATAATAAACAACAAGAAAATCTTTACAGGATGTCATCTGATAATGAAAGAAATCTTTCCATCCGAACAGATTGTTAAAAACCAGATCTGAAACCGTGGGAGGTGTGATTTGCTGGGTTTTAAGGATTAATTTCTGAGTGGATAGGTCAATAGGAGAAAAATCAGGGAAAATCATTTATTCTGTTATAGGTTAAGATCAGATAGGAACACTATTTTCCGGGAGCGAGATTATTAAATCATAACACACTTATGGAATAATAGCAGATTTATTAGCCGGAGATTAATAAAAAAAAGTGAATAAAGGTGGTTCAGTGCAAAGAAAACAAGGAGAAAAAGCCGGAATATGAGAGAAGGGAAGAAACGAGTGTTATGATCAGGATTCGAGCAATGGAAGCATGAGAAAAAGGAACGTGGTACAGGAGGATGTAAAGATAACAAAAGGGGGAGTATTCAAATCCCTGTCCACGTTCCAATTGGATTACTCTAATGAACCAGGTTCAATTGTTTTTGGTTGTCGATTGATTTTAACATTTTATCAACCCGTTCCAGAGAAAATGGTTTCCGCAGATTCCAGAATACACCCATCTGCAAAGCCTGGCTGACAGGAACAGGATAAATTCCATTCAGAAGAAATATCACTTGAATCTCGGGTTTTCTTTTCAGGAGAGCCATGATGA
>JAFGBW010000048.1 GCA_016932965.1 Candidatus Auribacterota bacterium
ATTTCTGCCAGTCGAATGCCCATCCAGGAAGCCACGGCCGGAATAAAGCGGTGCATTTCACCGTAAAGGTTGATGTTTTCAATCACTTCCCGGCGAAAGGCTTTAAGGGAACATCCGTAATCGTGGAGTTTGACACGGGTGGACCAGGAAATGATTTTATTGGCGACTTGAGAAGGCAGACGGCGCGACCAGAAAGGATCTTTTCGGATTTTTCTCCATCCGCTGACTATATCGTAACCTTCCTGGATTTTTTCGATTAGACGGGGAATATCGGCAGGATTGTTTTGTCCGTCCCCGTCCATGGAAATGATGATTTGACCATCGGCATGATCAAAACCTGCAACGAGGGCGCTGGTCTGCCCAAAATTTTTTCTGAGCTGGATCACCTTCAATTGAGGGGTTTGTTTGATGGAGTGTTCCAACAGGCTGGCTGTGTTGTCCGAACTCCCGTCATCGACAAAGATGATTTCTGATTTTAGAGTTAAATTTTTGATAATATCCTGAATTTCTTTTATTAAATTTTGGACATTTTTTTCTTCATTATAAACCGGAACAACAACACTCAGATCCATTTTAAATATAATCCTTATGGCATTTTGGGAGGCGGCTTTGGGTCGGGAAACAGATTTATCCCTATATCCTCAGCAGTCTCAATGAATTCCTCATCATTCACATCCCCAATGGTTTTGCCTTTTTTTTTTAGTTTTTCAACCAGTTTAATGGATTTTTCCTGCATTTCTTCATGGGTCTCTTTCGATCCGCCGATCAAGGTGAAATCTTTTCCTTTGGTGATTCTTTTATGCCCGTCCTCATTGTCCAGTCCGACTCCTAGCATGAAACGTCGGCGGTTATTGGGAGTGGATGATAGAGTCATGACTACGCTGTTTTCTTTTATACTTTTACTGGTTTGACTTTCCAAATGTCTTTAACGTATTCCAGAATAGTCCGGTCGCTGGAAAATTTGCCCATATTGGCAACATTGGTGATGCATTTTTTTGTCCACGCAACAGGGTCCTTGTATAAAAGATCCGCCTTTTCCTGAATTTCGACATAGGACTCAAAATCAGCCATCAGCATGAAGGTGTCCCATTCACGCAAGGATTGAATAATGGCTTTAAATAGATCGGCATTACCCAGTGAGAAAAAACCGCATTCAATCAGATGCAGAATATTGTGGAGGGAGGGACTTTTTTTGATGAAGTCGCCCGGATGATAGCCTTTTTTCTTGAGGGCTTCGATTTCATGAGCTTTTAGTCCGAAAATAAAGATATTATCCTCACCGACTTCTTCCAGAATTTCAATATTGGCGCCGTCCATGGTTCCCATGGTGAGCGCCCCGTTCAGGGCAAATTTCATGTTGCCTGTTCCGGAGGCTTCTTTTCCAGCCGTGGAGATCTGCTCGCTCAAGTCGGATGCCGGAATGATTTTTTCCGCCAGGGAAACTCTGTAATTCGGAAGGAAAATCACTTTTAATTTGTCCTGGACTTCAGGATCATAGTTGATCACTTCTCCTACACTGTGGATCAATTTGATGATCAGTTTGGCCATGAAATAACCTGGAGCTGCTTTTCCTCCGAAGAAGATGGTCCGTGGGACCCAGTTACTTCCGGGCGATGCTTTGATTTGGGTGTAACGATGAACAGCATACAATAACAGAAGTAGCTGACGTTTATACTCATGGATGCGCTTTACCTGGACGTCATACATGCTTTGAGGATTGATCTGGATGGAAAGCTCCTTATCAACAAGTTCAGCCAGCTTTTGTTTGTTGATGTTTTTCACTTTGATCCATTTTTTAATGAAATCGTTATCTTCAGTGAAGGGGAGGATTTTTTTAAGTTGATACAGGTCGGTGACCCAGTCTTCGCCTATCTTGGAAGAAATGAGGTTTGATAGTTCTGGATTGCATTTTTTCAGCCAGCGTCTCTGCGTGATGCCGTTGGTTT
The DNA here is from genome assembly GCA_016932965.1 of Candidatus Auribacterota bacterium. GTDB lineage: Bacteria > Auribacterota > JAFGBW01 > JAFGBW01 > JAFGBW01 > JAFGBW01. The sequence continues at coordinate 1,947 of JAFGBW010000048.1, forward strand.
TATTGTTAAACCGTTCGGGAAACATGTTGTAAAAGTGATTGAAAAAAGTGGATTTTAAAAGTTTTGTATGAAGGGCTGCTACCCCGTTTGTGGAATGTCCCCCGATGATGCTCAAATAAGCCATTCTGACTTTCTTTTCATTCCCTTCTTCAATGAGTGACATGTCGCGCAATTTATCATTGTTACCGGGATACTTCATGGCGACCTGTTTAAGAAAACGGTGGTTGATTTCAAAAATGATCTGCAGATGTCGCGGCAGCAATTTTTCAAAAAGAGTGACCGGCCATGTCTCCAATGCTTCTGGCATGAGCGTGTGATTGGTATAAGCAAAAGTATGAACGGTGATTTCCCATGCGTCTTCCCAGGGAAGCTTTTCCTCATCCACAAGAAGCCTCATGAATTCGGGGATGGCTATGGACGGATGGGTGTCATTCAATTGGATGGCCATCTGGTCCGGAATCTCTAAAAAATCGTTTGAATGCCGTTTAAAACGTCTGAGGATATCCTGTAAGGATGCGGAAACAAAGAAATATTGCTGTTTGAACCGCAGTTCCCTGCCCGAAAAATTATTGTCATTTGGATAAAGCACTTTGGAAATATTTTCGCTTTCGAATTTTTCACTGATCGCCTTGAGATAGTCTCCGTGATTGAAATAATCCAGGTTGAATTCATTCGTTGCTTTTGATGACCAAAGGCGCAGGGTGTTCACGATGCTGTTCTGATATCCTGGAATAGGAGTGTCATAGGGCATGGCCAGAACATCCTGAGTATCCACCCATTTATACCGCAAGAGTCCTTTATGGTCATGGTATTGTTCCACACGGCCTCCGAATTTCACTGTGAAGGTGAATTCAGGCCTGCCGATTTCCCAGGGATTCCTGAGCCGAAGCCAGGTGTCTGGATTTTCCATCTGGTAGCCGTTCACAATGGCTTGATTGAAAATGCCGTATTCGTAGCGGATGCCGTATCCGTGGCAGGGTATCTGAAGCGTTGCCATGGAATCCAGGAAACAGGCGGCGAGTCGGCCTAAACCTCCGTTGCCCAGTCCTGCGTCCAGTTCCTGGTCCCTCAATTCTTCGAGTTTCAGACCCAGTTCCCCAATCCCTTTCTCCACATCTTGTTCCAGTCCCAGGTTGATAACAGCGTTGCCTAGATTGCGACCGGTCAGGTATTCGAGAGAAAGATAATAAACTCTTTTACATAATTTCTGATGATAAATCTGCTGGGTTTTGATCCACCGTTCCATCAGACGTTCGCGGATGACAAAGGCCAGACTCAGGAATAAATCATAATCTGTTGCTGTAAACTGATCTTTAGCAATCGAAAACAAGAGATTGGAGATGAAAGAATCTTTCAATGAATCCGCATCCATTCCCTGTTTGATTTTATCCAGGACTTTCGCATGCAGAGAGAATGGATGTGACGTGTTTTCAGTTTTCTTTTTATCGTCTTCCATATGAATCGGTTCCTTATGATTTGTTAAGATCAATGATAAACGTCACCGTAGCAAAAAGAAATAAAGCAAGTCAACCCAATCTCGCCGGTTTTCCCATGAATCAATAAAGGTTTGTAAGAAAAAACCGGTTTATGATGAACTGTGTCTCGGCAAGCGGGTGGTTATTTTAAAGATTGTAAATATTTCCCAATTGTTTTTTGTGCCCGGTCTTCAAGCTTATCAAATTGGAGCCCGATTTCATAATGTTGTTTTTCCTTGAGAAATGCATTCCATTTCACTTGTGAAGGGATACGGATGTCTTCATTGAATAATTTTATTTTTAAAAGTACATGGCTGGATGGCATGATCTCTTTATTAAAGATGATTTTGGCTCCTCCCAGAGAAATATCTTTGATGTGTGCTTGAGCAACGGTGAATTCAATTTCATCGTATAATTGCGAGTCCAGATCACATAGGCTCCTTGTCCATTTTCGATGTTCGGACCAGGATTTGTCATCAGAGGAAGACATGGGCGTATTCTGGGTAATGATTTCATCTATTGTTTTTCTTCCGAGTTTTCTGATGAATAATGTTAATAACCATTCGTTCACACGGTATTCTTCAAGTGAATCTGGAATGGTATATACGGTCTCATATTCAAATGGCGTTTCATTTTTTTCTTCGATTTTTTTAATAGTGACAGACAGTTTGCAGGGTTTTGTTGAACCCGGCATGTTCAGATCGAGAACGATATCTGTATTCAAGAAGAATCTTTCTTCGCAACTGAAGACAAGAACAGACTGGGCAAGATATGTGACGTCGGCATGAATGGATTCAAGGGACGTGGAAATGACATTCCCAGTAAAATGGCATTGAAAAATAGTCTGATCGGAAACGAGCTTAATGATAGCGGGCAGGATGTGTTTTAATTGATCGGGAGAAAGGTTGGGTTTATGTTCCTGAGTTTGACTTTTTATGGGGGCGAGCTCCTTCTGGTGGAGGGAAATGAATTTATCGATTTCAGATTTTGACTCAGGATCCAAAGCGTTGAATTTTACATGAAGATGATACAATATGCCCTGGAGGATCTCATTGCTGTTGATGATTTCCCCGGTAATTTTGGTGATTTTAGGAAAAGAGGTCGGGAATTGCAGTTCGAGATTTATTTTTTCGCCTTTGGGAATAAAGCTTTCAGCATTCATGCATAATCCGGTTTCGCTGAGATCCACAAGTTGAGTCAAAATTTTGGATTTTCCTGGGATGAAGTACCATGCTATGACCTTGGTCACGAACCGTGCCGATTTTCTGACGTCATTCTGATTCATATTTTTTTAATAAGGAGGATGACTGTATATCGATCTGTTTGTTTTTATAGCATTTTTTTTTAAAAATACATGATAAAATGATTTTAATTTTTTCCGTTACAAATATCATTCCGCAGGATGCAATCATCAGTAAATAGGGTTCGATAATAAAACGGTATCGTATCCGGGGCAGCACCAGGCTGTTCTGGAGCATGACTAATGCGATCAATAACAGAACCGGAAGGAAAGCTGTCCGTTCTTTTATCCGGGAAAGAACAGGAATGAATCCGATTACGATGAAAGGATACAGGTTGGTAATGCAATAAGTTACTTTTCTGAACATGAAATAGAAGATGGAAGGGATTTCCCGGTAAGCGTGATAAAAGGGGATTAGCCAAAACACAAGGATTAGAATGACCGTGTAAAGAGGAAAAAGTCTCACCCGGGGAATTAATCCAAGATACAATAGGAGCAAAAAAATGAATGGGACAGCATCAGTCATTTGTGCCTGCTTGAAATCAGAGAAAAGAAAAATGGCTAATTTTTCCGGGATTTTTTTTATGAACTCATGGGGTTCTTTCAGGATTTTGTTTCTGGCCTTATGATAGAAATAAGCATCGGCTTTCATTTCATCGTTCATGAGTTCCGGTTTTTTTTTAATTTCAGGTTCGATTTCTTTGGCATAATCTTTTTCCCCATAAGCCGCGGAGTATAAATTGTATCCTGCTGAGGATGTTAAAAAACAAAAGTGATTCAGTGCCAGATAATTTCTTGCTGTCCATATTCCGAGACCGCATAAAAAAACAATCAGGACCAGTGAAAGGTGAAAGAATTTTTTAACAGCGGATTCGGAAGGAATCAGCCATATACCTGCCATAATGGGAAAACCAAGGTAGATCAGATTGGGACGGGTTAAACTTGCCGTGGCATACACAAGACCTATGGTCAGGGAAATGATTTTTTTCTTGTGATCCTGAAGTAATCGGATGAGTAAGAACAAAAAGAGAGTGAGAAAACCTGCCAGAAATTCAGATAGAATTTTTGAATAAAAATAGATGAAAGGTTGGAAAAAGCAGGATAAAACAAGGCAAATATCAGCGCAGTGGTCTCGGAATATGAGAGAGCAGGTTTTGTGCATCATGAGCAAAAAGAGAAGCCCCAATACGCATTGAATGATTCTGACGCCTATGATCATGTTTTGTTCCCCTGTTATTTTTAGGATCAGGCTCAGAAACAGGGGGTAGATAGGGGGGCGGAACGCGGTTGGTTTGTCAGCTGGACAATAAAAACATGGCTTTTTATCCGCGAAGGTCCCCTTTTCAGCCAAGGAATGAGCTAATTCATAATATATACATTCATCTGCCTGCACTTCTTCCTTTTCTACCCATAAGGAATAATACAGGGATAAAGAAAAGTGGACGGATAAAAACAAGGTCATGAAAAGAATTCTGACTGGGGGACGGAATGACGTTTTTTTAAAATGAATCATAGGGTCAGATAAATATTCTTTTCCTTTTTTTTGATCCGAATTATTCTGTCACTTTTTTGGGGCCGATTTCTTTCTGGACAGGAGGAATTTCTCCGGCTTTGGGTTTTTGAATCTGTAAGCCCTGGTTTGCGAGGAATTCAGCCAGAGCCTGTTCTTCAAGAGCTTTTCTTTCCAGTTCCATTCCTTTTCCGAGATCCGAAGCGGATGAGAGGTCCTGCGTAACCCGCATTTTTCCGGAAGCTTTTTCGTAGCGTTTTTCCAGAACGTCCTGCGCGTTTTTCAAGGTGTCTCCTGCGTCGCCGGTCTTGAAAGCAATGCCTCCCAAGGCTGCCGCTGCTTCAGCCTGGGCTTCTTTCAGCTTCACTTGGCCCAGCTGTCTTTCCAGCCGGCGTATTTTTTCTTCGAATTCTTTCTGGGTGATTTTAACGCTTCGCACATTGGATTCATATGCTTCGTTCGTATCTTTCATTTCCTGTGAGTCATGCTCAAGATCTGCTTTTAATTCCTGGAGTTCCCGTGCAAGAGAACCGGCCAATTCCGTGTTTCCTGATTTGTAATTGGCCATGATTCTGGATTCAAGCTGTTTGGTTTTTTCCGTCTTGTTTTTAAGCTGAATCTTCAGCCGTTCCGCGATCCCCGCCAGTTTAGCCAGCGCCTCATTGTATTCCGTTATCTTGTTCGAAAAATCGGAACGGGCTGCTTCCAGGAGTGCTTCAGGATTTTTCTCTTCAATCCCGCTTATGAACAAACCGACGAATCCTTTCATGAGTCTTCCTAGTCTTTCAAAGATTCCCATTGTCTTTCTCCTTATTTTGATAAAATGAGTTGCCGCGAATAACGTTGTATTCGTGGTTCTCGTTATTCCAATTTCCATTCTTTTCGGTGATGATTTTCCATTATCAGTTTTGTTTTCGGGCAATTAAACATATTTTTTTAATGACTCGATCTTTTTTTCTACTTCTTCCGCTGAATATTTTGCGTAAGCAGGCGGTAAGAAAAGCGCATCCGTGCACTCCTTGACTGCAATCCAGTCCATGTATTCCAGTTTTCCGGTTTGAACACGGAGTTTCATTTTTTTAATAACGCTCCGGAGAATCACCGGCAGGGATGACTTCGGTTTTCCCTGCAATTCGAATATCCGTAACGCTCTGATTAAAATGCCTTCAATTTCATTGCCGCTTAACAGGAATCCCTTGGGAAAGGACGGGAGGTCTTTTTCCCCTAGGGGGAATTGGATTTTTTTCGATACGGATATAAACAGCTGCCGGATTTCGCTTGTTGTCTGAGGAGGAAAGAGGGGAATATGGACGTCTAGTCTGCCCTGGCGTTTCAAATCGACTTCCAATAAATCTGGGCGGGATGTGGCCAGTATCCAGATGATTTTGCCCCGGTTGCGAGTATTGGACATTTCTTTTGCCAGCATGGCATAGACTCTTCCCGAAAGTCCGCTGTCTCCTGTGCCGGATTCTCGTTTGCCTGTCATCTGATCCGCTTCGTCGATAAATACAATCACTTGTCCCAGAGCGCGAAGGATGGAAAAAATCGTTTCCAGATTGCTTTCTGTGGCTCCCACCCATTTGTCCCTGAAATTTTTCAATACCACGCAGGGAATCCCCAACTCCCCTGACCAGCATTCCACGAGGTAGGTCTTTCCCGTTCCAATCCTGCCCGTGATAAGGTATCCCATCGGCAAGGCGTGCGTTTTCCCAGCACGCAGAAGCGCGGCATCCTGTCGCAGCCATTTTTTGGCCGGCGCGTGACCTGCGATATAATCTAGATTGAAATCGGTCTGGAAAAATTCCAGAAGATTCTGGCATTCCTTTTCTATCCGTTCTTTCTTCAGATCCATTAAGAACGAAACAGTGATGCGTTTACGGTTCTTCAGGACCGATGCGATTATATGATGGGCGCTGATGCGGCTTAATCCTCTCAGTTTTCCTGCCATTTCCTTTAAGGTCATATCGCTTTGTTTTTCAAGATCAGGAAAAGAGGTTCCATGTAGATATCGGAGATAGTCTTCCATTTCATTTTCCTGCGGAAGCAGGAGTTCGATTCTGGCTGTTGCCGGATTATCCGTGATCAGGTGATTCAAATCATTCAATTTTTCCGTGATCAGGAAAATGGCGATATTGCTGTTGATGATAGAAGGATCGTTTGCCCAGCTTAAAATTTTAACTACATGGGATGCGATATCGCCGGATAACTGCAGGGAATCACCACGGGGAGCGACAAACTGAGCGAAGTCAATCACTACAGCGAGTTTGTAAGGGGCGTATCCTTTTTCCTGTCCCCGGATGGTCTGGAGATGGAGGGTCTTGAGGATAAAACCATCGATCAACTGAAGTGCGTAAAAGGGGATTCTTGCATTCTGCATCACTAAATCAGAAGAGCGGTCCCCGGTAACGGATACAAGCCATCCGGTCCATTCCTTCTCGCCGCGGCTCGCCGTGATGCCTTTTCCCCGGTCGTAGTGAATCACACAATCGTAATTCTGGAGCATGATTTCATCCAGAAATTCCTTTAAAGGCAGGAAAACGGTTTTGCCGGTCTTTTCATCGGAATACGGAACCACGTCAAATACCGAACCGTATAGAATGAATTGGCTCGCAGAACACGAACAAAACAGTTCTTGTAACTGATTCGCCCACGCCGGAAGAAAAGTCATGGGGTTTCCCTTTTTGGATTGATTCTGGTTGTGATCATACTTGGTTTCGCTTTATACTAAACAATTTAGTATATTCATCAATCATTTCTTCAGTTAGCTCTCTGTCCATGGGATACATTCATCTGAAACGGGGGGCGCAGTTGTATCAGAAACCTGCATGGGAATGATCTCATGCCGGAGGATTTTTTTCATCTTGTCATAGGCTGATTATTTTCATATTCTCACTGGCTAAATCTTAAATCATTTTAATTAACTCAAAAAGGATTATGGAAATGGGTGGAGATTATTTATTTACTTCAGAATCAGTTTCCAGAGGTCATCCGGACAAGGTGGCCGATCAGATTTCTGATGCAGTTTTAGACGCGATGATTGAACAGGACCCGGATTCCAGGGTGGCCTGCGAAACTCTTGTTACAACAGGTCTAGTTGTGGTGGCCGGGGAAATCACTTCCCGTGCTCAGGTGGATTTTCAGAAACTCGTCAGAAAGACGATAAGAGAGATCGGATATACGGATGCTGCGATGGGTTTTGATTATAAAACCTGCGCTGTCGTGAACACGGTCGGGAAACAGTCGCCTGATATTTCTCAAGGGGTCACGGCCACTGCCAGTCATGAACAGGGGGCAGGAGATCAGGGAATGATGTTCGGATTTGCCTGCGATGAAACACCCGAACTCATGCCTCTCCCGATTTTACTGGCTCATCGTCTTGTGGCAAGATTAGCACAGGCACGTGAAAGAAAAGAGATGCTTTTCCTGCGGCCGGATGGGAAATCTCAAGTCACGGTGGAATATAAGGCTGGCAAGCCGTTCCGGATTCATACCGTGGTTGTTTCGACACAGCATGATGACGTGGTTCCCTATAAGAAACTCCGTGAAGAAGTGATAGCTAAAATCATTAAAAAAGTGATTCCGGCAAAGCTGCTGGATAAAAATACCGTCTATCATGTCAATCCAACGGGACGATTTGTGGTCGGCGGTCCTATGGGGGATTGCGGTCTGACAGGAAGAAAGATAATCGTGGATACTTATGGCGGCATGGGAAGACATGGCGGCGGAGCTTTTTCAGGAAAAGATCCAAGCAAAGTGGACCGCAGTGCCGCTTATATGGCCCGGTATGTCGCGAAAAATATTGTGGCGGCGAAACTGGCCAAACGTTGTGAAATCCAGATATCCTATGCCATAGGTGTGGCCAAACCGGTTTCTGTGCTGGTGGATTCTTTTGGAACCGGGATTCTCGATAATGAAAAACTGGCTGAGTTGGTGATCAAGCATTTTGATTTAAGACCGGCGGCCATTATTCAAAAACTCGGATTAAAGAAACCCGTTTATTGCGAGACAGCCTATCATGGACATTTCGGCAGGTCTCAGTTTTCCTGGGAGAAAACCGACATGGCAAACGTGTTGGCCCAGGGTGCAAAGAAGATGAAAAAATAAACGGTTTTCTCCGTCTGATAGAACCTCAAGGCGGGGGATTTACCCGCCTTTTCTTGTGTTATCGGATAAAGTAAAAGAAACTGGTTCACCAAGAAGGACATACAAATAAAATGGTGAAATAGCAGGTCAAGATCCATTTCTTTTCATGCTTTTTACGTCCTTCATGGAACATATTCAACCATGAAAATCGAAATCAATCCCATAAAAATATTTAACTGGCTGAAAACACTTGTCATCGGAGGGGCCAGAAATCCCTTTGATGCAGGAATTTTTCAAAAAATTTCCCTCATTGCTTTTTTTGCCTGGGTCGGTTTGGGTGCAGACAGCCTTTCCTCATGCTGTTACGGTCCTGCCGAGGCATTCATTTCTTTAAAAAATCACCCTTATCTTTCTATTTTTGTCGCATTGGCTACGGCCTTTACCATTTTTGTGATCAGCGCCAGTTATTCGCAGATCATAGAGTTGTTTCCCAGCGGCGGAGGAGGATATCTGGTGGCGAGCAAGCTGCTTTCCCCTACTTTCGGCATGATATCCGGATGCGCTTTACTGATAGACTATGTGTTGACGATTGCGATCTCCATTGCCAGCGGAGCGGATGCATTATTCAGTTTTCTCCCCCCTGAATGGATTCAATATAAACTGGCTTTTGCAGCCATCGGGGTGCTGATATTAATTTTGCTAAATCTGCGTGGGGTGAAAGAATCCGTCAGTATTTTAGCCCCTGTTTTTCTTATCTTTGTGCTGACTCACCTTTTTTTGATTCTTTACGCAGTCATCACCCATTTGTTGGACCTGCCCAAAGTCGCTGCCAATGTCACGTATGACGTCACAAGTGCTTACTCGGAAATAGGCATCATCGGAATGTTTGTCCTGATATTACGGGCGTACAGCATGGGTGCTGGAACGTATACAGGAATCGAGGCGGTCAGTAATGCCATGTCGATTCTTCGAGAGCCCAGGGTGGAAACAGGAAAGCGAACCATGAAGTACATGGCCATTTCCTTGTCCGTTGCAGTGATCGGACTCATGTTTGCTTACTTTCTTTATGAGGTAGTTCCGTGTGAAGGAAAAACACTGAACGCGGTTGTTCTTGAAGCCATGACAGCGAATTGGGGTGAAAATATCAGCCGGATTTTTATTTCTGTTACCCTGATTTCTGAAGCGGCTATCCTGTTTGTTGCGGCGCAAACCGGTTTTCTGGGAGGTCCCAGGGTGTTGGCCAACATGGCCTTGGACAAATGGTTTCCCACTCGTTTTGCCCTGCTGAGCGACAGGCTCATGACCAAGAACGGGATTTTTATGATGGGGATTTCCGCTTTGATACTGCTTTTCTTTACACGAGGTTCGGTTCAACTTCTGGTCGTGCTGTACAGTATCAGCGTGTTCATTACTTTTATTTTGTCTCAGCTTGGAATGGTCCGGCACTGGTGGATAACCAGGGTGAAAGTGGAGCAATGGAAGAAAAAATTATTCATCAATGGCATTGGCTTGGTACTGACGATTTTTATTCTCATTTCAATGATCATAGCCAAATTCCAGGAGGGGGGATGGATCACTCTTTTCATCACGGTCCTGCTTATTTTGGCTGTCGTAGTTATCAAGAATCATTATAAACGTGTGGCGAAAATGTTGGAGAGGCTTGATAGTCTGGTTCAGGTCTCAAAAACACCTGAAGGAGGAATCCCCGGCCGTCAAATTGAAGCTGCCGTTCCTGAATGTGAGCCAAAAGCAAAAACAGCGATATTGCTGGTCAATGGGTACAACGGATTGGGTCTTCATACTCTATTCAGTGTCATTCGTCTGTTCGGAAATACGTTTAAGAATTTTGTCTTTTTACAGGTTGGAGTCATTGATGCCGGGGTATTCAAAGGAGCGGCTGAACTGCAGCGTCTTCAAATCAAAGTAAAAAAAGAAGTCGACGCTTATGTCAATTTTATGCGCAGCCACGGATATCCTTCAGAAGGGTATCTGGCCATTGGAACCGATGTGGTTGAAGAAACCGTCAAAATGGCCCCTCAAATCGTGGAGCGTTTCCCTCAAGCCATTTTTTTCGGAGGCCAGCTTATTTTTCAGGAATATTCCATCCTCTCCGCGTGGCTGGATAACTATCTTGTTTTTGCCATGCAGCGCCGTTTTTATTATCAGGGGGTTCCATTTGTGATTTTGCCTGTCCGGGTGATTTAATAAAAGGGAATTAAGAATTCGAAAAGAGATTTTTCAGCTCATTATTGTAATGATTCATTCTCAATTCTTAATTAAGCAAAGCGAATCATGTTCATAGACACAGCGAATGTTTTTATCAAGTCTGGCCACGGGGGGAGAGGATGCCTGTCCTTTCACAGGGAGAAATACATGCCTAAAGGAGGGCCGGACGGCGGTGATGGAGGCAAAGGGGGCAGCGTTATTTTTATCGGCGATTCCGGTTTAAACACGCTTTCTAAATTCCGCTATTCCCCTAAACTCATTGCGGAAAACGGACAACCGGGTGAAGGCAATCAGTGTTCCGGGAAAAAGGGGAAAGATTGTAAAGTCACTGTTCCCTGCGGTACGCTGGTTAGGAATGCCCAAACCGGAGAACTCATATGTGATATATTGGCGCATGATGAAGAAGTGGTTGTGGCTGAAGGAGGGGACGGAGGACGTGGCAATCAGCATTTTGCGACCGCCAGAAATCAGTCTCCGCATCGTACAGAGCCAGGATGGCCGGGAGTCGGATTCAAAGCTGTGTTGGAATTGAAAGTCATGGCTGATGTGGGCCTTGTCGGGTTTCCAAATGCGGGGAAATCTTCTCTTTTGGCTGCTGTTTCAAAGGCCCATCCTAAAATAGCGGATTATGCTTTCACCACACTTCATCCGAATTTAGGTGTCATCAATATGAGTGATTATAGGAGTATTGTGATGGCTGATATCCCCGGACTCATTGAACATGCGTCGGAAGGCAAGGGACTAGGAATCCAGTTTTTAAAACATGTGGAACGGACCCGTGTGCTTTTATTTGTTATCGATGTTTCCTTTTATGCGTCGGTACCTCCCGGGGATGCATATCGTATCCTTTCAAAGGAAATTCATGAATTCGGTCATGACATCGAAGGTAAAAATAAGCTGATCGCTGCTAATAAAATGGATCTGGATCCGGATAAGACTCAATTGAAGGATTTTCTCTCCCAACTTCCTGACCGGGAGCGAAAAAACGTTTTCCCTATTTCAGCTGCGACAAAACAAGGGTTGAAGCCTCTCATCCAAGCCCTGGATAAATTGCTGTTTGCGGTGCCTGAATGACTCATTCTGTGTCTGATGAAAGACTTCAAATCAGAAATGCCAGAAAAAATTTCATTGCCATGGCAGCGACCTATTTCTGCAGCGTCTTCAATGATAATTTTTTTAAACAATCTGTGCTTTTACTGGCCGTAAGCGCAGGAAGAAATGATGCTCAAGGTTTAGCCACCATGATTTTTACTCTGCCATACCTGATCGTAACGGCTCCGGCTGGATGGCTTGCAGACCGCTTTTCCAAGAGGAATGTGGTTATCTGTGTGAAAGTACTTGAACTCATCGCCATGATTATAGGAGCGTTGGGAATGCTTTTATTGAAACCCGGCGATTCGTTGTCCTCTTTCAGCTGGCTTCTGATTTTAACCATGCTGGCACTCATGGGAATCCATGCTTCTCTTTTCAGCCCGTCTTTAAACGGATCCATCCCGGAGCTTTATCCTGAATCATACGTGACCCAGGCTAACGGGATTGTGAAGCTGGTTTGTACATTGGCGATCTTATGCGGCATTGCTTTAGCCGGATTTGCATTGGATTCTCAATCAACGTCCGCAATCATCACATGGTTTCAGCATATTTTTCCTGCACCTGTAGGACAGTGCGTGGTGGCATTGACTGTTTTGAGCGTGGCGGTTTTTGGTTTGCTTGTGAGTTTTGGTGTCCCTAAAAGAAAAGCAGCCGGAACCCGGGATTCTTTTCCCTGGTTCGGTCCTGTCAATACGGTCCGGGATCTTTTGAAAATACGCGAAGATAGTTTACTGCATATCAGCGTCTGGGCTAATACCTTTTTCTGGTTTATGGGATCCCTCATGGTTCTTATAATCAATGAAATGGGGCCGATGCAATTCAATCTGAATAAAACCTCCACCAGTGTTCTGGTGGTGGCTGAAATGCTGGGAGTGGGTGTCGGGGCGCTTTTGGCTGCCCGTTTCGCCAAAGGAGAAAAATGGTACCGGGTCCTGCTTCCCACCCTTTTCATGATGACGCTTTTTTTATTACTCATGTCCTGTATTATTTATATGCCTTCGTTTAAGTTCCGGGAGTTTTCATTCCAGGTTATGGTTCTTTTTTTGTTGCTGGTTTTGTTTGGCGTTTGCAGCGGATTATATCTGATCCCCCTGGAATCCTTTATTCAGATTCGCCCTTCAGCGGATCAGAAGGGAAAAGTGATAGCGGCATCCAATTTTGCCGCATTGATGGGTGTTTTTGTTGCCGGACCCCTGTATTGGATTCTGGCCAAATTGAACTTAAAGCCCACGCAGAGTTTCATGGTTTTGGCGGGTATCTCCGGTCTTTATGGGTGGAAACTTTTTTTATCTTTGAAACGGGCCGGGCTTACCCATAAATAGGCCTAGGTGCCAGGATGTGATATGGGAAATCATTACCAAGATAACGGCGTGTCATAGCCGCAATCCAATCAGTGGATTGATCATGCCAGGGATGAGGAGCTTGAAATTTTTTTATGTCCTATAGTCCATTTCAGTGTTAATTTTATATCCACCATGAATCCGAAAACAAAACTGACTTTCATTTGTCCGAGATACCTTACCGTTCAAGCGGGTGGAGCCGAGACTTATTGCCGGATGCTGGCTGAAAAATGCGCCCAATCCGGATATGCGGTTGAGCTCCTGGCTTCCTGTGCGACGGACCCTCAAACTTGGAAAAATGAAGGTAAGGAACGGGCTTTTGAAAAGAGAGACGTTTCAGTCAGGCTTTTCCAGGCCAATACCAGGAAGAACCCTTCCCGTTTCCATGAACTGGAAGTAAGAATCGCTGAAGGGGACACGCTTTCTCAAGAGGAGGAGGCTGTCTGGCTGGAAAACAGCCTCAATTCTGATTCCATGATGGAATACATCCAAAACAGCCAATCTGATTATTTTATTTTCATGCCGTATCTTTTCGGGATCATCATCAACGGTGTGAAAATTCATCCTGAAAAATCCGTTTTGATCCCGTGTCTTCATCCTGAAAATTTTTCCCGTCTTGATTGTATAAGAAATCTTTTTAAACAGGTTCCAAAAATACTTTTCAATTCCCCTCCGGAAATGGAACTGGCTCAGGAGCTTTATAATCTGCCGGATGAGAAATGTTTTTTTGTGTCTGTTGGATTTGACGGGGCTCTTGCCCACGACCCGGACAGGTTCAGGAAGAAATACGGATTGAAGAGGCCCTTTATCACTTATGCCGGCCGGAGAGAAGGCGGTAAGAATTTCCCTCTGCTTTTGGAGATGGTACGGCTATATCAAAAGATGTATCCGCATACTTTGGATTTTGTCACATTCGGATCAGGTCATGTGGAAATGCTTTCACAAGACCAGGGCCGGATTCATGATTTGGGATTTCTTTCCGAGGAGGATAAATTCGATTGTTACAGCGGTGCGCTTTTTAACTGCCAGCCTTCCAGAAATGAATCCTTTTCCATCATCATCATGGAAAGCTGGCTTTGTGAGGTCCCGGTTTTAGTCAGTCAACATGGAGCAGTCACTTCTTACTGGACCCGGCTTTCAAAAGGCGGTTTTATTTTCAACGATTATTTCGAATTCGAACAAATCCTTGTGTACGGGCTTTCTCATCCTGATAGGCTGAAAGAAATGGGCAAGAATGGGAAAATTTTCGTAGAAAATAATTTCACCTGGAAGATCATCCTGGGCCGGTTCCGGGAAGCTTTGGGAATCTGAATTCGTCCGTCTTAAGACCCCCTTTATTTACACTGGTGTTAGGCCGTTTTATGGGCACCAATCTTTATCATCCTGTTTTAGCCGGCTTTCTTGATGTATCAACAATCGTTTCCATTTTTCTCTTGTTATGATCAGGGCATTAAAAATCACAAGCCATCTTGACTTTTTATTAGTTTTGGAGTAATAAAATATAACGAAAAGGATTAACATAATAAATAGTATAGCAATATGTTAAAACACTTAATACTAGTCATTTTCTTGTTTTATTTTGATGAGGAACCGTGTGTTAAAAAGCAGGTCCCCATCATTCAGAAGATATTCGGCTCAGATATAGATGCGGTTTCTTTTTGTTACGATTCCCTTGCCCCGCGCTCAAGGATAAAAGAACTTCCCAGCCATTCACGTTTTACTGCTGAAGAGTTGAAGGCGCATCAGGAAACTCCTATTGTGAATGCCATTCAGGAGAAAGCAAGGAATGCTGTAGCCAGGTATTGCACTCCAGGCCATATGGGGGTACTTTATCCCGGAATAACAGCAGGGCTGCTTAAAGCGATTGAACCGGTACTGGCTTATGATTTTTCTGTTTCTATACAACATGCGGATGATCTGGTGCATCCGTCCACGTATATTCGCAGATCTGAGAAATTAATGGCGAATGCCTTTGGCGCGGACCGTTCTTCGATGCTGACCGGTGAAAGGAATCAGGCCAATCAGCTGGCTATGCGTAGCTATCTGCATGAGGGAGATGAGGTTCTGGTAGGGGGGATTGAAGTCGGGACCATGATTTTGGATGGATTGGCGGAATTAAATGTCCGGCCGACACTGATCCCGACACCAAGAGATGCGGACGGGAAGCTCACTTTGAGTCCTGATGCCCAGACCATCATAGACATGATCGAACAGGCTGCAGTAAAAGCCAGAGAGACCCTGAAGCATTTAAAGAAGGAAAGAAAACACGTGATCCCTCTTACCGGATACAAGGCTTTCATGCCCCGCGCTCTTATTTTATGTCAGCCTTCTTCTTATGGAACGGCCATAGTGGGACTGAAAAAAATCGTTCAAAAAGCTCATGAACATGGGATGGTCGTCCATATTCAGGAAAGGGGAACCCCTTATCATTTTCATGATGATTTTCCTGAATCCGGAGTTGATGCCGGAGCCGATTTTGTTGTCCAGCCTTTTAGCGGGATCGTTCCCGGTTTTTTACAGGCCAGCGTGATACACCGGAATTTGAAATTTCTGTTCGAAGAAGATGCCTGGGCCACATTCAACCATATTGTGGAGGTCACTGAATTGAGCGGGAATAAGTTGAGAGCCGCCAACAGGTATTTTAAGAACACATTAAAAATGTTTGATGAAATCAGTCGTCTGGAAAAAGATATCTCTGAAGTAGACCATGCAGGGGAAATAGCCAGAGTGACAGAAAGGATAAAGAATACAATGGATCGGATTGTCGGTTTGGTACCGGAGTCCGACCAGGGTTGGGTGCACTCTTCATTAAACGAGCTGTTTTCTTTTCAGGGTAAATCCGAGCAGATATTCAACCAGATAAAAGCCAGTTTTGTGTCCACCAGTTTTTCTTATGTTTCTCTGTGTGTCATGGATGATATCCGGAAATCGCTTGTGATGAACGGAAATAAATTTTTACAGGATGTCTTGGAAACCCGGAATCATTCGATCAAGGTATTCAACCAGACTCTCATACAGGAGGTCCAAACCAGTTGTCAAACCGAATGGAGATCAAGCCTGACAAGTGAACCTACGCTATCTGAATTGGACCGGGCTCAGAAAATAGCTGGAATAAAGCTTCATCCTGAAACTGCTCAAACAACAGGGTCGGATCCTTTCAAAATCAGCATCCGTTTTAATCAAAATCCAAACGGCTGGACAGCAAGAGCCATGCAGGAACGGCTCAAAAGGGATCCACAATGGAGAGTGATCGTGCAGGGGGCGAATCTTTCAACTTTGGCTTGTATCATCAATCCTAGATATGCCTTGACAGATGAGATTCCTGATGTCATGAAACATATCATCCATATTACCCTGACTGAGAAGCCTACGAGTATTTTTATGGGTAAACCTGATGAGGCAGTGCTTCAAACACTTGTTCAGATACCTGGTTATGAAGAAAGGGTGATAGACGCTATTCCGTCCCCGGAAAAAAGACAGATGGCCATGACTAATTTCGAAACCAATCTTCATTGGGATCATGTAGTACGTCTTTCCTGTTCAAAACTCATAGAGGAACCAGACCCTGATACTCGTTTTGTCTTAGCTGAAGACGTCATCATTCCTTATTTAGGAACCAATGCCATTTTCTTGCGCGGAACTGTTGTTGATGTATCCTTCAGAGGGTTTTTGAAAACCCTTTCCCAGGAAAGCGTGGATTATGTTTCTTATTTTAATATTTCCGGAATGTATCGCCGGGCGGGGAGAGAACCTTCGATGATGGTCATTCCACAGAAGAAAGAGGGGGATAAATGGAAAACCGATGAGGCTTTTTCCGGAGGAGAGGGGCATGATCAATCTCTTCCTGAGATTGAAGAGAGATTGAAACCGGGAACAGAGGCCTATAGAAGGGCCCAACTGGAAGAACCGACGATCAGTCATTATCTGGAACAGGCGAAACTTTTTTCGCAAGATAAACGGACTACAGACCTGTATATGCCTGTCGCAGAGGCAGGTATTCCTTCCTATTTTGATTCCCCTTTTTTACAGAAGTTGAGTGAGCCAGTGACATACGATATGCCGTATAATTTTGATCCGCAGATCCCTTTTTTTATTGAAAAATCCCGTAAAGCACTGGCCAGATTAGTCGGTGCTGCGGATGCCTATTTTGTTCCGCAAGGGAGCACTCAATCCAATCAAATTGTCATGCAGTCTTATTTAAGATCAGGGGACAGGGTCATGCTGACCAGTAATTATCATCGTTCCATCGCCGGAGTGTTGAGCACGTTTAATTTGAAACCACCGATTTTGATCGATACGAAAAAGACAACGATCGAGGAAGGTTTTGTGGATGTCGGAGCCTCCTCTGAAGACATGATCTCAGCCATCCGTCAGGAGGTGGAACAGTCAAAAATCATGGCCCGCAGGGCAGGGGATGAAACAAATTATCAGGCGTTCATGCCCCGGGCCATTATCATCACAGCCCCTACTTATTATGGTTCCAGTCCTGATAAGTTGAAGGAAGTCATTGACGAGGCTCATGCGCACGGAATGCTCGTTCATGTGGATGAAGCCTGGGGATCGCATCTTCCGTTTCATCATGACTTTCCTTCCTCGGCTGTTGAATTAGGAGCGGATTATGTGGTGACTTCTTTTCATAAAACTGTACTGGGACTTCAGCAGTCATCGGTGGCTTATGTCAGTGCCCAAAGACGTTTTCATTCGGAGGAGGAGAGGATCCGTTTTGAATGGAAAATGCGCAAAGAGGTGCAGACATTGACTTCTTTATATCCCAACCTGCTGATGATCGGCGCTATTGATGCAGTCCGAAAATTTATAGCCGGCCAATATGCTCTTAAAGATTCCGGTATTTTTCATGACATCATAAGAATCCGTAAGCAAGCGGTTGATGGATCTCTTGAAGGCCTGACTGAGGCAGGTATCAAGTTATTGGATTGCAACCAATTGGCGATGGGCGAAGATGGGATGGTCACAAGAAATATTCATGCGCCCCCAGAAAAAAGGCCTTTCAGACAGGATCCTTCCAAACTGGTTTTAAATTTCAAAGGGGCCGTCAATGAATGGAATGCTATTCTTGTGGCAAAAATTCTGGAAAGCGAAGGCTATATTCTTGAATTGGTGGACCCCTTTAATATTGTTTTGCTGCTGCCGTTAAATATCGTGACCCATGAACAGAAACTTTACGGTCTCCTGAAAATAATCACTGAACTTGTTATAAACCGATCCCCTTCTGATTTTATAGAAACCGGAATATTGCATGCGGAGGACCTGACCAAATTTCAATTTGTATCCGAGGCTTTTTCCGCATTGAATAGAATGAAATTACAGCAAGTCATGAGTCCCCATGAAGTGCTTCAATCTATCATCCGGCCGGAGTTGATGCCTCCAGGCATTCAATATAAATATCTCCCTCTTTCAAAAACGTTTCCGAAGAGTGACAAGCGGTACATCCTGACAGAACAGGTCCTTTTGTATCCTCCGGGAGCACCGGGGACTTTTTTACCTGGATTTGAAATCACTTCCGGATTCATCAATGCGGTTTCGAGTATATCCAAAGCAGGTATTGTGATGCATGGAGTGGAAAAGAATCAAGGGGAACCCTATGTATGGGTGCTGGAAATCGAAGGCGAACCGTGTTTAGTGGATGCCATAGGGCCTGTTTTCAGAGGAACCGGGAGGTCTTCATGATGATCAGGAAGTTTTTATCAGGAAGCATCATGGTGTTCGTTCTTTTCTGCTATGTTTATCCTTTGTATGCCGTAACGAATTCGGCATTAGCCCCGAATTCTTCAGTGAATGGAACGTTTCTGCTCAAGAGGGTGACTCTCGATCCCAATGACAGGGGGGCGTTTACTGATATGATGGATCTGATCGAGGCGAATTTTCCTCCTGAAGAAAGACGGCCTGCTACACGAGCCGGCAGATTAAGAGTAGCCGGATTGATGCAGAGACATGGAGGAAATTGGGATGTATTCATGGCTGAATACACGGCTCAAAAGTTATCTGATGGTCTGGTGACAGGACTTTCTTTTGAAGAATTGCTCGAACGGGAAAATTTTTATGCCTATATTTATTATTTTCATGAAATTCCCATCGCTGTAGGGATTTTCATTAAAATAAATGATCAATTTGTCTTGGGGGATTATATCACGGTTTCAACTAAAAAAGTTCCAAAGGAGCTGCTTCCTGAGATCCAGGGTGTGAGCGGAGACTTGTTCGGGCAATTTTTTGATTTTGTTGAATCCCAGCTTGGCAGCGGAATCAGCGTGCTGATTGAATGTGAAAAGCCGTCCATGAGATCTGACCAGCGCCCCGACCGGGAAGATAAGAGAAAAGTGGCCCGGATTGCCTGGTATACCCGGTCTTTAGGATTCACTTTTATCAAGAATCCATCGACTGAAGACATGCTGGAATATCTTCTGCCCAGTGTGAGCGGGACTCCGGCTTCCGTGGCTATTTTCATGCATCCCATGAAGAATAGTCCTTACGCCGGCCTCAGGAGGAATGAACCCAGTATATGGGGCGGATGGTTCCAGGGGGAAAAAGCACCGGTCATAGAAGTTGCCCCGGAGACCTGCGGATTGATCATCGCAAATTTAAGGGCGCAGTATTTGGCCCCAGACGCAGTTCTACCTACTGATTTCCCCGGGAAGGCTTCAGGGTAATCCTCATTTTTTATCAGGAATACAGGGGTCTGTGGTTAAAATTTCTTTGAAACTCCCACAGAGTATTGCCTGGCTGAAACAAGCTGATCCGCAAGCGGATAATCCGTCAGGCTCGCAGGAGCGTATATTTCTTCATCCGTAATATTGTAGACGGAGAAATAAATGTTCCATCCCTTGTCCTGAATGTTATCAAATCTGAATGTGGTATCAAAAACAGTGGTCGAGGATATTTCTTCCCTGGGATCACCCGCCTCACGGGGCATTTCTCCGGTGTAATCCATGTTGATATCCCAGTTGAATATGCCTTTATGCAGATTGAGACCAAAGGTAAATTGATTTTTTGGAATCCTGGGCAGATCAATATCCAGTTGCTCATCCTCTCCCTTGGTATAGGCATAGCTGCCGTATACATAATTTTTTTCCGCGAAATTGAATCGCATTTCGAATTCTGTCCCCCAGACATTGGTTTTTCCATAATTGATATAATATCTGGGAAACGTAGGCTGGGTGTAGTCCCTGTCATTGGAAAGATCGATCAAATCACGGGTTTTTAAGTTATACACGCTGAGAAAAGTCTGCAGCTTTTCAGCAAAGATATAATTGACAGAAGCTTCTATGGAGGTGAGTGTTTCCGGGTCCAGGTTTGGATTGCCGATAATAAAAGGATTATTCCGGTCATAAAGCTGGGAAAAACTCGGTGATTTGAAGGCGGTTCCATACATTAATTTAAAAATGTCGCCTTTGTTGTTGAATGTCCATACGAGTCCGCATCTCGGATTAAACGTGCTGCCGAAATCATTAAATTTATCATATCTTCCGCCGAGAATCAGATACCAGTTATCTGAGATGGTCCATTCATCCTGAAGGAAAACCCCTGAAATTCTTCTGGTTTCAGGAATGATCCATGGGGCAATTTCAGACCAGTCAACGGTAACCGGATAACTGATGAAATACAGAGGATGTCCGTTTGCGGAATTTCCGATATCGCTGGTTTTCACCTGTTCAAAGAAAACACCTAAAAGGATCTCATTGGTGTCACTGGAACGGATGTCCAGCATGATTTCACCGCGGTATTCCTCGGATTTATAGGTGTAATTCCCGTGAACACCTTCCGGCCAGTATTCGATATAGCCGTCTCCGTCTATGTCCATGCCCATGGTGTAATGATCAGGCAATACCTGAAAATCATCATCGCTGGAGTAGCGATCGTAAGATAATTTAGTTTTGACAATCATATTGTCTGTCAGGGAAAAATGATAGTTGCTTTCAATGAAGAAGAATTTCAAGGTGGAATTTTCCCCGTCTTCTGTCAACGCTCCCATTTGAGGGACGGGAAAGTCGAATTCCGTATCCGTGTAACTGGCATCCAAGTTCCAGTCTTTATACCGGTAATTGAGATCCAACAGCATTTTGGTTGCCCCGTTTTTCATTTCATTGGGGGCATAGGACAGCCCTGTTCCGTATAGGATATCTTGTTCCAGGGTGTTTTCAGGGCCGTCTGTTTTGGAATAATTGGCATTGATTCCTAAATCCCAGTTTGTGGCTCCTTTTCCATATTGGATATTGGCCCGCATGGCATTGAAAGATTCTATTTTTACATCCGCAGACCCGCCATCTAAATCCGAAGGCTTTTTGGTAATGATGTTGATGATCCCGGCAAAAGCATTGGTTCCGTATAAGCAGGAACCGGGTCCCCGAATGATTTCTACCTGTTGGATATTTTCCAGACCAATATCATAAAATTCAGATCCTCCGAAAACAGGTTCCATGAGCGTGTGTCCGTTGACCATGAATTTGAATTTGTCGTTGACCACACCAGGAGCAATGCCGCGCAAGGTGACGATATTCACTCCATAGGTATTTTTGTATACTTCGATTCCCGGTACTTTGTTCAACAATTCGGAAAGGGTTCTCAATCCTTTCGACTTTATTTCCATTTCAGTGATTACGGTGATCGTTGAAGGGGCATTGAACGGGTCTTTTTCAGTCATGGTGGAGGTGATGACTTTAGGGATTTCCATGAATAATAAAGCTTCCAGTCCTTCTTCTTCCTGGGCAGAGGCAAATCCTCCTGCCAAGAGAAGATAAATGGCAAGCAAATCTGTAAACAGATTTCTTTTTTTCACGACAGACCTCCTTTTAATGTGATCATGAACAGGTTTTTACCTTATGATCTGGATTTTTTAAATTTTGTGAAACAGAATAAACAAAGATGATTTTTAAAACAAGGTTTATTTAAACCGGATTCGGGGATCAATAATGCTGTAACTGATATCGGAGAGGAGATTTCCCATGAGGAGAAGAGCCGTATGAATCAAGAGTTTCACGATCGGTTTTCTGAGTTTACTCGACCGAGGGACAAATACTATACTATTATCTATTCTTGAGAATGTCCCCTATTCCCTATTCCATCGGAAGTGATCTTTTTCTGAAAGGAATATTTAGCTGTTTGTATCCGTGAATCGTATTTGATAGAAAAATCGTGATTAATTTTGAAGGAATTGTGGTGAGAGCTTTTAAAATTGAAAACTCTCCTTTTTTTTTCAATAATTCAACTTTCATGAATAAGACATTACTACTAAAACTGTTGATTGGTGATTTTACATTAAAACGATTATTTAAATCTGTTTTTTTACATATTTTTTCTTTTTTATTTTCGGGGGTGTTCTTTTCTGATCACCTGATTTTTCGTCCTATACCTCGCTATTATACGATGAGATTCAGCATTTTATTATCCTGAATACCAATGACGGCAATAAGTTATATGGAATTCATTTTAAAAAAAAGCAAATATACAATCCTGTATTTCCACACAAAAAATTTGAGGTAGCATCATGATGACATTTATTAAAGCATATATAAAATCAATGCGTTTATACTACGCTTTTATTACGGGAATTGCCGGCTGGCTCGGGCTTTCATTCTATGAACATATTGCAACTGATTTCAGAACTGTAGAAATAATGCCTGCTGATGAAAAAAAAGGAGTTATATTAATATTATTATTTTTAAGCTGGGGGATAAATCAGATCTTCAATGATCTGTTAGGTTTGAAAGAAGACCGTATTAATGCTCCAGAAAGACCAATGGTAACAGGAGAACTCAACCCTTTTGCTGCTTCTATTGTGTCATTTATTCTAATTATAATAACCGGCTTCATAACCTATTTTTATCTTGAACCAATTGCTATTTTGCCTTTTCTGGGGGGCATCATATTAAACATGATTTATGAATTTGCAAAGGGATATGGAATATTAGGAAATGTAATTTTTGGATTAATGATTGCCATGTGTTCAATTTTCGGCTTTCTGGCAGCAGGTCCGACACAAGCACCATATCTTACACAAAGCCGTTTATCAGTATTGAGCTTGATATGGTTAATGAACGGACTGATGACATTTTATACATATTTTAAAGACTATGAGGGTGATAAAGCAGTTAACAAGAGAACAATTGTCGTAAAATATGGAATCGAAAAATCAAGAATTATTGCCATAATGTCTTCTTTTCTGCCGTCAATTTTATTTATTATAATATATTTACTTAATCTCATTGATGCACCGCTTAATAAGATATTCATCATTTTGGCTTTACTAACCTTTTTCCTGCAGGTATGGACCGGTGTGCTTTATTACAAAAATCCTGTCGGTAAAATGACATATTATTCGTTGGCAACAAATTTCAGGGCATGTACCTGCGGTCAGGCTGCATTTATTGCACTTTTTAATACTGAGCTTGCCATGCTCTTATTTCTATTTTCATATATTTTCGTCGGATTTTTATTTGATCTGCATACCAACCAGAAAGCCTGAACATGAAGGTCTTTGAACGGGCAGAAATCGGTAGCATTGAACTGAATAACAGAATAATCCGTTCATCCACTTTTGAAGGCATGGCGGATAATAACGGCTTTCCGACAGAAGAATATTTCACCCTCTATGAAAAATTATCAAAAAATAATATCGGGGGTATTATTACCGGATGCACATATATCTCAAAAGACGGAAAAATGGTCCAGCCCGGACAGGCAGGGATTGACGATGATGAAAAAACTGCATCTTTCAAAAAAGTTACAGCAATTGTACATAAAAATAATTCAAAAATTTTTATGCAGATTTCTCATGCAGGCAGACAGACGATATCTGACCTGATTAAAACCGAATGTATCTATGGATTCTCGGATAAAAAATCATTCTACTTCAATCAAAAGCCTATAGTATTATCAAACAGTCAAATCCGTGATTTGATAGAAAAATTCGGGGATGCTGCAAAACGCGCACAATCAGCGGACTTTGATGGAATCCAGTTACATGCGGCCCACGGATATTTAATACATCAGTCTATTTTATCATCAGTTAACAGCCGTGCTGATGAATTCGGCATAGATAAAAAAACTAAAATCGGCACAAAATTTCTTGATCTGATTATTGAAAACATACGAAATAAATGCGGACCTGACTATCCCATACTTGTAAAAATAAGTGGGAGTGATGATTATATTCGCAAGTTTTCAGAATTACAATTTATTGAATTGATCAGATTTCTCAATTCAAAACAAATTTCAGCGATAGAAATAAGTTACGGAACAATGGATTATGCATTAAATATTTTCAGAGGTAAAAGTATACCCTATGATTTCATATTAAAACACAATATAAAATATAAAACGAATAAATCATTGATTAAAAATATTTATAACTATCTGCTGTTCGCCATGTTGAAACTTAAAACAATTCCTTTCGCGCTCGGATATAATATAAATTTTTCTATTTTGGCAAAAAAATATACTTCTATTCCTGTTATCTCAGTAGGCGGGTTTTTAAATGGCAATGATATTTCAGATGCCATAGAGAATCATAAGGCAGATTTTGTAAGTTTATCCCGCGCTTTGATTGCTGAACCTGCATTTGTCAGCAGACTGATTAATAAAGCTGACGATAAATCAATTTGTGCGAGCTGCAACAGATGTGCAATTATGTGTGACTCAAACCTGTCAACCAGATGCTTTGCCTTGAAAAGATAGAAAAAACGGAGAATATTTTGAATATAGAAGAAAAAATAATATCAATAATACAGGAAAATCTTGAGGAAAAACATCCGGTCACTTTAGAATCTGACCTCCGCAACGATCTTACAATAGACTCATTCGGCACAATCATGATTTTGAATTCATTGGAAGATGAGTTCGGTATAACAATTGATGAACATGATTTTAAAGACATTGTAAAAGTCAATGATGTAATAAATCATATTAAAAGTAAAATAAATGAAAGCCAGTGAATTTTACAATTCTTTAAAAATTGATAAAAGCATTGCCGAAAAACTGAATTTCAACCCATATTATATCAATCTTAATTCCGGAATCTCTGGAATTGTAAGAATAGGGCAGGAATATTACTATGACCTGGCATCAAATAATTATCTGGGATTATCATCAGATAAACGAATTATTGAAGTAATGCAGGAATCGCTCTTTAAATACGGCACATCCATGTGCGGTACACCTATTGCCACCGGATATCTGGACAAACTTAATGAGCTTGAAAAAAGACTGGCCTCATTTATAGGCCTTCAGGATGCCATCATATTCCCTTCCTGTTACCAGGCAAATACAGGTGTATTTTCAAGCATGGCCTCAAAAGATGATCTGATCTTGGTTGACCATTACGCGCATTCTTCACTTCTTCAGGGAATCAGATCGGCGGGCTGTAAAATAAAGCCATTTCTACACAACAATATGAACCATCTGATAAAGAATCTGGAAAAATCCAGTCATTTCAGAAAAAAATTTATTGTAACAGAATCTGTATTTTCAACTGAAGGAACAATTGCCCCGATGGATGAAATTTCAAATATTTGCAAACATTACGATGCAATTCCAGTACTTGATGATTCCCATGGTATTGGCGTTATCGGTAAAACCGGAAGAGGGATTCTTGAAAAACAGAACATACTTAATTTTGAAGGTATTTATACCGCATCATTGGGAAAAGCCCTTGCAAATATCGGCGGTGTTATAGCCGGGAACAGCAATTTAATAGACAATTTAAGATATTCATGCGGAAATTTTATATACTCAACAGCAATACCCCCGGTTATGATATGCGGTCTTTTAAAAACCATTGAAATACTTGAAAATGAATTCACATTTTTAAATTTGAGGTTATTAAACAACAAACAAAAGATAATAAATACGCTTACGAGCAGAGGTTTTAAATTGCATAACGGGGAAGCTCCGATTATTTCGATAAAATGCGGATCTGCAGAAAACACAATATATTCAGCCAGACAATTCTTTGAAAATAGAATGCTTACCACACCGTTTATTCCTCCTTCTATTCCTCAGAATCAGGGTGTATTAAGATTAATCCCCGGAGCAGGACTCAAGGAGAATGATATTACTGAAATAGTTAAAGCTATAAATAAAATACAGGCCCTTAAATGAAGTGCTTTTTAATTCTAAATCCTGGCTCAAAAAACGGTAAAAGCAGGAATAGTATTAACCGCATTATAAATGATCTTAAAAACACCAATTTAAGTTTTGATTATAAAATGACACAAACTTTGAAAGATGCATGTTTATTTTCAAAAGAAGCGAATTATTCAGATAAGTACGATGCTGTAATTGCAGTCGGGGGAGACGGGACAATAAATCAGACCTTGAACGGGTTTTATGATGATAAAGGCAGAAGAATTTCAAAAACAAAAATGGGGGTGATATATACAGGAACAAGCCCGGATTTCTGCAGAAATTATAACATCCCTGTTGATCCTGAAAAATCAATACGCACATTACTTAATCAGAAATCCAGATTCATTTCAATCGGCCGGATTGAATGCAGTTCATCAGAAAGCATGTATTTTTCCTGCGCTGTTAATATTGGAATCGGCCCGGAATTAGCCAGAAGTGCTAACAGCGGAATTCGGGCGAAACTGGGCGATTTTTTCGGGACATTTTATTCACTTCTGAAAATTCTTTATTCGTTTAAACCCGGCGAATATGAAATGACTATTGATAATAATAAACAGAAACTCTCAGGAATTTATAATATTTCTATAGGCAAGGGATATAATATCGCTTCAGGAATAAAAGTATCAAATTCATTAACAGATACCTCAGATAATCTTTATATTTTAAAAATTCAGAACCTTAATATTTTCAACATCCCCAATGTGTTATATACCGTTTATTCAGGGGGGGTAATTACCAACAATAAATATTTAGAGTTATCATACGGGAAAGAAATAACTGTATCAAATTTACGTACTGAATCTGAAATCGAATTTGATGGTGATCCTCATGGATTCCTTCCATGTAAAATAAAAACAGCAGAAGACAAACTGGAACTTATAACAGATTAGTTCAATGAACACTGAATTTGAAATTATAAAAATGATTGATAAAGTCTTATCACCTTCCCCATCAAAATTAACTCAAATATATGAATCGGATTCGGAACTTTTTTATTTGAATAAAAAAAAATATCTTTGGAGTATAGATGATTTTTCTTCAGAAGATTATTTAATATCTTCCAATCCGGAGCAGTTAGGCTGGAATCTGGCGGCTGCAACAATAAGCGACATATACGCCTGCGGCGGCATCCCCGAATATTACAGTCATTCTGTCACGCTCGATAGCAACTGGGATAACAAATATATTTTAAAATTCTGCACTGGAATTAAAAAAGCTTTACAATATGCAGGGGTTGAATTCATTGCAGGAGATCTGAGTATTGCAAAAAACTGGAAATATACGGGAACTGTCATAGGAAAATCAGATGAAAAATTTGTATGCAGAAAAGGGGCTTGTCCGGGGGACAAAATATATATTACCGGGAAAACAGGCTCCGGAAATCTTGAAGCGATTTTGAAATTAAATCAGAATAACACATATTTAAAGGAATTTTTTGCATCCCATAAATTCAAATTACCCATACGAAAAAAGGAATCCGGATTGATAAAAAAATATGCTTCATCCTGCATTGATACTTCAGACGGATTAATTAATGCTTTAAACACAATATCAATGTTAAATAAAACAGGATTTTTGATTAATAACCCGGAATTAATCAAAGAATCAGGATTAATATCAAAAATAATGCATCTGCCTGAAGAATTACTGCTTGCAGGAGAGTGCGGAGAATATGAGCTGCTTTTTACAGTAAATCCGAAAAAGGCACATGATTTCCTGACCGAAGCCAAAAATAACCGCCTGAAATTTTATTGTCTGGGACAAATGCTATCGTCTTTTAAATCGAAAATATTAATGAAGGGAAAAATTCAAATTGACATTTCTGATTTCAATTTCAGGGCAAGAGATTTCATTAATCCTGAAACTTATATAGAATCCATGTGTAATTTTTTTAAAGGAAAACCCTATTAATGACAAATCGTGTTGTTATTACAGGTATAGGACCTGTTTCATCTATCGGTACAGGAAAAGACATATTTTTCAGAAATTTACTGGACCTGAAACTGAATATCTCAGAAATTTTTTCTGAATTTAAAGGATATAAATACAAGTCTAGGTTTGTTTCCCCTATGCCTGAATTTTCCCTGGAAGACATGAATATTCCATCCTCTATATATAAGATACTGCAGGATGAGGACAAATTAACATTAAAATCAGCAAAACTTGCGCTAGATGATGCGCATATAGACCTGAAAGAAATATCTGAATGCAGCATTATTTTAGGCACTGGTTTCAGTGGCTTGCAAAGGGCATTTGAATCTTACCTTGTGCATATCGGAGTTGATGAAAAAAGATTCCATAGAATGATTATTCCTCAGACGATGCCTAATTCAGTTGCTGCATGGTTATCAATCATATTTAAAATTAAAGGATCAAGCTTTACAATTAATGCGTCGTGCGCTTCCGGAACAATCGCCATTGGCGAAGCATATTTAAAAATAAAGAATGGAAACGATAAGATAATAATAACAGGGGGTGTTGAATGTTTAAAAGATAAACATGGTGCTATCCGAAGAGGATTTGATGTTCTTGATACCCTGACAAAAGATGAGAACGGAGTCCCTTATCCATTTTCAAAAAACAGATCAGGATTTCTTTTTAATGAAGGAGCGGCCTGTATATTAATTCTTGAAAATCTGGACAACGCTATAATAAGAAAAGCAGATATATATGCTGAAATTACAGATTATAAATCTAATAGCGACAGTTTTAATATTGTCCAAATTGAACCATCCGGAGAATCTATTAAAAATTTGTTAATAAGTATTATAAATAAGAAGAAAATAGATTATATCAATACACATGGAACAGGCACCATTCCGAATGATGAAGTTGAAAGCAGAATAATCAGGGAAATATTCGGCAATAAAAATAATCAGCCTTTTCTTAATTCATCCAAGGGTATTCTAGGACACACACTGGGAGCAAGCGGAGCCTTTGAAACTGCAATTACTGCATTATCTATTAAAGAATCAAAATTACACCCTAATAATATACCTGAACCAATGGAAAATTTAAATCTGATACCTGAAAAAACGGAATCTATAATCCATAATGCAATTACAACTTCATATGGCTTTGGAGGGCATAATGCTGCCCTTTTCTTAAAAAGAATCGAATTATGAAAGATAAAATTTTCATAACCGGTGCAAATGGTTTTATCGGCAGTCATATAACAGAATTATTTATAACTAACGGGTTTGATGTCGTATGTATACTTAGACAAGACAGTAACAGAAAAAATATTGAACACCTAAAAATTAAAACTTTCACCGGTGATATAACTGATTTGAATGCATTAACTGAAGCTATGAAGTCATGCACTTTTGTCATCCATTGTGCTGCTCATGTAAAAGATTGGGGTATATATGATGATTTTTATAAAACAAATGTTGTGGGAACATTAAATGTTATAAAAGCATGTCAGGCAAACAATATTAAAAATATTATTATAACCGGATCAATTTCATCATATGGCGAAGAGGATAGTAAAACTGTAAAAAATGAAGATAGCCCTTATAATCCGCATTATCCCTATTTTCTGGATAAAGTTTTTCATTCACCTTTTAACTTTTACAGGGATACTAAAGCTCTTGCGACACGGACTGCAATAGAATATGCCTGCAAGTATAATTTAAATCTGACTGTTTTAGAACCCGCATGGGTTTATGGTGAGCGTGAATTCAATACTGGTTTTTTTGAATATCTGAAAACAGTTAAAAACGGAATTAAAATTATGCCTGGATCAAAACAGAATAAATTTCATGTCATTTATGTAAAGGACCTGGCAAAAGCTTATTTGGCAGCCTTTAATCATAAATTAAAAGGCATTAACCGAATAATTATTGGAAATAAAGAAGCCGACAACATGTGCAAAATATTTTTTAGTTTTTGTATAAAAGCAGGAATTAATCCCCCATATCTTGTGCCAAAATGGATAATCTATCCAATTGGGTTTCTTCTAGAACTTGTTTACAAAATATTTAATGTTAAAACACCCCCGCTGTTAATGAGAAGCCGGATCAATATGTTTTATGACAATATTGAATACGGTACAAGCAAATCCGAAACCATGTTAAATTTCAAATGCGATTATTCTCTCGAAAATGGGATAGAAAATACTGTTAACTGGTATAAGTTACACAACTATATTCAGGAAACTGTCTAATGGTAAATATTCAGAATATACAGGGAATAAATAAATATTTTTTGAATATAAGAATAAAAATCTCTGTGCTGTATTACTTTTTAAAATTTATTTTACATAAAAAAATCACTGTTAATTTATTTATTAGGATACTCAAACGCTTAAACTATTTTTTATCAACTTTGCAGCACAATAAATTTGTTAAAATTGGAAATAAAACAAGACTTGGCTTATATATCCCTGGATATCCGTCAAATGCCTTTTATACAGCGTGTAGAAAATTCGCAGTTTTTAATGAAAAATTACCCAATACAACTGTTTTATTATCAATAACAAAAGCCTGCCGTTTTGACTGCCCGCATTGTTATCAGAAAAATGATCTGGGAAAAGACATGGATATTAATACTTTAATCAATGCAGTAAAAATTCTTCAGGATTCAGGAACAGCTTTTTTTAATATTGAGGGCGGAGAACCATTTCTTGTTTACGATCGGCTGAAAAAAGTCTGTGAATCTATTGATTCCCGTTCTGAAATCTGGATAAATTCAACAGGCGATGCAATGGATCTGGATAAATTGAACGGATTAAAAAAATTAAACGTTACTGCAATAATGTTTTCATTGCACAGTCCATATCCTGAAAAATTAAATGAGTTCATGCGCTCAGAAATTGCATGGGAAACGATGCGGAATGGTATTGCTTTATGCCATAAAGCTGATATTCCGGTTGCATTGAACACATGTCTCCCAAAGGAAGATTTTTATAACGGTAATTTTCAAAAATTAATGGATATTGCAAGGGACTTGAATGCGTCAATTATTCAAATAATCAAGCCTAAATCAACAGGAGGCTGGTTAAACACCGATGTTTCACATTTTTCGCAGGATGATCTGGATCATGTTAAAAAAACAGTAAATCTATACAATAATGATAAAAAATATAAATCCTATCCTTCAATATCCGCCCAGATAATAGAAGAAGATGAAAATATGTTCGGCTGTACTGCCGGGGGAACTGACCGATTTTATATTAATGCAAAAGGTGATGTGCAGCCATGTGAATTTTTAAATATCTCTTTTGGAAACATTCAGGAAGAAAATTTTGAAACAATATACAAGAGAATGAGAAATGTTTTTAATGAACCATGCGAATGCTGGGTATGTGAGACATATTGCAAGGAAATATTAAAAATAAAGAATGAAAATAATATTAAATCTTTACCGTTGGATACTATACTTTCCGAGCAGATATATAAAAACTGGAATCGCGGAAGAAGCACAAAATTATACAAAAAAATTGAATCGTTTTAAATAGAATTTGTCCCGCGGGACAAATTCTATTTAAAACGGATTCGGGGATCAATAATGCTGTAACTGATATCGGAGAGGAGATTTCCCACGAGGAGAAGAGCCGTATTCAGGGCGAGAAGTCCCATGACCACAGGATAATCCGAACGTAGAATAGAAGTGAAACTGAGCATACCGATGCCGTCAATGTTGAATACCTTTTCAATGAGATAGGAACCGGCCAGAAAAATACCGATGAGGTGTCCTGAATTGGTGGCTATGGGGATGAGAGAATTTTTCAGCGCGTGTACCCAGATGACCCTTTTTTCGCTCAGTCCTTTGGCGTACGCTGTCCGGATGTAATCCTGGTTCAGATTTTCAAGCAGTGAGTTTTTCATCAACACGGTCAGAGTCGCAAAGGATCCGATGGTGTAAGATAAGACGGGAAGAAAAGTGTGATGCAACAGGTCGGTTATTTTTCCGAAACAGGTGAATTGTTCCCAGCCGTCTGAATGAAAACCGCCCAGGGGAAACAGATTCCAGAAACTGCC
>JAFGBW010000049.1 GCA_016932965.1 Candidatus Auribacterota bacterium
CTTCTTATGGGTTGGGATATGGATAAGACTATGAAGAAAAGCTTTACGGGCATCATCATCCCTGTTCATTTTTAAATAGATTTCTCCCAGATGAAAAAAAGCGCCTCCCGTGAATTTCGGTTCGCGACTTGATTCGGTGATTTCAAGAAACCACCTCATGGCATCGTCTATGCGGCCGATTTCCTTTGAAAGGGAGGCAATTCTATATAGTTCGTCTGGACTGGCGGATATCCTTGGTTTTTTCAATAGATCGATTCCCCGGGCGTAGAACTGTTTCCATTCCCCGTCTTCTTCCTCTCTGGCAATGGCACCCAAATGGAAAAAAGCTTCAATTTTCTGTGCTGGTTCAGCGTTATTTGAAGTGATCACGCGTTTGAAATAGGGTTTACTATTGGATCTTTGCCCGTTTTTAAATAAGACGCAGGCAGTTTGAAAATCTTCAGTGATGTCACCTGAAATAAAAGGCCTGTCACATCGGACCGCATGTCCACCCGGCAATAATACATAGGGTTCTTTTTTTATGTTAACGGTTTCACAAACCATCCGGTATAAGTTTTTTGCTGATGCGAGGCTTTCAGAGACAAAGGCATCTATTTCTATCCCTTTATCCTGACTTAAAAAAAGCTGTTTATTTAAAAAGGAATCGGAATAAACATTGCGGACAATGACATGAGGAAATATGTCATAAAATTCTTTCTGTCTTTCAGGTACAATCATCCTTATTTTTTTTCCAAATGCATGAAGTCTATGAATGATATTTAATGCATGATCGGTATCCGATGAAACAAGCAATATGATGGAATCCTTCCTGGCCCACGGGCATGAACAAAGGGTCGTGATTCCAAAGTGTTCGAGTTTCGTTTGTTTTTTGCTGAGGTTTTTCCTGCCTGTAAAACGGATTTTTTTTACATGAAATAATTTTGAATCATCTGAATCAAGAAGAGTGTCCAGGCAAATCTCCAGGGATGCTATTTTCCCGGATCGGATAGCATAGGAAGTGGGTATCCATAATTCATTCCAAATGCCGCGAAGGAGTTTTTTGCTGAATATTTTTCTGGAATTAATGCGAACAGAGATTCGCGGTTCGTCGGATTTATCGGTATAAGGAATCAAAACTGCTATATTGAGGTAAGGCTTTTTGAATTTATCAGCACTAAAAAATAGTCTGCCCCGTTTATAGGCGATTCTGTTTTCGTCTCCTTTTTTGATCATTTTCCATCCGTTCAGCAGATAAAATCTGGGATGCTGAAAAGAAAGAAGGGGGAGATCAACATATTTTTTGGGAATATGATCAACAAGAGCTCTGAGAGCCTTTGATTGGTTTTGCAGGGCATGAGTAAATTTTTCCGGAGAGATGAGTTCTTTTTCATTAGATGGGGAGGATGATATAGGCATCGTTTTGTTTTTTCGTGTTATAATGGCAAGGATGCTTCCGGATTTTGCAGATAAATATTTGACAGCCTCTGATAAAGACCAAGCGTGAAAATGCCTGTTGCCTTCGGATATTTTGTCAGTAAAAATTCGGATATCCAGATCTTTTTCATATAGTTGAAATATTTGAAAGAAAGAATTAAACGCAGGCGACTGTTCATTTATTCCACTCAAAACAGAAGTAGTATTATTGAACATTTCAGCATGTCTTTCCTCCGTCAGATTATCATCGCTGAATGATTCAGAGAGATTCAGAACATACCCTCCGGACTTCACCACCCGGAGCATTTCCTGCAATGCCCGTGGAATATCCAATAAATGATGAAGCGCTGCATTGCTGACAATAATATCAAATGATTCATTTTCAAATGGCAGGGAATAAGCCGATCCTCCCACCCAGCGGAGGTCCGGAAGATTCCGCCTTCCAATAGCGCACAGAAGGGGATTGTACTCAAGTGAAGTGACATGACCTCCGGCGATATGATACTTTAAACTGTCATAACCGTATCCTGCGGCAACATCCAAAATGTTTTTTCCTTGTACGGGAACTAGACTGGTCGCAAGAGTAAATGCAATATGCTCATTAAGCCGGTTGTCAAACCAGGATGGTTTTTCTTTTATCCCATACTTATGTAAAATCTGGAGCGGTTCCTGGTTTTGGAAATATTCGTCAATGATTTGAATCCATTTGCGAAGTTCTGCTTCACCCTCCCGGATATGTTTGGGAATGGCGTATTGATCCGAAACAGCCGCGATTTCAATAAGGCTCATGATTTCTGACTCATAAAAAGAACCCAGATAAGGCACTCCATAAAGGACGGAAAAATATTTTCCGCATTGTCTGCAGGTAATCGCTCTTGGATACAACTGGTTTAATGTAACTATTTTTAGAGTCTGCTCAAGGGATGGGTTTTTACAGACAGGACAGCAAGTATGTGATAAATCAAGATGTTCTTCCATTACGGATGACCCTTTATCTGATCATTATTTTTAAAAAGAAATAAATATTCTTTGGCTTTTTGATGGCGGGGATTCAGGCTGACACATTTCTTCAGGTGTTGTTTTGATTTCAAATAATCTTTATGCAGGAAAGCTATTTCTCCCAGGTGGAAATAGACTCCGCATAAGACATTGGGATCATGAATAATTCCAATCAATTTTTTGAATCCTTTTTCTGCCTTTGAAATCAGACCTGATTTTTTATATAAAGAAAGGACCCTGTAAGCATGAAGAGGATTGAGGTTTTTTCTTTTTTTCAGGATTTTTCCGCCCAACTGGATATAGATTTTTGCTTTTTCCTGATCGGATGAAAGATATTGTTCCCCTAAATAAAGTAGAAAATAAGGATTAGGTGAATACTTTATCGCGTCCTCAACAGCCGGCGAAAGCGGCGGATTCTGTCGGTAAGCCAGGCGGTATTGTTTTAATAAGGCACTGTGTTTGTAGTCATGATATGAAACGGGCCGATGCCGGGCAGGAAGGATGTGATTTCTTAATTGCCTGCAGGTGTTCAGGATGGCGTCACGAACCTCGTCCGCCATTTTGGTCCAGGAATATTGTTTTGCGCGCTCATATCCTTTCTGAATGAAACAGGATCTTATTTCATGATTTTGTATTTTCAATAATGCTTTTTTCAGGTCAAGCGGGTCAGATGTATCCACATAGAAGGCTGCGTCTTTGGCTACTTCCGGTATGGAAGAAGTGCGGGTGGTGATAACCGGACATCCGCAGGACATGGCCTCAAGTATCGGCAAACCGAATCCTTCGTACTTGGAAGGGTAAACAAGACACTGGGCTCCTGAATAAGCGGCACGGAGTTCTTCATTTCCTAATTTTAATAAATGGATCGGGAACTGCCTTTTAAATTTTTTGAATTCTGGTTCCAGTTCGCTCAAACCACCTACACATACTGCTTCCATATTTCTGGGTTTAGGCAATAAGGAGAGGGCTTTAAAGAAAAGTTTGCCGTTTTTATATCCGTATCTTCCGCCGATGAACAGAGAGTAAGGTTTCCGCAGCTTGTATTTGTTTCTGAACTGCTCTCTGCTTTTCGGATTGTCAGGATAAAATTCCTCATGATCCACTCCGCACGGGATGGCTTGAACGATTTTTGAATTCAAATGGGGAAAAAAGCGAAGGATATCCTTTGCCGTGTTATCGGATATGGCCAGATAATAAGAAGAATGCCTCATGGCCTCATGTTTTAATATCCAGACAAGAGAGCTCAGATCATCTCCGGTCATTTCCGGGATCATATCATAGGCAAAAAATAATGAGGGTGTCTTGTTCGGGATGGTATAATAGGTGGAAATAAAAAGGTCCGCATTTTCTTCCCGGCATATTTTTTCCAGATTCATTCTGTCATCCAAATAAGTTTTATAATCAAAACAGGGAATGATTCTTTTTCTAATATGTTGAAAAGACGGAGCGGTGCCGTTTCTGTCCAGAAGAAGAATATGACGGGCAAAAGGTGTTTTGCTCCATTCTTTCAAAAGGTTCTTCCATACCCGGGCGATTCCAGTGGCAGGATTCAATTGGAAAAAAATACCGTCAATGAGGATCCGGGGATGAATGTAAGAATATTTACGCATGGACGGTTAACAAATCATTAATAAACATGGAAAAATTGTAGACAGGATTAACTGGATTTTATTTCGTCTTAGTCGGGAATATTGGGTTTAACCTATCTAAAGACAGGTTACTCAGATATTCGCCGGCTTTCTGATGACCGGGATTTAATCTCCTGCATTTTTTAAAATAGCTGAGAGCGTTGTTGCGACGATCAAGCTGCAGCGCCATTTCACCCAGGTGGAAATAGACCCCGGCACGAATCAAGGGATCCCTAGTTTTTAAAAGCGTTTTTACAAACCAGATTTGTGCCTGATCATGTTGTCCGATTTTTTTATATAAAGAGCCTGTCTGATAGATGTCTTCCACGGATGCATTTTTATTGCGGACAAGCAATTCAATCGCTTTTTGATAATAAGCTGCCCAGGATTGATCATTCAGATCTCTGGAGATATGACCCAGGTAAAGGTAAGCCCTCTGAGCCAGAGAAGGCGGCACATTTTTCTGGGAAACAAGTTTTTTATAAAAGGACAGGCTTTCTTTAATCCGATTCTCTTTAAAAGCTGTTTCAGCTTTGATAAGATAATATTGGGCATCCGTGAAAAGCAGTTTGTCCAGGTTTTCCGGTCCCTTCAGGTGTCCTTTTTTGATGTAGAGACTGTCTGCGGAATTCTTTTTCCCTGAAAGAAAGGATTCAAGAGTTTCGATGAGTTTGCTGCGGACAGACTCCCTGGGAGAAGGACTGAAATCACCGGTAATAAGACAAGGATAAAAACGGGAATTTTTTTGTACTATTTCGTTTTCAACACGAGCTCCTTTCATGTCAAATCCAATAATGGATTTTGCTCTGGAACCCAGTGCAAGAAAATCGGAAAAAATATTTCTGGGATAGACGCTATTCACGCAATAATCAGCTTGTCGATCTTGAAGCTCATGCAGGAAACGGTTTCTATATTCCGGCTGGTAAAGAAGTTTTTGGCCGTTATAGGAACAGGTGTTATTTTCCCACGGCGAATGAAAATAATATTTTGCCTCTTCCTGCGGGCAGACAATAGTTAATTTTATTTTTGGCCATTTTTTGGTGAGAAAGTTGAGCAGGGAATGATCCACGATTTTTCCGGAAGAAACGCATATGACTTTTACTGGATTTTTTCGGCTTTTCTTAGTTAAGGGACGGTTCAAGACCGCTGGTTCCGGGACAGGAAACAATATTTTTTTGTTTTTCGGCCAGTCATCTGCCTTTGCGTTTTCCGTCCAGGGGAGATAATTTTCAAGCCGGACTTCGCCGCGGGACATTTGTAAGTCATGCCACCCTTTTACGGCGTTTGAAAGGCCGTAATATATTTCCTTGAACCGCACCTGGGGTTCTACAACATATCCATGGTGCTGGAAAACAAGCCCCATGGAACGGGTTTCATCCCTGGTGAAAGGACGGATTTGCATGAGATCATGTCCCTTTGAATCGATGAGTACAGGAGGCTCATGGGATTGCCATCGCATTTTTGGCGAATATTTCCATACCCTCATCCAGTCATGGGCTCGTCCGGCCCATGTATTAATGGAAGTGACGTATTTGCGCGGTCCGACTAAATAATGACAGTAAAATTCAGCTCCTGTTTTTTCAGGATGGAGAAGAAATGCCCTTCGCATTTTCGAGATCTGCCGGGATGACCAGAGTTCATCGCTGTCAAGCTGCCATAGCAAACAGGGTTCTGAAATATTGGGGAAGGGGGC
>JAFGBW010000050.1 GCA_016932965.1 Candidatus Auribacterota bacterium
GAGCGTTTTCGGTTGTCTCTTTCTGTTTTTGTCAAAACTTTGATTTTATCAGCCAGTATTTCTTCCAGCGCGATCGTGACAGAATTTTTGCTTTTGGGTTTCAACAAGAGAGGCTGAGCTCCGCGGTTGATTTCCATGGCTCTGTATGCAAGAGTTCTTACCAGAGAATAAATATTATCACATTTTTTGGATAGCTCTTCGATTGAAAATCTTTTGACAACCATTTGTGTACTCCTTTTAAAGATCGGAAAGTGAAAAATAATATAACTGATTTTATTTATTGTAAAGAGGAAAATAACATCCGTTCTGTCAGGTTAAATGATCGAGTTTTTATTTATGGGGCGGAAAGAACATGAAATAGTTTCACAAACAAAATGAAATGCATTATATGTTTTATCTTAACCCAGTATCGCGGATCATGAAAGGACGCATTTAACTAAAGGCTCATATGAAAATCGTTTCTTGGAATGTGAACGGCTTGAGGGCAGCGGCCAAAAAAGGATACCTCGGTTATTTGGAATGGGAAACCCCTGATGTTTTATGTATCCAGGAAACCAAGGCCTCTCCAGAACAACTGGAAGATACCCTTCGTCATCCTTGTGGTTACAACGCCATATGGAATTCTTCGGTCAGGGCCGGTTATGCCGGAGTGGCTACTATGACTAAAATCAAACCACGGAAAGTGGAACTGGGATTGAATGATCCTCGTTTTGATGATGAAGGCAGAGTCATCATGACTGAATTCGATCATTTCATGTTGTTCAATGTTTATTTTCCCAATGGCCAGAAAGATGAAGAAAGACTCCGGTTTAAACTCGATTTTTATGATGCTTTTCTTGTTTTGTGCAATCGGTTGAGAAAACAGGGAAAATCCATCATCGTATGCGGAGATTATAACACGGCCCATAAGGAAATTGACTTAACTCATCCCAAAGCCAATGAGAAATTCAGCGGTTTTCTCCCGGTGGAACGCGCATGGATTGACAAGTGGATTACTAACGGGTATGTTGATACATTCAGATGCTTTAATAATAAGCCGGGACAATACACCTGGTGGTCGTATAGAATGAATGCCAGGGCCAAAAATGTTGGATGGAGAATAGATTATCATTTTGTCAGTGAAGATTTGGTTCCGCGGATAAAACAATCTGTTATCCACTCTCACGTAATGGGATCAGACCACTGTCCTATACTTTTAGAGATAGAAGATTAGACCTTATTCGTACGGTGAGAAACCTCAAAGGTAATTTAATATGGATTTTGAGCATATCATCATGATCCCGACGAAGAACCAAAAGAGTTGAGCCTGATAAGGATGATCTGCTGGAGATAACTTATTAAGCAACATAAGGAGTTTATATGGGAAAGACGTTATATGAGAAGGTGTTAGAGATCCATACTGTGGCTAAGCTGCCTTCTGGTCATCTGCAGTTATTTGTCGGAACCCAGTTATTGCATGAGGTGACTTCACCCCAGGCTTTTGCCATGATAAGGGAAAGAGATCTGAAAGTGTTATATCCCAGTCGAAATTTTGCTACAGCGGACCACATCATTCCCACTACCAGTTATCAAAGGCCCTTTGCTGATACAGTGGCAGAGGAAATGATGCAGGCACTGGAAAAAAATACGGCGGATTTTCGAATCCGTTTTTTTGATCTTGAGAAAGAAGAAGGGGGAATCGTTCATGTGATTGGTCCGGAACAAGGGATCACTCAGCCAGGTATGACGATTACCTGCGGGGATAGTCATACTTCCACTCACGGTGCTTTTGGCGCCATTGCTTTTGGGATCGGAACCTCCCAGATTCGCGATGTACTTGCGACCCAGACGCTCAGCATGGAACCTTTGAAGGTCAGACAAGTCCGGATTGAAGGAAAATTGAACCCGGGAGTGTATGCTAAGGATGTCATTTTATTTGTCATCAACAAGCTCGGAGTTAAAGGGGGTGTGGGATATGCCTATGAATTTGCCGGTTCCACTATAGAAGCCATGAACATGGAAGAACGAATGACTATATGCAACATGGCGATTGAAGCTGGGGCGAGAGTGGGGTATGTCAATCCTGACCAGAAAACGTACGATTATTTAAAGGGAAAACCCTATGCACCCAAGGACAAGGATTGGGATAAGGCAGTTTCGTTTTATGAAAGTGTCAGAACAGATCCCGATGCCCGCTTTGATGATACGGTTGTGTTTCAGGCTTCTAGTATCGAACCCATGGTAACATGGGGGATCACGCCTGGACAATCCGTAGCCGTGACAGGGAATATCCCGTTAGCCGCTTCAGTTCCTCCAGGTGAACAGAAGCTTTTTAAAGAAGCGCTGGAGTATATGTCGTTTACAGAAGGGACTCCGATCTTAGGAACCCCCGTTGATGTAGCTTTCATCGGATCCTGTACCAACGGCAGGCTCTCTGATCTAGAAGCAGCCGCTGAGATTGTACGAGGGCATCAAGTTAAAAAAGGGATGCTGGCTTTGGTCGTCCCTGGTTCTCAGAAAATAAAAAGGCAGGCAGAACAGATGGGCCTCCATACTATTTTTAAGGAGGCGGGTTTCGAATGGCGGGAAGCTGGTTGCTCATTGTGCCTGGCCATGAATCCGGACCAGCTCAAAGGAAAGCAAATCAGTGCATCCTCGTCCAATCGTAATTTTAAAGGACGTCAGGGATCCCCGACCGGCCGGACACTTCTCATGAGTCCTGCGATGGTGGCCTGTGCTTCTATTTATGGAGTTGTTTCGGATGTGCGTGAGTTAATCCAAGAAAGGAAAAAATGATGCTGATGAAAATTGACAAAATCATAGGCAGCGCCATCCCCTTGAAGGGAAATGACATTGATACTGACAGGATCATTCCGGCCAGATTTTTGAAATGCGTTGTTTTTGATGGGTTAGGACACCATGTTTTCGAAGATGACAGGAGGGAAGAGAAATCCCGTGGTTCGGTCCATCCTTTTGATCATCCGGAATATAAAAAGGGTACCATTCTTGTTGTCAATAATAATTTTGGCTGCGGTTCCTCAAGGGAACATGCACCCCAGGCGTTAAAACGGTTCGGAATTAAGGCGATCATCGGGGAATCTTTTGCTGAAATTTTTTTCGGAAATTGTCTGGCTTTGGGGGTTCCCTGTTTAAGAGTGGGAGAAAAAGAAGCCGCACTGATTCAGACGATGATCGAAGAAAAACCATCAGAACAGTATACTGTTGATATTTCGGATCTAACGTTGAAAAAAGGGAAAGATGTGATTTGTCCTCTATTTATGCAGGGTACGGTCCAGGAGCAGTTTCTCTCTGGGACATGGGATGTAACAGGCATCCTTCTGGAAAACCAGTCCTTGATCAAGCAAGTGGCTTCCAGATTGCCATATTTAAACTGGGCATGAATATTTAATGTGCTTGACAAATCTTTATTGCTCTGTTGATATGGTGTATCTCTTTACTTGTGTTGTGTAGGACGTTATAGATCATTTAAAGACCGGACTTTTTCAGGGACGTGAATCGGTATGGATAAAACCATAACAGATTTAAAAAATGAGACTTACAAGTTAGTTGATGAGATTTATCCGGAAGTTTCCGAATCCCAGCTGGAGTTGGATGATCAGTTATTTTCCCGCAACGAATTGATGGCTGAGACCACTCAGTATATCAATTTCCAGATCGGCAGGGAATTTTATGCGTTTGAGATAAGTTATGTCAGGGAAGTCATCAAGGTTTCCAAGATCAGCATGCTGCCTTCTGCAGGTCAATTTATTTTTGGTTTGACCAACCTGAGAGGCAATATCATTCCTGTGGTGAATACCCATAAACTTTTTGGAGTTCCCCAGCCATCTTCTATAGATAAGCTGCTGCTCATCATCATTGAAATTGATAAAAGCAACCTTGGTTTTTTAGGGGATTCTGTTTCCCAGGTGATTGATTTGAGAAAGGAGGACATTGATCCTCCCATGGTCACTTTGGAAATCGAGCATACAGAATATATCGTGGGAGAGACTAATATTGATGGCCAGTTAGTGGCTGTTCTTGATATAGAAAAGCTGGTGAAAAATGAACTGTTTATTAAAGAATAAAATTCGTACATTTTATATAGCGCTTTAAATATGACTGAAGGGAGACTTTCAAATGACTAATGTTTATTCAAGTTGGGGAATCAGGGGCAAGATAATCGGTGCCACTGTGATCGTAATCAGTGTGGGACTCTTGATATTGGGATGGATGTTCAGCAAGAGTTTCAAGGATTTCGGGGATATTGCCAATTCTAGCTTTAAGGATTTTGGCATTATGGTCAATTATAATTTCAAGGATTTCGGTAATCTGGTGAATTCGAATCTGGAACAGAAATTCAATCAATTTTTAGAAAAAATTGGTTCTATTCAGTCTTCGGGTCTGGCCAGCAGTTGTGAATATTACTTCCTGGCCAAGGATAAGAAAAAATTATCTTCCATTTGTGAAGAAGCGATCAAGAATAAT
The DNA here is from genome assembly GCA_016932965.1 of Candidatus Auribacterota bacterium. Classification (GTDB taxonomy): domain Bacteria; phylum Auribacterota; class JAFGBW01; order JAFGBW01; family JAFGBW01; genus JAFGBW01. The sequence continues at coordinate 4,465 of JAFGBW010000050.1, forward strand.
GAGCATATTGCTTATATCACTATCGAGGGATTGGAAGGGTATAAGGATATCATAATAAAAAAGGTCAAGGACAGGGAATATGATCCTTATTATTTTGAGGATATTCGTAACAAGCTGAATCATATGCAGGGAGTCCAACTGGAATTAAAAAACAGGACGAGGGTGCTTGAATTCCCCTATTTTCTATATTCGCAGGCTACAGCCTCAACCGATCTGGGAGATATACCGGGTGCTGAATCTTCTATGATGGACAGGGCTCAGGGACAGGAGATGAGCAAGGAACAGATCGGCGTGATCCGTGTGGGTTTGAATTATGAAGTAACCAATGCGGAATTGAAAAAGAACAAGGAAGATCTGGATGCCAAATTCAATAAAACCCAGACAGATCTGGAGGCCCAGTTAAACAGGACTCAGGATATGCTCAGCTCGAAGTTTCTCCGGACAAGAAGTCTGTTTATCGCGGTTGGGGTGTTATTGTTGGGGCTTATTGCCATCGCCTTGTTTATCATGATCACCTCACTGCTATCACCGTTGGCCTATCTGGTGGGGATCACCCAGCGCATTTCAAAAGGAGATTTGACCGTTAATATTGAAGTGGCTTCGAAGGATGAAGTGGGGGAATTGGC
>JAFGBW010000051.1 GCA_016932965.1 Candidatus Auribacterota bacterium
CGTTGGAGGTAAATTTTTTATCGGCTAATCAGGTCGCTTCGCTCCCATTATCCGACAAAAAATTAACCTCAACTCGGCCTTTAGAATTTCGATTTGAATTTAAAAAAATACCATCATCAGGGAGTGCACGGATGTGCGGCAGGTTTGTGAGAAAAACAACCGCTTCTGAAGCGGCCAAATCCATCCCGGGTTCGGTTGTTCTGGCAGATTCCCAGCTCAGTTTCAATATCGCACCGGGGGTTTTGGTCTCGGTTCTTGAGAAAGAAAAGGAACTGCGCTGGACTCTTCATCACTGGGGCATTCAACCCAGATGGGAAAAAAACGGCTCTTCGAATCAAATCATCAATATCCGGTGTGAGACCCTCTCTGACAGAAGCTTTTTTGACGAGGATTTGAAGCATCGGCGCTGCCTGCTGCTGGCTGACGGATTTTATGAATGGAAAAAAACAGGGGCCCGGTCCGAACCTTATTATTTTTTTCTGAAGGACAGCCGTCCCTTTTTTTTTGCCGGAATCTGGAACTCCATCAGTCAGCCTTATGAAGATGTCATTCATGCCTGCGCCATCATCACAGTTCCGGCCAATCCTTTAGTCGGCCGGATCCATACCCGTATGCCGGCCATATTGTCCCTGGAAGAGGGCAGTGACTGGATCCGGAATTCCTCTATGATTAAGTCGGAACTCTGCCGGTTTTTGAAACCCTGTCCGGATGACCGGATGAGCAGTCACCGGGTTTCCCAGTGGATGAATTTCCAAAAACATGATACAGAAGAATGCATCAAGCCTGTTGGGGATGAACCGGAAAAGGAATTGAATTTGTTATGATTAGACGAAAAACCATGAAAATCAAAAAGGATCCTGTGATTAAGGAAATTTACCGGTTCGAGGACGGACACAAGGTGATGTGTCCTATTTTTGAGTCGAGGGTTGCGGCTGGTTTCCCTTCGCCTGCGGACGATTTCATCGAACGGAAGCTGGATCTGAATGAATTCCTTGTCCGTCATCCCTCCTCAACCTTTTTTGTGAGGGTGTCCGGGGATTCCATGATCGGCGCTGGAATCAATCATAATGATATTCTGATTGTGGACCGTTCACTGGAAGTATCCGATAAGGCGGTCATCATTGCCGTGTTAGACGGTGAGCTGACGGTCAAACGTTACAGGGAGAAGGACGGGAAAAAATATCTTATGTCCGAAAATCCCCGTTTCAAACCCATGGAGATCGGAGAGAAAACGCCCTTTGAATTATGGGGGGTTGTGACCAGCGTGATTCATAAGGTTGGTTGAGGGGTGGGGACTCTGCCTGGACTGAATTGATCAGACCGGGTTTTGGAGGATGGAATTTCAACAAGTCTGTAATTACACGCCGGATATCTACCAGCTTGATTCGTTGAAATGGATCGGGGAAGGAATGACAGCCGTTGATCAGGCGGCTGAGTCAATCATGGCATCATAAGGATTGACCATGGGGCCTGGTTCTGTTGGTTCTGCCTCCGGCAGAACTGGTTGAAGCGTTTCCCTGCTTTTTATCTTGGCGTTTTGACATTTTTCAATTTTTCTTAGGAGTCTCTGACCCCGCCTGCCTTCTTTGTCTTTGTCAGAAAGACCGTCAAATTCCTTCTGCAGAGAGTCGATCCTGCCATCCAGAATGGCATCCGACTTTTCCAATAACATTTTAGCCTCTTCCTGTGTCTTTTCCTTTTGCCGTTCCATGGCCCGGATCATTCTTTCATAGTTTTTGGCTGTTTGGACCGCTTCTGCGGCAGGATGCAGGGGCAGGGGTTTTTTCTCAGGAGTGGTTTCAGGACTGGGAGCCGTTTCGACAGGAGCCGAAGTCTCCAAAGGCACCACGGGTTCTGTGTGAACAGGAGGAAGTGTCTCTGTGATGGGAGAAGGGGTGAGAAGCGGGATGGGGGTTTTCATGACTGAAACGTCCCCCCTGACCAATAAACCGATTCCGGCGATCAGCATGGCCATGGATATATTTCTCAGGGTAAAGGTGTCTTGGATGAAATTCCAGGCAGTAACGCCGCCTTGAACGACTCTCCCTATGTTTCTGCTTCTCAAATACGCCTCATCCCTGGCCAGGTTTTCTTGTGCCTCTGTTTCCAGTTGTCTCAATATCCTCTGGGAAGTAACACCCTCGTTTGTTTCGGTGATGAGCTCAAGGATGTCTTCCGGGTTCATTCGTCTCACAGCCTCTTCCATGCTTGCATCGGTCAAGGTTTCCAGCAATTCCGCGGTTTCCAGGATTCGTTCCGCCCAGACGGACAGAATGTTCCGATACTCTGTCACGCTCCGGACATTAGTCTCAAGAGCCTGAATCTGTGAGGTGATTTGATCAATGGCGGCCATTTGACGGTCGAGATCCCAGAACACGATACGGGCGGCGGCACGGGCCTTTTCCCGGTTTTCCATAAGGGTCCTTATCTGCCAGCGTAAATCATCCGCTGCCGCATCCGCCCGGCCGGTATAGTGGACCAGCATGGTCCGAACAGATTCCAGGAGGGGGACTACGGCATGGGAATTTTTCTGTATCAACGATTTTTCTGACAGGGAGTTCAGTTCATTTTTTGCTGACACTTCACGGGATAACATCTGGCCGGGTTCCTGAATGACAGTGGGTTGATAATCCGGAACAGCTGTTAATGATTCCAGGCAGGTGATGAGTCTGGAAAATAACACAGCGGCCTCCTGATTTTTCCGGATGGCTGTTTGTTCTGAAGAAAAAATGTCCGCCACACATTTAGCGACTGCTTCAAGCCGTTGCTGAAGGGTTGAAATCAGGACCGCCCTGTCTGCGGGCAGGGAGGTTGGTTCAGCCAGTACGGTGAGACCCGTTTGGATGACTCCTGCATCTCCTCCCAGTGATTCAGTCTGGTCTTCCAGGTTCTGATTCCGCATAGATGCTTTTATGACCTGGCTGCTGGCCTGATTCCATGTTTCATGGGCTTCTGCGCTCAAAGAGGAACTGTCACGCTCCAGTGTCTGCATGAATTCGGTCATCTCCCTGTACGCGATTTCGCCCCTCTGATACAGGCCTTTCAGGGCGAGCATCGATGCTTTGCGAAATTTACCCGTGATATCATGAGCCTTCATGACCAGGGTGTAAGCCGTGTTGCAGGCTTGCGCCAGGTTTTCCCGGGTGCCGTTTTCCCCGGCTGCCGCTGCTGCCGCCTGTTCCGCCTTCCTGAGCGCTTTGAGCGCTTCTTCAGCCTGTTCAACCTGTGTGGTGATATCCGTTTGCTCCGGTTTCAGCATCCAGTACAGGTCCTTGTTGTTTTTCGTCATCATGCCCAGATATTTGTCGGTTAATGAGTTTCTGATGATTTCCGGTGTGGCATCCAATACGTTCCGGACAGCTTCAGCCCGGACTCGATATTGCTTTGAAACAACCGGGTCTCTTATGGTATCCCTGATGATCACCAGGCTTTCATGTAAGGATCTCAGCCCAATGAGGGTGTTATTATGCGTTGAGATCAGGGTGTTTAATGAATCATAGGCATGCATCACCCGGTCTGATGAGGCTTCAATGAGGGCCACTTCCTCCGCGGAAATGGGCGCTTCTGCCAATTTTTTACTTAGTTCAATAAATAAATTATCCTGGTCAATGATGGCTTTCTCCAGTTCCTCTTCCGCCGTCCTGATTTTAGTCCGGGTTGACTCCAGACTCAGTATCGAGCCTTCGGCCGTTGTATCCAGAAAGGTCAATAAGGCCGGGATATCCTCGAGGCTGACTCTGGCTTTTCTGCAGGCTGTTTCGATCCAGGTCCAGGACGGTATGGCCTTCAGATTTTGCAATATATTCTGGAGATCCGTATCCTTATCCTGTTCCTGTCGTAATTTCTGAAGTTCTGCAAGTTGCCGGGCATATTGGTCCTGAATTTCACGGATCCCATCCAGCAGTTTTCTGATATCGGCAGCCTGTGTTTTAAAACTAGCCGGGCCGTACAATTCAGCTGCAGCAGAGGCAAAGTTGAGCATTCGTTGCAGGGCAGCGTTATAGTACGGAAGGAAATCGGCGGATTCTTCAAAGATACTCAGGGTTCTATCCATATTTTTTTCAGATTGCCTATGGGTTATCGCCTGAACAGCGTTTTCATAAGCCCGGTTCAGCTTTTCTTGATATTGTACAAAACGGTCGGTCGCCAGATCCGACAGGACAATCCAGACATCATCCGGGTTATAGGGGTTATAGCCTCTCTGGATGGCTGTGCTTTTGACATCTCTCCAATTGGGTCCGTCCATCATGACCCGGAATAAGCCGTCTGCATCTTTCTGTTTCCTGACGATATCCTGAATCAGGGATTTTTGGGCAAGGCATCTTTTTCCCGGACTATTCCAGTCAGAAGGAAATACGGGCTGCAAAATCAGGGATGCGATAAGAACATGACTGATGAATTTAAATTGTTTCAAGTAAAGCATGGTTCGTTTTCCTAACAGGAATAATGTACGTCATTAAATTTTTTTACCTGATTTCAAAATAATTGTCAAGGATGCTGTCCTGATTTTATCATGGGATTAAATTTTGGATGAATTTTGGAGGAAACAGTTTACAATGATTTCATGGATTTTTCAGGAAAAAACGATTTTGTGCTGGTGGACTGCAATAATTTTTATGTGTCCTGTGAACGCGTGTTTGATCCCCGTTTAAGAGATGTTCCTGTGGTGGTTTTATCCAATAATGACGGCTGTGCCATTTCACGGTCTGACGAGGCCAAAGCGCTGGGAATTGCGCTTGGCACTCCCATGTTCAAGTTTAAAAAGGAAATCACTATGTGCGGGATCCGCATCTGTTCCTCCAATTATGCCTTGTACGGGGACATGTCTTCCAGGGTGATGGCCACTTTATCTGCAATGGTTCCGGAGATGGAAATTTATTCCATTGATGAAGCCTTTTTATCTCTGAAGGGGTTTTCCGACCCGGAAGGCAAGGCGTCGGAAATACGGCGCAGGGTCATGCGCAATACCGGAATTCCTGTATCCATAGGGATCGGGGCGACCAAAACCCTGGCCAAGGCAGCCAATAAGCTGGCCAAGAAAAATTCCTGTTACCAGGGGGTTTGTCATCTCAGACAATCCGGGCTTCTTGGTTCATTGCCTGTTGCCGATGTCTGGGGAATCGGGAAGTCATATGCCTGGAAACTCGATTTCCTGGGGATCCGGACCGCGCTTGATTTCATGAAAATGCCTGAAATGCACGTGAAAAAAATCATGGGGCTTCCCGGACTGCGTATCTGGATGGAGTTGAACGGCATCCCCTGTCTTTCTTTAGATGATCTGCCTGAAAGAAAGACGATCATCCGGTCCCGTTCCTTTGGGAAAACCATCACTGAGTTTGAACCCATACGGGAGGCGGTTGCCGAGTTTAGCTCTAGGGCAGGGGAAAAATTACGGGAATACGGCCTCTTTGCCTCCCATATTCATGTTTTTATTGAAACCAATACCTTTAGGGATGAGCCTCAGTACATGAACAGTGTGATGATGTCATTTCCTCATCCTGTGGATTATACTCCGCATCTCATTCATTATGCTGTGGAAGGGTTGCAGCGGATTTTCAGGGAAGGGTATTCCTACAAGAAAGCCGGGATCATTCTGACCGAATTGGTGCCGGAGAAAGCTTGTCATCCGGATTTGTTTTATCCGGAAGAGGAAAAACAAAAGCATTCCGGCCTCATGAAGGCACTGGACCGGATCCATTCCCGTTTCGGGGAACGGGCTCTTATTTTTGCGGAACAGGGTTTTAAAAGGACCTGGAAAATGCGTCAGGAAAATCTTTCACCCCGTTATACCAGCCGGTGGGATCAGATTCCTTTAGTGAAAGCAAGATGAGGTAATTGAGGATTGAGAATTAAGAATGAGTTGGAATGAATCTGGAAAGATCCGGGTTGGATCCATTCTTAATTCTCGATTCCGATTTTTTCACTCATTCCAGTTTCAGCCGGATGGGCGTTGCATTCCTGACGTTTTCCGTAACAGGACAACGGCGGTCCATTTCGTTTAGAAAATCTTCTTTTTGTTCAGGGGTTAAATCCGCGTCCATTTTTGCCGTCAGCCTGATTTCAGTCAATCCTGCGCGGCCCTGGGTGGATTTCCCCAGTAAAAAATCGGAATCCAGGTCTCCTTCAACACGGATATCCATGCCCCGCAGTTGGATTCTTTTTTGTTTCGCCAGGATCCGGGCAATGGCTAATAGACAGCCGCTTAATCCGAGCAGAAAATATTCAATAGGGGTTGGCCCCTTGTCCTGTCCGCCGCCGTTTTCAGGCTGGTCAATCCAGACCTCATGCTTGCGGGCTTTTCCCTTTACCAGGTACCTTTCCTTGATGCTGGTTTCTACCTGAATAATTTTTGAACTCATGAGTCGTCCTTTCTTATTCTTTGGTGTCGGATACTACTGACAGGTGGATTTAATCCAGGTTGACCTCATCCCAGACAATTTCCTCCAGAGGCGGCCCCCAGCCGGCAGCCGGGAAATGGTAATCTCTGTCAGGAATGATGTATTCTTCATCATATCGGTTTTGATCTTTAGGCGCTGTGGTCACTCCCTGATTGGGAACTATGAATGTGTAGCTGATAGTCCCTTTCATGGGAACTCCCATGTTCTGGAATGCTTGGGCTTCCAAGGTCTGGGGCCTGTGATAGGGATGCCGCTGGAATTGAAGTGTTTTTCTCGGCTGTTCCGGGACAGGATTCTGAAAGTTTTTAGGAAGCGCAGCCATGATATAGGGTATGGCTTCAGGCTCGGAAGATTCAACTTTCCATGAGATGTGGCTTGTCCAGTCTTCATCCAGCTGAAAATTCCACAGCTCAACGAATTCACCGGGATTATCCGGAGCAGGTTTGAACCAGCTTTTGCCGGTCAGTTTGACTTTGACAGGCACTTCGAATGACAGAGTCACGGAGTCCCCCTCTCCCTGCATTCTGCCGGTCCCTTTCGCCTGAACCGTGCTTTCTCCCATGAATCGATAAACCACATTGAGTGGTTCCCCCTGATGATTAGGCTGGTTCCATTTTATCGCATGGTTTGAGGCTGCCCTGAATTGAACCGGTCCTGTTACCTGGATCGACATCCGGATGCCTTCATCATTCCATGAAAACTGATGATTGTATTGGATGGTATAGGATTCTTCAGCGGTAATGAACCCGGAAGCGAACAGCAGCATGGAGACGGCAAGCATTTTTTTTAAATCCATAGGAGACTCCTTTAATATGATATTTTTGAATGGACTATCAGTTCATCATGGATCATGCGGCTGTATAGTTATATGATTGATCGAATTGTTCAAGAAAGAAACAGGGGCTTACCCGGAAATGATGAAATATTTTTAAAATGGCAAAGCAAAGATTTACTCATGTATTTTTTTCCATTTTGCTTTCTGCTTTTCTTACAGGAGCTGCCTTATTTCCCTGGAATGGATGTTTTCTGATATTTGTATCGTTTGCCCCCCTTTTTCATCTGTTTGAAAATTCATCTGTTCTTAAACGAATGTTCATTGCCTTATTCTGGGGACTGATCGTTCACACGTCAGTTCTTTTCTGGCTCATGCCGGTCACTGTTGCCGGCACTTTTACGCTGGCAGCCTATCATGCCCTGTATGCGGTTCTGTTTGCCCTTCTCTGGAAAAAAATGAAGGGAGGCATTGAAAAAGCTTTTTGTTGGGTCGGCCTGGAGTGGCTGAAAAGCAATCTGGCATGCGGAAGTCCCTGGGGAGATTTGGGTCAGGCATTGGCGGATCATCCGCTGTTCATGCAGATGGCCTCCCTGGGGGGAATTCATCTCGTCAGTTTCTGGATCATCTGGGTGAATCTAAAGATATTTGACTGCTTAATAAAACGGAAAGAGAATAAATCAGCATTAAAAGAAGTTCTGCTGTTGTCCGCAATATTTGTTGTTCCTTTGATATTTGGATTCATACGCCTGAATGATCACGATTCTCAGAAAATCGACGGGGGCGAAGCGATTAAGGTGGCTGTAATACAGCCGAATATTTCTCCTCTTGTCAAATGGGATGCTGAAACCGAAGAAGAACAGTTCGCTATTCTGGAAGAATGGACCAGAGAAGCCGCAAAGGGGTCACCTGATGTTGTGGTATGGCCTGAAACAGCCCTTGTTCAGGATCCCAGGTTCAGTCCGGATATTTGTGCAAGGATAGAAAATCTTTCAGCGGACTTAAAGGTAAGGCTTATGATCGGAGCCCCGGATTCCGAAAACCCGGATGGGGATTACAACAGCCTGTTTTTAACGGGACCAGGTTTTTTTTATGAACAGGTTTATCATAAAATCAACCTGGTTCCTTTTGGTGAATTCATTCCATTTGAATCCTTATTGCCGAAAATGAAACTGCTGACCCCCATTCAGGGGGGTTTTCTCCGGGGAGATCAGACGCCCCTTTTTTATTTAAATAAAATCCCCTTTTCACCGCTCATTTGTTTTGAGGATACCCTGAGCTCTTTTGTCAGGAAATGCGTTCATCACGGCGCGAGGTTTCTGGTTTCAGCCACCAATGACGGATGGTTTTCCATCGGATCAATCGGACCTCTCTCACATGATTATCTTGCCCGGTACAGATCCGTGGAAAACGGAGTGCCTCTTGTCCGATGCGCCAATACCGGCGTGTCTTCCTGCATTGACTGCAGGGGCAGGGTCATAAAACAGGTGCTGGGAAATAAGGAGGAAGTCGTGAATATCCCGGGAATATTAACATGGGATGTTCCGGTGCATATGGAAAATACTCTCTTTTCCTCAATTGGTTCTATTTGGATTCTTCTGGGACTTGCCTGGTCATTCATTCTGGCTGTTTTTCAAAAAAGGAGAGCAGGATCAGGTTCAGCAGCTTCAGTAACCTGATCTCACTCATTCTTAATTAATCTGGTAAACCACCGGCACAGTTTTTGGACTTCCAGAGTCAGACAATTCCGGAAGTTTTAAAGAAGTGATTTCACAACGGACACGGAGATCACGGAGTTTGTCATCATGTCTTAAAGGCATGATGAATCTCAGATGACAAATTTCAAATCTCAAATTATTGGCGTTTCTCTTGCTTCCTCCGTGGTGGAAAAAAGTTTTTTATATTAAAATAAACCGCTTTGAGCAGTTCACATTTTAAATGCCGGCTCTGCCGGTAGGATAGTTACTTGCTCCGTTTTGTGGAACGGGAACGGTCCTATTTTTTTGGAAAACAGGTGTGTGTCTTTTTGTCTCACTTTGTCTCAGAAAAAATGCTTTTTTTTCATTTGCTTCATGATTACGAATCCTTTTCTGAAGATCATTCAACTCATTGAAAAACAATCAATTAAAATCGAAATGTTTTTTTTGGCATGACATTTGATTGGTGTGAAAATCAAAAGACATGAACAATCAAGAAAGGAGGAAAACATGTTAGCACGTTATGCATTAAATCCTTTTTATGAATTGACCAGATTGCAAAGGGAAATGAACAATTTGTTTGATGATTACGGATCGGAGTCTGAAACCTATCCGGCACTCAATTTATGGAGCGACAATCAGCAGGCGATCGTCACTGCAGAGATTCCCGGTATTGATACAAAGGATTTGAATATCACGGTAAACAACAGTCTTTTGACTCTTGAGGGAGAAAAGAAAGAGGAAGACCTGGGCAAAGACGCGGTTTATCACAGAAGTGAAAGAGGAACCGGGAAATTTTCAAGAACCATCCGTCTGCCGTTTGAAGCAGACGAGGGGAAAATCAGCGCTGCCTATACGAACGGGGTCTTGAAAATAACGATACCCAGGGCAGAAGCAAGTAAACCCAGGAAAATTGAGATCACAAAAGGATAAGACTTAAGAGAAAATAAAAAAGGAGGGTCAAGTCATGGAACTAGACAAGAAATTAGCTAATAAAGAGGAAAAGAAATCAAGTGGCCCGGCGGAACTGACATATGACAAGCCGCAGTTCATTCCGGCAACAGATATCTACGAAAAGGGAGACTCTATCTACATCGTATGTGATATGCCCGGAGTCGATGAGAAGAATATAGATATTTCGCTGGAAAATGATGTGCTGACATTGACAGGACATCAGGATTCAGAAACTCACGAGGGTTATGAGATGTTGCATCGCGGATATGTATCCGGGATATACCAGAGGTCTTTTACCGTCACTGATGGAATAGACCGTGAGAAAATCAAGGCGAAAATGACCAACGGTGTATTGAAGATAGAGCTCCCGAAAGCGGAAAAAGTCAAACCGAAGAAAATTCAGATTACTGTTGAAAAATGAACAATAAATTGAGGAGGTGATGGTCATGTTGAAGAATATATTACCGTGGAAAAGAAAGGAAAATCAGCTCAAAAGATACCAAGACGGGGATATTTTTTCTGACTTTCACAGACGGTTCAATGAATTGTTTGATCAATTCTTTGATGAAACCGGAAAAGGTTTTCAGATGCCTTCCTTGTGGAAAGAGGAAGACAACTGGTTTCAGACCCCGGATATTGATGTCTCTGAAAACAGCTGTGAGCTCAAAGTGGAGGCCAACCTGCCCGGACTGGATGAAAAGGACATCCAGGTGAATCTGGACGGGGACAGGCTCATCATTAAAGCTGAAAAATGTGAAGAAAAGGAAGACAAAGACAGCAAATACCATTTGTCTGAAAGACGGTGCGGAAAATTTCAGAGAGTCATCCCCATCCGGGAGGATGTGGTGGACAGGGATAAGATCAAGGCAGAATTGAAAAAAGGAGTGTTAAGAATTACGTTACCCAAACTGCCGGGTAGAGAGACGCAAACAAAAAAAATAGCCATATCCGCTGGATAAGGCATCACAAAAAAGCAGGTGAGAGATCTTCTCACCTGCTTAACCCGGCAAGCAATCCCTGCACATTTTTTAACTAGGTTGTTTTTGCCATTTCATAATCCCCTTTTAACCAGTCAGGAAGATATGAATAAGGAGGCTGATTATGAGTGCTGAAAAGAAGACCAACATGTTGATTGCCCTGATACTGTTGTTGTTGATTATTGTCGGTGTTCAGGGTTTTTATCTGTTTAGATTATACGATCCTTTATCGAAGGCAACAACTCATGTCAGCAGGACCGGATCGGAAGTCCCTGTTCAGACAGATCTGGTCGGTTCACTTCAAAATAATAATAATCGATCCGGTTCTCAGAACAATAATCATTCGTCCCAAAAAAATACTAACAGAAGCACGGGTTTTGATCTGTTTATGGATGAGGCGCTTATGGAGGCATGGAATCCATTTGAAGAGATGCAGAGAATGCGTGAAGCAATGGATCATATGTTTCAGAATTCTTTGGGGCGGTTCAAATCCAGTCCAAATTATAAAGGATTACTGCAGGATGATTTTTTTTCTCCGGATATGGATCTGAAGGAAAAAGAAGATCAATACATTGTGAGACTGGACATCCCCGGGATGGACAAATCAGATATCAATATCACCCTGAGCGACAGAGTGCTCTCCGTTTCCGGCAGGCGTGATATCCAGCACCAGGAAAAAGACAGCAATCAGATGCTACGCCAGGAGAGATATCAGGGGCAGTTCAAAAGATCATTGACACTGCCGGGTCCTGTTGATGAGGGAAAAATGAAGGCCCAATATCAGAACGGCGTATTGACGATCATCATTCCCAAAGCGGTTTCTCCAAAAATAAAAAAACAGGTAAAAATTTTGTAAAAGGAAAAAAAGGATGATCTTGAGGCATGATAAAGCATTCGATTACATCAGGAACCAAAGAAGTCCTCCGTATAGGGAATATCTTAAAAACAGATTGATCTGATAGGATAACTAAGAGACCGGACATTTTTTTGAATGCATAGAAAGGAGGTAATCATGAGTCGGACAGCTTATTTTCTTTTAATGCCTTGGAAAAGAATATTACGGATATCATCCATTACGATCGTATCTTTTTTGGCTCTTACTCAAGCAATCGCAGAAGATTCCGATAAATCGGCAATCGTAACCGGGAGCGGCAAACCGTATAAGACGGAAGTGAAAAGGGTGACCAGAGGGGAAATTTCTAAAGATGATCTGCATCAGGCGTCCCTTCTAACTTCCAGGGTGATGGCACACGTGGAAAAAAGTGTCAATATGATGGCTGACAATAATATTGAATCAGCTAAACAGAATATCGAGAAAGCGCAGGCTCTTATTGGGATTGTCCGTGAAATTCTTCCGGTAACGGAAGTCACCACTTTTGTGACAGATAAAAATGGAAAAACTGTCTATGAAAATCAGGAACGCATTCAGGATGATGTCATCCAAATCTACAGCCAGATGATCGAATTAGAAGTAGTTGAGCCAATCATTGAGGCCAAGCAGGATGAAGCAGCTTTAAAGGGCCTGCGTTTGAGAGACGCCAATGTCATTTATTCTTCGATTTTGGTAGATTTGAAATATATCGAACGCAAGCTGGCCAGCGCGGTCCGGAAGATCGACAAATCTGAAGAAGCCTTGAGAGAGTTGATGTTAGCCCGGACAAAAGGGATTGATTTAAAGATCAATGAAAAGGACAATCCGTTGATTGATGTTCAGAAAGCGCTCAAACTGGCTGAAAGAATGGTCGAAGAAAATAAACCGGAAGCGGCTAAATACAATCTCAATATAGCCAACATTCAGCTTGAGACATATAAAAACATCATAGGTGAAGCGGAAGGCAGGAAAGCCAGAGAACTTCAGGAGGAAATTGAACGGATCAAAAGCAAGCTTGAGTCAAAGGATGCTGCCAGAACAATAAGAGAATTATGGCAAAGGACTGTGAGCTGGTTCAGACAGTATCCTGGTCAGGCACATGATACGGTAATAAACGAAAAGGAACCCGGAATAAAAAAATGAGAATATGAAACCTATCCTGTTTTTCTCACAGACCTTCACGGTCTGTGAGAAAAACGGATTAAGCAGCAAGGTTTCTGACATCGGCCCTCTTTTTTTGTCCGGGATGGGAGTCCGGATCCTTCCAGCCTGTTTCTTCGAGCATGGGAAATAACACTCGCTGCAGACTGGGGTCAGCCAAACCCATGCTGGACAGCCTTCGGAGTCTTTGCAGATTCAATAAGATTTTCCTGGAGTCTGAGTGCTGGAGTGCCGAGCGTAATATCTCCGTATATTTCGAAGCTTCTCTGATTTTTATTTCCGGATACATGGCCAGTTTGAACTGATAAAGGTATAGAAGATAATCCAGAACCCTGGAGGAAGAATCGATCCAGACCAGGGTGACTTTCGGATGCGGGGTGTCAGGGTGAATGATTGTGTCTGAATTAAAATCAAGAATCATGTGCCTTGAAGGAAATCTTTTTTTTAAATATTTGGAGTAATCTTCCAGATAGGACGCGTCACGTTTCTTCTCTCTCAAAATATGATTTGTTGTGTTTAACGGAATAAATATAACAACCGGTTTCTGCCTGGCTTTATTTTCAGCGATATTGGAAACAGTTTCGAGCAGGCAAAGTCCAAGTTCCGCCCCGCTGCAGACAATCACATTTCCGCCCTGCTGGATGTCTTCCAGTGCAGGATCCGGCAGCGTTCCTCCAATGGAACGATAGTGGCTGGCAGGGATTTCAGCGGAAATATTTGTTTCAGGGTAAGCATTTCCTGCTGATCTGGAATAAAGCACGATTCTTCTCGCAACCAGGTCAGGATCATTGAACAAAGGATCTATCCCTTGTTTCATGATTCTGTATACTTTTGAACTTAAGACTCCTTCTGTTGCTCCGACATGAGTGATGGTGAGAGTTGGCTCCAGACTGGCTTCCTGGAGATACAGATTAACCATTTGATGCTTTAATACATCGTCCAGGCTGCCCGAAACGGTCGGTTTAACAACCGGAGCTTCAATAGGAGTGCCGTTTATCAGGTCTAAAAATGTCTGAACCAATTCCGCCTGTTCCGGATCATTTTTTGAGATGGTCCGGAGTCGTTCTATTAGAGCCAGTTTTCCCGGATCCCTGACCGAGTGAAAGATCGTGTCCGGAGAAAGACAGGACAATTCTTCCAACCTGGGTGAAGGCCCTGTTATGAAGGATAAAAGCACGATGATTGAAATCCGGCACCAAAGAATCTTCCTAGACGTTATACTCAGTATGAAGTTGGCAAGTTGCATGTTGAGCATGCTTACCGTATATCATGCCGGCTGTCAAATCATCGGGATAACATTAGCTTCACCCCCAGGGGGAAGAACGTCACATAAAAATTCCGCCGCGTGTGCCCTGTCAGAAAGTGTTGGTTATCCTTTTTATTTTTTTTAAACCACGAAAAACACGAAATTAAAGATCAAAATTACTGCATGCGATTTAAAATTATTTTTTCATCTTCGTGTTTTTCGTGGTTTCTAATCTTCATATTCTCAAGGATAACAGCAGGATGAGCAGAACCCGTCATTTTTGGATTGATTTCATGAGAAGTGACGCTGGCAATGGAGAGATTTTTTTATTATGATCCGAAGAATGATCTGGCATTTTATTGTGAGGATGGAAACAGTCCTATAAATCAGCGGGGAAAGGAGTGGTATGAGAAAGAAAGTACTGGGGATTATCGGAAGTTACCGCAAAGGTGGAACGATTGATCTGCTTGTGACAGAGGTTTTGGCAGCCGCGCAGGAGGATGGAGCTGATGTTGAAAAGATATACCTGACGGATAAACAGATTGAATTCTGTAACAATTGCAGGATCTGTACGCAGGAAGCCGGGGATGAACCCGGAATCTGCATTCACAAAGATGACATGGCCGGAATAATGGAGGAATGGAAGAAAGCTGACGGAATAGTTATTGGTTCCCCTGTGAATTTTTATAATATCACGGCTGTCACCAGACGGTTTATGGAAAGGCTTATTGGTTTTGCTTATTGGCCCTGGGGGAAACATGGGCCTCAAATGAGGATAAAACCCGGAAAAAAGAAAGCGGTTGTGGTTACAGCATCTGCCATGCCGGTCTTCATCGGATATTTTTTTACCGGGGCTTTACGGGCGCTGAAAATGATTGCTACGACAATGGGGGCCAAACCTGTCGCTTCAGTCTATAT
This sequence comes from Candidatus Auribacterota bacterium, assembly GCA_016932965.1. Classification (GTDB taxonomy): domain Bacteria; phylum Auribacterota; class JAFGBW01; order JAFGBW01; family JAFGBW01; genus JAFGBW01. Next base: position 14,995 of record JAFGBW010000051.1, read on the forward strand.
CGGCATGACCGCTCAGGAAAAACAGGCTGTTTTATCTGAAAAAGACATCAGAAAGGCAAGAGCAGCAGGAAAGAAACTCGTCAGGGACTGATTCCCGTCAGAAAACCGCTTGGCATGGAAGCATTCCAGCTTGCCCATGACATTGCAGTATAGGTAGGCTGTAATGAAAATAATCCGGGGCTTTTCCTCCGATATCCATAGGGTCTAGCTCTTGTGGGAGATAGATCTGACTTGATTAATAAAAATATTTCAGTCAATTTTGTATTAACTGTTTTAAATGGGATGGTTTTAACTGTCAAAATTCATTAAAAGCTGACTTCAATTGGCTTCTTTTAAGATATCGTTCCAGCATTTGAATCATGTTATGAAAGGGAATCCGGTGTCATTACAAACATTCGTTTCAAAAAAATATGATGTCCCGGATTTTCATCCGGGACATCTTGCCCCCCGTGTCCGCGGGAAGAAGTTATTGATCAGATTCTCGGTCATCTCTTTTTTTGTTTTTTGTTTTTTTATATCCGGGTTTGAGAAAGATGTATATTCCATGGAAAACCGGCCGGAAAAAGAAAAACAAGTTCTGACCCTGTCTGAATTCTGCTCGCGGGTACTGAATCATGATCCAACACTTAAAAAACAAAGCGCCTCTGTTGAAGAAGCCCTTGCGGGTCAGGCTATTGCTTCTTCCATGAGATGGCCCAAAGTTGAGGTGGCAGGCACTTTTTTATCCTCAAATGATCCGGTCTCGGTTTTCGGCATGTTGTTAAAACAAGGGGCTTTTTCCCAGTCGGATTTTTCACTGGAGCGTCTCAACAACCCTTCTTCAAGATCCAACTGGAATTTCCTTCTTCAGGCCGGATTACCTGTGTTTGACGGTCTGCAAATCCGTCTGTCGGCTGAATCTGCCCGGTATGCGGCTGAATCTGCCAAACGCATGCAGTCTTTTTTCAAATCCAAAACCATTCTGGTTGCTGCGCAGGCCTATTTGAACACGGTTCTGGCACAGTTGATTTTTGATGCTGCCGGTAAAACAACCATGCAGGCTGAAGAAGATTTGCAGCAGGCAGAACAGCTCAAGACTAAGGGGATGATTCTCGGGGCTGATTTTTATGCCGCCAGGGTCGTGTACGCCGGAATGACACAAATGAAAAATCAGGCGCAAAAGCGGATACAGGAATGTTTCATGATCATGGCTATTTTAGCAGGAGACCCTTTGAATGATGAATATCATGTAGTCAGGGAGTGTTCTGAAGATATTCCCGCTTCGATTCCGTTGGAAGAATGGATTCAGAAGGCATTCAATAAAAGAGAAGATCTGCTGGCTGTGAGACTCGCTGTTGAAGCAAAAGAGACGGAATTAAAAAGGGAAAAGGCTGCCAGTCTGCCGAGGGTATCGGTCTTTGCCTCCGCCGAATCCAATGCCGCTTCCAGCTGGGATGAACAGGGTACAAGTTATACAGCCGGGCTTAAAGGAACGTTTGATTTGTACGATCCATCGCGTTCTTCCAGGATCAAAAAAATTGAAAAGGAACTGGAGCAGTTGATTCAGGATGAGAAGATATTGCAGGACAGAATCGTCATGGATATGACTTCTGCCTGGAAAAATGAAGAGGTTCTTTTCATGAATCTTGATGCTGCCAGACAGTCTGTCCAGGATAGCTCTGAAGCAGTGAAACTGGTGGAGCCTCTTTATCGCGAGGGCAGAAAATCTATCGCTGATCTATTGGAAATGAGAATGGCAAGCCAGTCTGCAGCAAATAATCTCGATGAAATCAGGACGAAACTGGAAATCCTACGTATCCAGCTTCTTTTTTTATCCGGTGAACTGGATGAGAGGCGTCTTGTGGAAATCGGGGCTGGAATAAAGGAGGAAGGATGAATACTGCGGCCCAACAGCAGGGATTTCTGGCAGGAGTGGTTAGGTATTTTGCCTCATCCAAGCTCACCCCGCTTTTTATTATTTCTTCTTTGTTGATCGGCTTTGCCGCTGTCGGGAATATTCCGCGTGAGGAAGAACCTCAGATAACTGTCCCTATGTTCGATATTTTTGTTTCGTTTCCCGGGGCTTCTTCCGAGGAGGTTGAAAAACGGATCGTCAATCTCGGGGAGAGAAAATTATGGGAGATCCCGGGTGTCGAATATATTTATTCCACCATCGAGTCACACCAGGCGCTGATCATCGTCCGTTTCCGGGTGGGGGAGGATTTTGAAAAAAGTCTCATCAAGCTGTACACCAGGTGACTTCCAATCTTGACTGGCTGCCAAAAGGGGCCATTCCGCCCTTGATCAAACCCCGTTCGATTGATGACGTCCCTGTTTTAGCACTGACTTTTTACAGTGAAAACAAAAATCCCATGGAACTCAGAAAAGTTGTTTCAAAAGTCAGGCGGGAAATTTCTTCCATTCCCAATGTATCTGAAACCAATCTGATCGGAGGAAAGAAACGCCAGTTTCAGATTCATTTTGACGAAGAGAAATTGAAATCCCGTCTTCTTTCACCGCTCGAGATCCTTCATCTGGTTCAAGCAGCCAATGTCCGGATTCCGGCAGGCGTAATGGAATCGGCCCCTCTTCTGACGCAGGTTGAACCGAACGCGTTTTTTAATTCAAAGGAAGACCTGGAAAATCTGGTCATCGGGATCAGCAACGGCGAGAGCGTGTATTTAAAAAACATCGCACAGGTAAAAGACGGCCCGGACGAAGAAGATTCCGCGGTGAACATCCGTTTCGGCACGACTGTTCAGGAAAAAGGGATTCATGACGCTGTCACGCTTTCCGTTTCCAAGAGAAAAGGGACCAATGCGTCACAATTATGTGAAACGATCCTCCATAGGGTGGAGAGCCTGAAAGACATGGTCATTCCGGAAGAGGTTTCTTTCAAGGTCACCAGAAATTACGGGGAAACCGCCTCGGAAAAATCCAATGAACTCCTTTACCATACACTCATAGCGGTTGTGAGTGTCAGCATCCTGATAGCGGTTTCCCTGGGTTTATATGAATCCGCTATCGTGGCTGTTGCCATTCCGGTGACCCTGGCTCTCACTCTGGCCACTTTCTTTTTTCTGGGTTTCACTCTCAACCGGATCACTTTATTTGCACTCATCTTTTCCATTGGAATTTTGGTGGATGATCCCATTGTCGGGGTGGAAAACATCATCCGCCATCTTCATATGAAACCCAATAAGGATCGTCCGATTCTTGACGTCACGATTGAAGCGGTTCTGGAAGTCGGCAAACCCCTTATCCTTGCCACCTTTGCCGTGATTGCCTCCATTTTACCCATGGCTTTTGTGAGGGGACTCATGGGGCCTTACATGCGGCCCATCCCGATCGGCTCCAGTACGGCCATGGTTCTTTCCATGATCGTTTCTTTTATCATCACTCCCTGGGCCTCTTATCATATCCTCGGCTGGGCGGCAAAAAAAAGTCGGACCAAAAACCATGAAGCGGATAAGGAAGATTTCCTCACCCGGTTTTACCGCTGGTACATGCAGCCCCTGATATACCATTCCGGCGCCAGGTGGATTTTTCTCATCTGCCTTACCCTTCTTCTTGCCGGAGCTGTTTCCCTGGTTCCGTTTAAAAAAGTCTGGCTGAAAATGCTTCCCTTTGACAACAAGAATGAATTTCAGGTCATTGTAAACCTGCCGGAAGGCACTCCTGTCCAGAAAACCCGTTCTGTCATGGAAGAGATAGCCGTTTATCTTCAGACCGTTCCTGAAGTCACAGATATTGAAATGCATATTGCATCCAGCGCCCCTTATAATTTCAACGGTCTTGTCCGGCATTATTTCCTACGGAACAGGCCTCATCAGGGGGATCTTCAGGTGAACTTATGCGGAAAAAGTTTGAGGAAAAGACAAAGCCACGAAATAGCGGATTCCGTGCGTCCAAGAATCCAGGCGATTGTCAGGAAAGCAAACGGGCATGTTCAGGTGGCTGAAGTGCCGCCAGGGCCTCCTGTCCTTTCCACCCTGGTTGTGGAAACATACGGCCCGACTCTGGATGGACAGATCCAGGTGGCTAAAGAGATAGAGAAATTATTGTCTTCCACGGAAGGCATCACGGATGTGGATACCTATTTTCAGTCTGATGAAAATCTCATCCGGTTCAATGTGAATATCGAGAAGGCTTCATTAAACGGAATTGATGCGGCAACCATTGCAAGGACAATAAAGGCCGCTCTTTCAGGCGAAGTGGCGGATCTGGCAAGAATCCAGGAAGAATGCGAGCCCGTTGAGATCATTTTAAGGCTTCCAAAAAATAAAAGAGCCGATGATTCGGCATTGTTGAATATCCATCTGCTTTCACGTTTCGGTAATCTGATTCCCCTAAAAGATCTGGTGTCAAAAAAAATCCAGAGGGCAGACCGGGCCATATACCATAAGAACCTAAGACCCGTAACCTATGTGATAGCGGATGTTACGGGAGAATTCGGCAATCCGGTTTATGCCATCATGAAGCTTCAGAAAAAGCTGGACAACATCTCGTTACCTTCGGGAAAACAGAAAAAATTGGTCCAATATTACACGAATCAGCCATCCAACTCCGAAGAATGGGCGGTCAAATGGGACGGAGAATGGCATATCACCTATGAAGTATTCAGAGATCTTGGCATCGCCTTTGGAATGGTTCTCATACTCATTTATATCCTCGTCGTTGGCTGGTTCCAGTCGTTTAAGATCCCCCTGATTGTCATGCTCCCGATTCCGTTATCTTTGGCAGGGATTCTGCCGGCGCACTGGATGACCGGGATATTTTTTACCGCTACGTCCATGATCGGCCTCATTGCCGGAGCGGGTATTGTGGTTAGAAATGCCATTATTCTGGTTGATTTTATCGAGCTTCGCCTCAATCAGGGAATGGCGCTTGAAGAAGCCGTGATCGATGCCGGAGTCAAACGTTTCCGTCCCATGCTGCTGACGGCTTCAGCCGTGGTGGTCGGATCTTCCGTTATCCTTTTTGATCCGATTTTTCAGGGGCTAGCGCTGTCTTTAATGGCAGGTGAGATCGCCTCCACACTGCTTTCCAGGACAGCTGTTCCGGTTATCTATTACATGATGATGAAGAAAAAGAAGTAAGCGATGATATTGTCACATAGGGGCAGAGCGTTTGCTGGTTGATTAAATTTGTTTAATCCCGCTTATCCTCATTCGGTTTTATACCTAACAGGTGGAGCAGACCGTCCAGGATAGTAAAGGGATGTGGCGGGCAGCCTGGAATATAGAGATCAACAGGTATGGAGGAGGGAATTCCTGTTGCTTCTGCATGATCTGAGTACAGTCCGCCGGAAATGGCGCAGGCTCCTAAAGCGATCACGATTTTTGGATCAGGGACTGCTTCATAGGTTTTGATAAGCGCGTCATGCATGTTTTGAGTGACGGGTCCTGTGATTAAAATTCCATCCGCATGTCTGGGGGACGCAACGAACTGAATGCCGAACCGGCTCAGGTCAAAAAAAGGTGTATTGAGCACGTTTATGTCCGCTTCACAGGCATTGCATCCGCCGGCGCTGACCTGCCTTAATTTCAGAGAGCGTTGGAAAAGCTTGCGTCTTTTTTTGTCCAACACGGCTTTAGGTTTAAAGGGTCCCGTGTTGGACCAGATCAGATCCTTTCTATGAGCAGAGGACAGGGAATAAATATTGGAAAAATGAATGGCTCCTCTGGGGCATGCTTCTGTGCAATCCAGGCAAAAAAGACAACGGCCCAGATCAATGAGTAATTCCTGATTTTCTTTTTTTGACAGGGCGTTTACAGGACACGCCTTGACGCATTCATCGCACCCTGAATCGCATTTGGAACAATCCGCGTCAGGAAGCCCACGGAACCTTTCTGGCAGCAAGGGTTTTTTATCAGGAAAAGGGTAGGTTCTGTGTTTTTGTTTGATCCGGGTTAACAAGGTGGTAAGCATGGCGTATCCTCACTGTTTTTTTACAAGTCATGTCCGCAATAAGAAAGATTAAAGCTTTTATTGCACAGGGGAAAATCAGATATTTCCTGGTTGCGCATGGCATAAGCCAGTCCGAACCAGTTGTGAAAAGAAGGGTCTGTGATTTTATATGTTTTAAACCTGCCCTGATGATCAGTTACAGCAGCATGAACGATTTCTCCGCGAAACCCTTCCACGAGTGACACGATAAACTGATCGGCCTGTAAAGGGACCTGTCTTTTAATAATAGGTCCTTCCACAAGATGCTGGATTTGTTCTTTTATAAAGGAAACAGAGCGCTGGATTTCCAGCCATCTGACGAATCCTCTTGCAAAGACATCTCCTGTATTCCACGTCGATACAGGAATATGAACAAAGCGGTTTATTCCGGAAGGGTAATTCGAGCGAACGTCTTCTTCCAGGCCGCACGCCCTTGCCGCAACACCCACTATACCCAGTTCCCTGACAGTTTTCAGGGAAAGGGTACCGGTTCCTTCAAACCGGGCAAGAACCGATGGGGAATTCCATAGGAGTTCCACGGCTGCTTGAGTGTCTTCATAAACTTTGCTAATCCAGGAAAAGAGTTTTTCTATTCCATTGGGGTCGATATCAAAGCGGATTCCGCCTGGACAAAGCATGGATCGCCCGAACCTGTTTCCACAAATAAAGGCGGTCATGTTCAGAAATTCACCTCTCAGACGGCCGCAGTATGAAGCAGTCGGCAGATATCCGACATCATTGGCCATGGCGCCTAAATCGCCAACATGATTGGCGACTCTTTCCAGTTCAAGCATGATTCCCCGGAGCATCTGGGCTCTGGCTGAAGGGAAACAATGGTTTAATCCTTCCATTAACTGACAATACGCTGTCCCGTGAGCAATGGATGAGTCACCGCAGACTGTTTCCATATAATGAAGGGTCTTTTTATCCGGTCCGTTTAACAGGGCTTTTTCAACTCCCCTGTGCTGGTACCCTAGAGAAATTTCCAGGTGAAGGACGTTTTCCCCGAAACACTGAAAACGGAAATGCCCTGGTTCGATGATCCCGGCATGGACAGGCCCGACAGCCACTTCATGGATCTCTTGGCCTTCCACTTGAAAATAATCAGCTTCGCCGATTGGGTGGACGGCCTGGACGTCAGTTTTATTCGATAACGGAGAGCAAAAACGCAGGGGTTTCATCCAGCTGTGATTGATTATATTTAATGACCACGTTTCCGCCAGTTCTCTTTCGAACCAGTGGAATTGCGGACAGGACGGGGTCAGGGATTCAAAGGTATCGCCCGGTTTTGTGGAAGTGACGGAAAGGCCGTCTTTTTCCGTCATTACGGCGAACAGCACGATTTGACCGGCGGTATTTTTATTTCCAAAAAAGGAAACAATCCTTTCATGGTTTTCTGTTTTGCGGATGATCCTGTTCCTGAAGACTGCGCTGTCTAAACAGGGGATCCTTTCCAAAGGAACCGGCTGAGAGTTTTGAATCATGCATTGTTCGAAAGTATTCATGGTTTATCCTGCCTGCAATTGCATGGTTATTTCTGTGATTGTTTTTCTAAGGAAGTCCGGAAGATAAAATCCCAATAAAAGGATCCAGCCCAAAAGCAATAAGGGAGGTAACACTGTGCAGATGAATTCTGAGAGAGAGGTGGTTTTGACTTCCAGGTGGCATCGCTCTCCCTGTGACATGAACAGGACTGTTTTGGACATGCTGATAAAAATAACAGCAAGAAAAAAAAGAAACAGGATCGTTTGCGCCAGCCGCTGTTGAAGAATGGCTTCCTGTAAAATCATGAATTTGCTGAAAAAGGTTCCAAAAGGGGGCATGCCTGATATGGCAAAAAGTCCTGCCAGCCATAAAATTCC
>JAFGBW010000052.1 GCA_016932965.1 Candidatus Auribacterota bacterium
CATCATCAGCGTGCATGGATGAATTTTTTGCTTTTAAAATCTTCATCTGAAATGGAAAAAGACTGGCGGCCGAATTCCTTTGTTTTTTCAGCTGATCCGGATGAAAAAGAAACGGATATCCCCTTTGTACTGGACACTGCACGGACAAACCAGATCCTGAGATTTCTTGTCAAAACCTATTTTAAAAATTTGGAAAGTCCTCTGCCTCTTTTCATCGAATGCTGTGAAGTGTTTTGCACATCTCAGGACAAGGAAATAAAGATGGACAAGCTGAATAGAGCTTTTCACAGGGTGACGAAATACTGCCCATACAGCAAAGATTATTTCCATGATGAACCGGACTGGGACAATCCGTTGCTGGAAGAATTTTCCCGCATCGTTTATCAGCCGCTCATGGAAAAACCGGATAAAGAACATGACCGATTTTGACTTTAAAAAAGCGGATCTGAATAAAAACACCCTGATCGAAGCCGCAGCCGGCACGGGAAAAACCTATACGCTTGAACATCTGGTGCAGCGGATTCTTGTGGAAAATCAGCATCGAATATCTTTGCCTGAAATCCTGGTGGTAACGTACACAGAGAAAGCCACAAAAGAACTCCAGGAACGAATCCGGCTGAAATTGTCGGTATTTTCCCAAAAGGTATTTTCTGCAGGTGATTCCATCTTAGGTGACTGGCTGCAGTCTCTCTCGAATCAGTTTGATATGGCTTCTATTTTTACCATTCATGGATTTTGCAGCAAAATGCTCGCTGAATTTCCGTTTGAAACCGAATCTCCTCCTCACTATACTTTGGCAGAAGAAGATATCCTTATTCAAAAAATGGCCAAAGATGTATTGAGAAAGAGAATCCCTTCCCTTTCTGAACAAAGGCTCAGGGCTTTTCGTTCTGAATTTGATTTTGTTGATTCCCTCATTTCCCTTATGAAAAAAATTTATAAAACCCGTGTTTTTTCTCCTTCATTCATGCGAAACCGTCAAGAAAACGATACTCTTTTTCCTGTCCGTTTTTTTCCGTCTGACGAATTGATTCAACAGAATCTCTCTCAAGAGAATCATGAACATTTCAGGGAAATCCTGTTGAAAACACGCCAGGATATTCTGGATATTCACTTTCCGACCGATCAGATCCCCTCCTGCGCCTTGAGGGCAAACATCAATAGAAAAACTCATAACGCTAAAGCAGCGGATGAGTTCTGCCGTCATCTTCACGATCTTTCCCGGGCAACCCGCCTGGAACAAATCACTGAAATAGCTTCCTCCTCTTCCTGGAATAGATGGAATCTGTCTTCGCTCAGCCGGGCAGTTTTAAAAAATAAATCCCTTGTTCTGGACCCCCGCTTTCAAACACTGCTTGCGGCAGCAGAAAATCTTTCCAATGCGGCCGGAAAATGGATGCATTTCAACCGGGCCCTTGCCTGGGATACCCTTTATTCCATGATACGGGAGATGCATGAAAAAATGCATGCAAACCGGATCCTGGAAGCCCTGATGACTTATGATGACATGATCTGGAATGTCTATGAGACATTGGTGTTACGGAAAAATCAACGTTTTCTTCATGGAATACGAAAAAGATTCAAAGTCGCCCTGATCGACGAATTTCAGGATACCGACCGTTTCCAATGGGAAATTTTCAAGACCCTTTTCGGGGATTCTCCGGATCACTCTCTTTTTCTGATCGGTGATCCGAGGCAATCCATCTACCGATTCCGTCAGGCAGACCTGGACGTTTATTTTTCAGCCAGAAAATCTGTCGAAAAAACGGCGGGGCTCACCACCAACTACCGTTCTGTTCCAGTCCTTCTGGATGCGATCAATCATCTGATGGATACAGGCTCTCTTTTCAGGGAAACGGAAATGCCCGCAGGAAAGATTCTCCCGCCATCTGAACCTCATGCGCCTGAATTGATGAAGGACAATCAGACTGTTTTTCCCGTGGAATTTTTTCATCTTGAGGAATCCCTGTCTTGTAGTCGGGCGACTGATGCCTACCTTGATTTTATAACAGATACGATCACCTGTCTTTTGGAGGAAAAGCAAAATTTTCAGCTTAAGAAACCGGGGCAAAAACCAAAAAAAATTCAACCTCAGGATATCGCTGTTCTGATGTTGAAAAATGAAGAATGCAGCCGATGTCAGACCCGATTATCCTTAAATGGAATCCCTTCCGTAATCAGCCGTCAGACAGGGCTGTTCCAGTCCAAAGAAGCCCGGGAGACACTGAAGCTTCTGAAAGCCATGTCCTCTCCAAAAAATGACGGCTGGGTGCGCCTGGCCCTTTTGACCTCTTTTTTCAGTTTCAGCATTCCTTCCATCAAAAACATGAGTGATAATGAAATCGAACATTGGCAACAGTATTTTTTCCGTAAACAGGAAGAATTTGAATACCTCCCTTTTTCCGTCTTATTTAAAAATATTTTAGAGGAACATCAGGTTCTTGAAAGACAACTGATGCGGCCCGGGGGGGAACGTTCCGTTGTGAATATGGGGCATCTCCTGGAAAAACTCAATGCCATTCAGAGACAGGAGCATTTAAGCCTCCCCGAGTTAATACAGAGGTTCCACTCTCTAGAACAACATGCTCCTTCAGATGAAGATCTCATGCGTGTAGAGAGTGAAGGAAACGCAGTACGGATCATGACCATCCATTCCAGCAAGGGACTGCAATTTCCGATTGTATTTATTGGCGGGGGTTTCCGGACAAAAACAGCCCTCCCGGGGCCGGGATCTTTTTATTCGGAGGGTAATGAAAAAATTTACGACTTCAATTCCTTGAAAGAGAATGCCTTTGACAGCCCCTGTGACAGCTGGGAAAAACGGAAAACCGAATCAGAGAAAGAATCTCGCCGCCTGCTTTATGTTGCTTTGACCAGGCCAGAAAGCAAACTCTATCTCCCCTATCTTCCTTTCAATGCACTCCCTGCCTCGCTTATCCATCTTCTATGGGATAAAGAAAAACAGAAAGTCTCCGGAGAGAAACAGACCTATCCTTTTCTGGAGGATCTTCCTGTAGATCAAAAACTGTTTGCTGTATGCAAAACTTCTTCCTGTCTGAATTCTGCCGCGGATGCTGATGTCCCCCATCCCTCAGAGGGGTTAGAACTGAAAATAAAATTTCCTTTTTTTGAAAAGGATTTTTCCCTGCGATGCCATTCTTTCACTAGCTTTACCGGAATCTTGCATTCCCGCAGACAGAGCGATGAAGAACAAATCACTCCTTTCAGTGAGGAACAGGTCCAGGAAAAAGTTTCTTTTGCAGACCAGCAGGGCTCTTTGATTGTTCAGCCGGATGAAAAAGGTATCTTTTCCCTGCCTCGGAATGTCCAGACCGGAATTTTTCTGCATGATGTTCTGGAACAGTTCCCATTCGAAGTGTTGAAAAAATACTCCAGAGAGGATGAATGGAAAAAAGATGCCCCTGTGTATGAAAAAAACGTTTCCCTCATAGCGGATCAATTAAAAAAATATAAAATGGATACGGGCTATGCTCCTATCGTGTTGGAGATGCTTTGGTCTGTTCTGAAAACGCGGATCAAACAACTGAATGCCTCCCTCTCAGATATTCCCAATAAAAAACAGGAAATGGAATTTCTTCTTGCGGTGAAAAAAGGCGCCGCCAAGCGCCTCAATTTTTCTTTTGAAAAGGAAGATCCTGTTTCCATTCAGTTTGATCTTGCCGGGGATTTCATCAAAGGATTCATGGATCTGATTTTTGAGTTCAATGGAAAATGGTACCTCGTTGACTGGAAATCCAACTATCTGGGCGGTGCAACGGAAGATTATCAGGAAGAACAAATCCGTCGGTCACTCGAAGAGCATTCTTATTACCTGCAATACGGGTTGTACACTCTAGGCCTGATGAAAATCGGGGAAAAGCACAACCCTTCCTTTGATTATGATAAGCACTTTGGCGGCATTTTTTATTTATACATCCGGGGTATGAAGGAAGGCACATCAAATGGAATTTATTTTCACCGGCCTGATGAGAATGAAATCAGTGCCTTAGCGGAACAGATTCTGCCCCCCATGTAGATATAAATGTTGACCTTAGGAAGGGGGCTCTCGCCGGCCATAATCATTTTTTGACGGTACCCTTTTTTGGCAGTAAAAGAATACTGGAAAGCCGTCTTGTTTAATGAATACAGGTTATTTTACAGCTAGATTGGATGGACAAAGATGAATAAATAGAATAGTAATGGTGGCTGAATTCATTAATTTCGGAGGGATACATTATGGATGAAATATTGAAAATACTGGAAAAGGACGGCAGGCAGACTCCTGAGGAGATTGCAGCGCAGCTTCAGCTTCCGGTCAGGCAAGTGGCAAAAAAAATTGCGGAATACGAGAAAAAAAAGGTCATCATCCGTTATAAAGCGGTGATCAATGACGAATTGGTCCCCCAGGAAGGAGATGCCCGGGCGCTTATCGAAGTGAAGGTCCGCCCCCAGAAGGACAAGGGGTTTGACGGAGTGGCTGAAAAAATATATCGGTTTCCGGAAGTCGTATCTTGCATGCTGTTGTCAGGAACTTATGATCTATTGGTGGAAGTCACGGGAAATAACATTCACAGCATTTCCAATTTTGTATCCCAGAAACTCTCCCAGATCGAAAATGTCCAGGGTACAGTCACCCATTTCATTTTAAAAAAATACAAGGAAAACGGAGACTTCTTTACCGTAACCAGCAAAGATGAGCGCCTCCCTGTTTCCGCTTAAAATAATATTTTTTAAAAGGCTGAATAAGGCTGGAGAATCTTTTGTGAACCAAAGCTTTTCCCGCATCTTTTTCAAAAATTTCATAGGCGCTTTCATGGGAATAGAGATTTTCTATGAAAGCGAAAAAATAATGATTAACAATTCATATCCTCCTGGAGCAGGTTAAAAACATGAAGGCTGCTATGAACCGAAAAATTAAAAAGGCGTATCCGTTGCCTAAACTGTCATCTGTGGCGGAACAAATGCCTCCCTCGGGCATCCGTCTGTTTTTTGATCTGGTTCTGACCATGGATGACGTGATTTCCCTGGGTGTCGGTGAGCCGGATTTCAATACGCCCTGGCATATATCTCAGTATGCTATAGAAAAGATAGAAACCGGCTTTACTACCTACACTTCTAACTCAGGTCTGATGGAATTAAGAGAGGCCATTACGGACAACGTTAGAAAAACCTATGGGCTTAGTTATGATCCTGTTCGCGAAATCCTCATTACGGTTGGAGTATCTGAAGCGTATGACCTGGCTTTAAGAGCTTTGATTAATCCCGGTGATGAGATTTTGGTCCATGAACCCTGTTATGTTTCCTATAAACCGCTGATTTCCCTGGCCGGAGGCTCTCCTAGAGTTGTTTCAACCAGGAAAGAGAACGGCTTTAAAGTACTGCCAAAGGACCTGGCATCAAATTGCAGCAGAAGATCCAAGGCTTTTGTTTTTAATTACCCGTGCAACCCGACAGGAGTGACGTATTCTAAAAAAGAATTGGAAGCCCTTGCTTCTGTTATACGTGAGAAAAATCTTTTTGTAATCAGTGACGAGATTTATCATCACCTGTCTTTTGATCATCCCCATATCTCCTTTCCCATTCTAGATGGATTCAAAGAACGTTGCCTTTATTTAAACGGTTTCTCAAAAGGATATGCCATGACAGGCTGGCGGATCGGTTTTGCCTGCGGCCCATCACCCTTGATCGCGTTGATGACAAAAATCCACCAGTATACTATGCTTTGTGCCTCAGTGATGGGACAGTATGCTGCCATTGAAGCATTGAAGAATGGATCTGAAGATACGGTGGAAATGAAAAATGAATATTTTCGAAGGCGGAATTATATTGTTAAAAAATTAAATGATATCGGATTATCCTGCCATGTTCCCGGCGGTGCTTTTTACGTATTTCCGGAAATTCCCGCCTGTTTTTCTTCTGATCTGGAATTTGCAAATCAATTGCTCAAAGAAGAAAGAGTGGCTGTTGTTCCGGGCTCTGCTTTCGGCCGTGATTGTTCAAGGCATATCCGCATTTCTTACGCGTATTCCGTTGATAAATTAAAAGCAGCGTCTGAACGGATAGAAAGATTCATCAAGCGGCATCAAGGCTGAACAGGTCCTGATTCTTAAGATGGCTTGTTTTCTGAAAAAAAATCTATTCCCGCTTCCGATAAGAATGGACGTTACTGGAATCGAACCAGTGACCCCTACCGTGTGAAGGTAGTGCTCTAACCAGCTGAGCCAAACGTCCGTTAAAAAGGCATTTAAAATAACATTTGAATGGATTGTCCAGAAAAAATTCCATTGGTTTTGTTCAGGGTGGGCACCCATGCAGGCAAAGAAAAAACTCTATCTTATTTCTGATGATGCCGTGATTCATTTTTAGTTCAAGAAGAAGGGCTTTCAGGCGTGATCCGGCTCCATTTTATTCAGGTCTCCACCATTTTTTTGTGTAATGAGGGGTCAAAACAAAGCGTTCAGGAAGGAACAAGATCTTTAATGTACCGTCTTCATCGGTCCGGTGAAGTAAAAGGCAGTTTTTTCTGATCCTGTTTATGGCTTCTGCATGGGGAAATCCATATTTATTGTTTTTTCCGCAGGAAATAACAGCTATTTGAGGATGAACCGTCTTTAAAAAGACAAGGCCGGAAGAGGTTTTTGAGCCATGATGGGGTATTTTTAGAATATCAGCCTGAAGTTTCTTTTTATCAAGAGCGATAAGTCTTGTTTCCATGGGAATTCGGATATCACCGGTAAAGAGGATCTTGTGTTTTAAATGGGTAATGCGGAGAACCACGGATTGATTGTCCAAATCCTTATCCTGAAAATTCTGATCGGGGGAAAGGATCTCCATGGACATGATTTTATCGGTTTCTCCGCAGCTGATGATCATTCCTCGTAAGGCTTTTATCATGCGGATATTTCTTCGTCTTGCTATTTCCATGAATTGCCTGTACAGTAAAGTGTTATGACCGCCTGGGGATTGCAAAATCATGTCAACAGGTAATCTTTTCATGACTTCTACCAATCCTCCCAGATGATCAGCATGAGGATGGGAAAGTATCATCAGATCGATTTTTCTGACTCCCTGTGAAGAAAGAAAGGCCGTTAACCCGCTTTTGACCCTTGACTTGCCTGCCGGACGGTCGCCGCCGTCGATAAGGATGTTTTTGCCGCTATATTGAAGAAGAGAAGCATCTCCCTGGCCGATATCAATGAAATACAGAAATAAATGCTTTTGCCTGTGAATCCGTTCGAGAATGATTCCATTGCCCAAAAGGACCAAAACAAACACTAGAAGGAGTGATTGATTGATTTTAGACATGCAGTTCCATATCTTAATTTACTTGCACTGGACTGAATTTTTATTATATTAATTTCCTCAAGACCATTTAATTTTATCATGAAACCGGGAGTTTATTATGTTTATTAAATATATTTTAGACTTGTGGAATACTGATCTGGTTGTTTCCGGACAGACTATGATGGTATTGATGATTTTCAATATTATTTTCATGCTCATGGGCCGTTTCCGTTTCTGTTTTGCTTCCACATTGGGTATGATTTTTTACTGGATGTTTTTTGAGAATCGAAAAATACTGGATGCTGCTTTTTCCATGCATGCAGCAACAGCCATGTTCGTTGCTGGCGGGGCTCTCTTTCTATCCTTGATTATTTGGGCGTTTTTTATTGATTCCGAATAGAGATATCTCTTATTCAGGGGGCTTCAACGGAAGACTATGTTTAGACACTGTGTTGCTTTTATCGATGATGACGAAGATCTCTTGTTCTATCTAAAACACCTCCTGGAAGGAGGACGGCATAAGATCGAGGTGCATTGTTACACTTCTCCGAAAGAGGCTATAAGCTCTATTCAGAAGATATATCCCGGGGTCATTTTCATTGATTATCAGATGATGGAAGAAAATGGACTGGTGATTTTGAGTAAAATTAAAAAATTACTTCCTCTTTCCAAAATCATCATGTTTACCGGGGAAGGCAATGAAAATGTGGCTGTGCAGGCCATGAAAAGCGGTGCAGATGATTATTTGGTCAAACCTGTTCATGATCAGGTGCTCATGGAAAGCCTGGAAACTTATTTCAAGGAATTTTTTTCTTACCTGATCCGTCTGAACGGAAAATATGATTATCCTCTTTCAGATCCTGTTATCGCTCATTATGAATTTTTAAGATCAGCTTATTCCGGAGCCATGAAAAGCATCAAGGCTGTCTGCTATTTTTTTTC
>JAFGBW010000053.1 GCA_016932965.1 Candidatus Auribacterota bacterium
AAAGAAATGCGAACGGTTCTCAATTGATCTCGCTCTTTACATAACTGAATAAAAGAGGACTGGAGCCGGGCAAATTGAAAATCTTTTCTGAGCATACTCAGCCAAAGGGATTGATAATGCGCATAATATATAACCAAAGTGATGACTAAAATGGTGATGGTCCCCCAGATGAAATAGGGATGCCTTCGGCTTCTTTTAGCAAATTGAAACAGGAGCCGATGATCAGAATTGATGTTATCTATCCATTGCACACCCAGAAGATAACGCACCCCTAATGATCCGGAATCCTGATTCAACCAGATGATATGCGCCCTGCCGGAGAGAGCCTTTTGACGGAAAGGCACCTCTATATCAATTTTTAGCTCCAATCCTTTTTGAAAAAAAATGGGATTTAAATCCCCTAGTTCATTAACCTCAACACAGAGTCCATGCTGACTGATGTCTTTTGTAAAACCCTGATACCTTTTTAAAGAAACAACAGGATCCCTGTCCCAAACAGGAGAAATCAAAACAGGAAACACGGTTCGTATGCGGATATAACGTCTGCGGTCACTCATGAAGTTTTTTTATTGCTGATTTTGCCGTTTCCACGATTTCATGTAAAAAAGTGATAGCCTGAAGAGGAGTGAGGTTGTGGGCATCTGTTGCGGCCAATTTTTCCAGAAGGATCAGTCCTTCCGGCGGATATGGGGAAAGAGGAGCAAAGAGATCCAATTGAAATTCAGCCTTTTTCTTTTCAGAAGTCCAGGGATGGCATGCCGTTGCATCTAATCCCTGAGCTTCCAGCTGGCACAGAATTTCCTTTGAACGATTGATAACATCTCCAGGAATCCCCGCTAGCCTTGCGACATGTATCCCGTATGATTTATCAGCGGGGCCGGATACGATTTTTCTTAAAAAAATAATCGAATCATTCCATTCCTTAACACTGATATTGTAATTTTTCAATCCCTTGATTGATTTTTCAAGTGAAGTGAGCTCATGGTAATGCGTGGCAAAAAGGGTTTTAGCTCTGACGGTGTTTTGCAATGACAGATATTCGATCACGGCCCAGGCGATAGCCATGCCGTCATAGGTACTGGTACCACGGCCGATCTCATCAAGGATAATCAAAGAACGGGGGGTGGCACTATTTAAAATGGACGCCGTTTCGTTCATCTCCACCATGAAAGTGCTTTTTCCCGCACTCAAGTCATCGGAAGCTCCCACCCGCGTAAAAATCCTATCCACCACGCCAATCTTCGCCTCTTTAGCAGGAACGTGTGATCCTATCTGGGCCAGAAGCACTAATAATGCCACCTGGCGGATATAGGTGGATTTGCCCGCCATATTCGGACCGGTGATCAAAAGAATCTGATTCTCCTGGTTATCGATCATAGTATCATTGGTGATGAATGTCCCCGGCTCCAGCATGCGTTCAACTACAACATGCCGGCCTTCTTTAATAAAAATAGCATCTCCGTCCGAAATTTCAGGGCGGACATAATCATACTTGGCGGACACCGCTGCCAGAGAACACAGACAATCCAAAATAGCAATCTGGAAAGCCGATGCTTTAATGGCTTCAGTATGAACGGCGATTTTTTCACGTATTTCATTGAACAATCTTTGTTCCAGGGCAATGCTTTTCTGCTCGGCACCGAGAATCTTTGATTCCAATTCTTTCAGTTCCGGTGTGATGAACCGCTCAGCATTCACTAGGGTTTGTTTACGAATGAAATAATCTGGCACATTTGATAGTTGGCCTTTGCTGATCTCAAAGTAATATCCGAAGACATTATTGAATTTGATTTTTAAATTTTTAATACCGGTTTTTTCAATTTCATTCTGCTGAATCTCAACGATCCTTTTCTTGGCATTTTTGGCGATATCGTTTAATTCATCGAGGCCGGAATCGTATCCCTGCCTAATGACCCCACCATCCCGGAGGAAATTGGGGCAATCAGGAGAAATCCCTTTTTCAATGAGTAAAGTCACTTCAGGAAAATCATGAAGAAACGGAAGAATATTTTTCAAAATAACTGCTTGCATAGAAACGATGCCCTGATAAAGAGATGGAAGATTCCTCAACGAATGTTCAAGTCCGAGCAAGTCTCTAGGAGAAGCGTTTCCGCAAGAAATACGGCCGCTGATCCTTTCTATATCAGCAAGTGAATACATTTGTTTCTGCAGGGAAGAAAGACCCTGAAAATTCATCTTCAGTTCAGTGACCGCATCTTGACGTTCATTAATGGATATTGAATTTTTTAACGGAGCACGAATCCATTGGCGCAATAATCTTGCACCCATGGCGGTCTGCGTCTGATCCAGGACCTCAACGAGCGTCAATCCGCTGGAACGATCAGATGTCTCGAGGATTTCCAAGTTTTTTTGCGTTTGAGGATCAAGCGACATGAAATCACCCAGATGATAACGTACGAGATGACGGAACTGATTGACGGCATCCGGGCAGTTATCCGAAATATAATGCAGAATACTTCCGGCACTGGCTACCCCTGGGATTGAATCTGCAAGGCCGAATCCGTCAAGAGACTGGGTATTAAAATGCCGAGTCAGGATCTGATAAGCATGACGATATTCGAAAATCCAATCCGGCTGGAATATCATATTTCTTTTTATAAAAAAATCTCTGCATGAAAAAAAGGCCTGAAGTGATTCAGGGATGAGAATTTCAGAAGGATTCAGGCGAAAAAGTTCCCGTTCCACTTCCAGAATGTCTTTTAATTCCGTGACCTTGAATTCCCCCGTTGAAATTTCAGCATAAGAAAGCCCAATATTGGCCCCGGTTTTAGTCAGAGCTGCAAGATAATTGTTGGTACACTCATTTAATAAAGAGTCTTCAATGAGTGTTCCAGGAGTAATCACACGGAGAATTTTTCTTTTAACTATTCCCTTGACGGTTTGGGGATCTTCCATTTGTTCACAGATGGCCACCTTGTGATTAGCGGCAATCATTTTTGAAAGATACGCATGGACAGAATGATGAGGGACGCCGCACATGGGGATGTCTTTACCCTGTAACGTCCCGCGGGAAGTGAGCGTGATATTCAATATCCGTGATGCTTTTTCAGCGTCCTCAAAAAACAGCTCGTAAAAATCTCCCAACCGAAAAAAAACAAAAACATCCTTATTGCTGGATTTGATCTCCAGGTATTGTTTCATCATGGGCGTCAATTCATTTTCCATTTGTCTTATTCTTTTCCGTAAGTGATCATTGACCGGATGGTGAATAACTTCTCTTTATTTTGATGTCAGCAGGAAGAACAGAAGAAGCAGGAAACCTCTATTTCATCATCATCAGAGCCTTACTATATTTTATATTTTTTTACTATTGACAGTCTATGACCCATTTTAATAAATTATTACTCTTTTTAATAAAAAAACAAGAATCTCCCGCTCAAAAAACAGGAGAATAAAGATGTTTGCCATTATTGAATCAGGAAGTAAACAGTTTATAATTCAAGAAGGGGATTCCATACGGGTGGAAAAAATAGAAGGGGAACCTTCTTCCACTGTCATATTGGATAAAGTCCTTCTTGTTGCAGACGGAGAAAAGATCTCTGTCGGGACCCCTTATCTGAAAGGGATGACTGTCACCACAAAAAAAGTCAGGGATGGAAAAAACAAAAAACTGGTGATCTATAAGTACAAACGAAGAAAAGACTTTGACAAGAAAAAGGGTCACCGTCAAAAAAACTCCACCCTTAAAATCGAAAAAATCAATTTCTTAAGATAGGATAGATGGGAGGAACCAATGGCTCATAAAAAAGGTCAGGGGAGCATCAAAAACGGCCGTGACAGTGCTGGCAGACGCCTTGGTGTCAAACTATTCAGCGGTGAAGTGGCACAGCCAGGAAGTATCATCATTCGTCAACGCGGGACTCACTTTAAACCCGGTAAAAATGTCAAAAGAGGAAGTGACGATACTCTCTTTTCCCTGATCGCCGGAAAAGTAAAATTTAAGGAAACTCATAAAGGTTCCATCGTGTCTGTGCTGGCAGCCTAAGCAAACGGATAGACCCATTCCCCCCTTCCGAATGACATGCCTTATTGTAGAGAATTTTTCTTTTCCGATCAAAAATCGTGGTAAACCCATTCCTCACGACAGGCCATCCTACTTCGGCATGCCTGAAGTACGAATGATAAAGTGGGATCTGAAAAATCGGCATGAAATTCTGATTTTACTTTCATCATGAATCATGCTATCATATGCCATATTATTTTCAGCCTGTGATATGAAAAAATTATTTTCCTGGATTACAAATCTTAATCAAAAACTTTTTCATTTATTGAAAACAGTCAAGGTCAAAATCCGACTCCGCAGACTCCAGAGACAGATCAATCAGGAATACACCAGCCTCGGCAAAGAAATTGATCATAGAGACGAAAAGTCCTCCGCACGTTACGGTATCCCCCTTGCTCAATTGAAACAGAATCACGCTTCTGCCATCACGGAACTGGAAAAAACAAAAGAAACCGTGACATGGAAGATCCATGATTTTGAATCAACGCGCCAGGAATATCTTGGTTTCATTTCTCAGTCCGAAGAAAAGGTAACCCAATTAAAAATCCTTTTGAAAAATCTCCAAATCCGTCTTCGTGAAAACAAAAAAAAATTAGACCTGAAAATGGCCTTAGAAAAGAACAGCGCTAAAAAATTCATTGTTTTAACCATCTACAGAAGCAAAGAAGATTATAACAAGACCCTTTTAGAGCTTCAAAAATTCAACCAGGAAGGAACCGGCGAAAAAAATAGGCTGGAGCAGGAATTACATGAAGCGAGGGACAAACTCTCTCAACTGAAAAACAAATGGGAGAAACTGCAGGAACGGTTTTCCATCGAAATCCATCAAACCCGAAAAGAAGAAAAAACCATCATCAAAAAAAACAAGCAAGTGGAAGAAAAACTCAATAATCTTTATTGGCAATTGGGGTATCAAATAGATGAGGGGAATGCGTACCCGTCATCTCTTTTGTCTTATCAGAATAGAATCCGTATCATAAAAGAAGCCATTATCAGGGAGAAAGACAGCTTAAGCTATAAATAAAAATGCATGCTGCTAATGATAAATCAAATCCAGTGTCTGCGAACGGATTTTTCTTTCAATTATCTGTTGCTTCTTTTTCTCCGGAAGACGTGATGCAAGAAATCCGCGAGGAAATCAAGACAAGACAAGCTCTCGGCGTTTACGACCATGCCGACTTGTCCCGGGTACTTTCTCTTGAATTGAAAGATATGAAAGGAACTGATCATGCTTTGGAATATTATCTGAAAGCCATCCGACGCTCATGGGCCGTGGATATCAATGATTTTGACATTCCTTCAAAGGGGGGAACCCTGACTCAACAATTGGTTTTATTGAAAAAAATCATCTGGAAATGTTTAAAATTTTATACTTACCGCCTTTTTTCCCAGCAAAGAGAATTCAATTCACAACTTAGCAACACCTT
This sequence comes from Candidatus Auribacterota bacterium, assembly GCA_016932965.1. Lineage (GTDB taxonomy): Bacteria > Auribacterota > JAFGBW01 > JAFGBW01 > JAFGBW01 > JAFGBW01. The sequence goes on from JAFGBW010000053.1 coordinate 5,452, forward strand.
GATCGCGATGCATAAAGATTACGAAAAAAAAATCCGGGAATTAGAAAAAAAAATAAAGATGTTGAATTGAGGTTTAAAAATAATGATTAACATGAAAATGTCCGGCTTAAAAATAAAGAAATAACGTAAAACACAATAAAATAGAGGGATTGATTAAAAATAAAAGGAAGCCGGACATAGAATTAAGAATTGAGAATCAAGAATTTTAAAAGAAACATCTTCGACTGTTGTAAGGGATGAAGGCCGAAGGCCGGAACAATACTGAATTCTCAATTCTGAATTCTTTAACACATCGCATAAAGAAAAAAACTGAAAATAGCATAATACAATCATTAAAAAATAAACCGGACAGCAGTGAATCTAAATGATACTCCATTTTACACGAACTGAGCTTATCAAGCATTTTTAATAAATACAAAACATATGAACAGATCCATTCACCAGCTATTACCCTCGGCAAGAATGGGGGATGCCATCACCCAATATGCGCTGGAACTGCAAAAAATCATACGATTAAAGGGATGGGATTCCCGACTTTTTGCACCGGATGGAGAAATCGGGAAAGAACTGTTAAAAACAGTTCAATCCCAGAAAACCTTACCGGAAAGTCTGGCCTCAACGGACCTGCTGATTTATCATTATTCCATTGCTTCTCCAGCTACGGACGTCTATCGCCATGCCCTTTGCCGTAAAATGATATGTTATCACAATATCACTCCGGCCGTTTTTTTTCTCCCTTTTTCCGATAGCCATGCCTTCCTCGCAAGACAAGGACGGGAAGAATTGAAACAATTGATACCAATAACAGACCTGGCCACAGCCGTATCCCATTTCAATGCAAATGAACTTATGGATATGGGATTCAAATCAGTTGAAGTGATCCCATTGATTATTCCCTCGGATTATCGCAACACAAAACCGGACAGCGCGATCCTGAATGAAATGAATGACGGGAAAAAAAACATTCTATTCGTGGGAAGAATGGCCCCCAATAAACGTTTCGAAGATCTGCTTCAGGTTTTTTATTATTTTCATGCCGGGAATTCTTCATCCCGATTGATCCTGGCCGGTCCTGTAGAAATAGAAAAATATCATGTTCAGGTTAAAGACTGGATTCAAAAATTGGAATTGACCGAACATGTTCTCATTACTGGCAGGATCATTTTGCCTAAACTCATAGCTCATTATCAAACTGCTCACGCTTTTTTATGTTTATCCGAACACGAAGGCTTTTGCCTTCCTCTTCTGGAGGCTATGGCTTATTCTATTCCTGTATTTGCACTGGAAAGAGCCGGAGTCCCGGAAACACTGGAGAAAACCGGCGTTTTAATTAAAAAACTGGATCATGCACTCATTGCAGAATTGTTGAGAACTGTGTTGGATCAACCGGAATTGATCAGGGAAATTGTTGAAAATCAGAAAAAACGACTTGAAAAATTCAATCAAACTGTTTTAAGTGCTAGACTGTCTCATTGCCTAAACATTGTTTTCGGACAGCCTGATTAACAAGGAAAATCCATGTCAGAAGCATTTTTTGAAATTAAAAATTGTTCTGTGACCGGCAGCCAGATCATGGCTGAAATCCAACGCAGAATAAAAGAAAAAGAAGACCAGGGCATTTATCAAAAATATTCGCTTTCCCGGTCCGTTCAGTTTGAATGGAAAGAAGTCTCGGATGAAACTCAGTTTTTGGATTATTATTTAAAAACCATCAGGCGTTCATGGGCGGTTGATATCAATGAGTTTGAGATACCTAAGAAAAAAGGCCTCAAAGGAAAAATCGAATTGCTTTTTAAAAAAATCATCTGGAAAAGTCTCAAATTTTACACTTACCGGCTGTTTTCGCAGCAGCGGGAATTCAATTCCCAGGCAGCGCACACTCTCCTTCTCCTCCACCAGGATTATACGGAAAAAATCAAGAAACTTGAAACTGAGCTCAAGGCCGTGGAGAAAACCGCGGACACCAGATGATCACCCGTTCCATTCATCAGCTGATAGCCGGAGCAGGAACTGGGGACGCCATCAGCAATTATGCCTTTGAAATCCGTTCCATCCTGAAAAAGGCCGGATTCCTTTCCTGTATATTTGCACCGGAACAACACATCGCCAGGGAATATAAAAACGGGGAAGTACTTCCCCTTTCCCGGTTTCCTCAAGATATTTCTCAGGAAGATATTCTTCTGTACCATTATTCCATCGGATCATCCGCCACGGATTTGTATAAAAAAACCAAATGCAAAAAAATGCTTTGTTACCATAACATCACTCCGCCGCATTATTTTAAAAATCTCTCAGAAAAACAAATGTATGTTCTGGAACAGGGGAGAGAGGAACTAAAAGGCCTTTCAGTCATGACAGATCTCCCAACAGCGGTTTCCCATTTTAACAGTATGGAACTGGTTGAGATGGGTTTCTCAAAACCTCAAGTAATTCCTTTGATTGTGGGAAAGGATTATTTGCGGTCCAAACCCAATTCCTCAATTTTCAATCGGTTCGATGACGGAAAAACAAACATTCTGTTCGTCGGAAGAATGGTCCCAAACAAACGCTTTGAAGATCTGATTAAAACTTTCTATTTTTACAGAAAAACAATCCGTCCAGCGTCCCGGCTTATTCTAGCTGGATCCTACACAGGAAATGAAGTCTATTATACTTATCTCCGTTCTTTGATTTTTGATCTGGATCTCATTGATTCAGTGATTGTTACAGGTCATATCGCACTTCAGGACCTGGTGGCTTATTATCAAATCTCCCATGCTTTTTTATGCTTGTCAGAACACGAGGGCTTTTGCCTTCCGCTTATCGAAGCAATGTATTTTAATGTTCCTGTCTTTGCTCTGGATAAGGCGGCCATTCCGGAAACGTTGAAAGAAAGCGGGATACTGATAAAAAAGAACGACCCCAAAGCCATCGCAGAATTAATGGATCAGGTGTTATCCAATCGCGGATTGGTCAGAGAAATATGCGAAAATCAAAAAAAAAGGCTGGAAAATTTCAATGAAAAGGCACTGACAGAGCGATTAGCTTTTTTATTAAAAATGTATTTTAAAGTGATTTTTAAAAGGAAATCTTTTGACAAATAGGCGCTTCTTTGTTTATTGTTGGCTCCATCCACAAGAAATGGTTGATTTTTATTATAAAGTACATAAACCTTAAATCAGGAGAAAGGGAATGAAGAAAGTATTATCAGGATTTTTTTTGGGAGTGCTTCTGATGGGATTGTCAGTCAATGGTTACGGTTACTCCGAGGAGAGAATGGATGGTTTAACCATTTGGGCCTCCGGAGGATATCATGATGGATCGATGAATTTCCGTGTCAGCGATGCGGGAGTATCCCGATCTGAATTAGATTATGAAATGGATGGGATGTATTTCACCGCCGGCGTACATTATCAATTTGTTCATTCCAACGTGCCTAAACTCTCGATGACTGCGGTTGGAACCGTTTCCAGACACTTGGAAGGAACCGCCACTGATTCAGACTGGCTAACTTATTATTCACCGGATCTTTGGATCTATTCTAAATCCGATATTGATACGGATGAAGAAAAATATGACCTCAACCTGGGATATGAATTCCTCAATATCAAGGACGGTAAATTTAAACTGAATCTGCTGGGCGGCTATTACTGGAACAGTTATAAAGTCAAAGATTATGACGTAGACACACTCATTTACGATTATGAGTATATAGATGTAACGACCGCTGGCAAAGCCGCCTCTTATGATGCCAAATTCAGGGGATATTACATCGGTTTGGACGGCGCTTTTAAAATCAATGAGCATTGGATCATCAACGCCAATTTCAAAGGCGTTCCGGACATCAGGGCTAAAGCCACTGGAAAATGGGTCTTGAGGGATTTCTATTTTAAACAGGATGCCACAGGCAAAGGATATGAAATGAGCCTGGGCACCACTTTCATCCCTAAGGAGAACTGGGCGTTTGAATTAACCGTGACAAAAACTTCCTTTAACGTGGAAGGAGATGACGATTATTTTAAACTCACTGATTATACCTCTGGAACCTATCTAGGCACAACAAATCTGGATTTTCTCAAACTGGATACTTATACCACTGAAATAAAGGTCAAGTATCTGTTTTAAATTAAAATAAGTTCTTATAAAAAAGCCCCGGAAACGGGGCTTTTTTTTGAACATTGAACCAGAAATATCCAGAAAAAATCAGATATCAAATGATCCCAGGATGACATGAGTTTCTTTCTTAGTTTGCCTTTCTATTTTCAACTGCTTACCTGAATCAGGATGCCAGATACCTGTTTTGATAAAAACCTTTCCGGTAACAAAGACAGGAATCCAGACCGTTCTTTCCATGAGAACTCTCATATTATCCTGCCAGAGAGATGTCGGTTTTCGGAAATGTTCCATTTTCACATCTCCCTGAAATAAGACCCTTCCCTTGTCATCGCAATAATGGATAAATAGATAATAATCTTTTTCCAGGGAGACCAAAGGAAGCAATTCCAAGAACAAAGTGACGCTTCGTTTGTCTCTATCGGTTTGAAAATAAAACGCGGTCATTTTCAATTTATCTCCAAAAACAAAGGAAGACGGCACGGCTTGCGGAAATATATTTTTTAATAAAGGATATGGATAATAGAATCGCCCTGCATCGACAGGAAGAATGTCATTCAATTGCAGTCCGTTCCAGTACAGTAAAGACCGGGTATGATTCGGGGGAATGTCATATAAATCTCGAAATAAATATGACTTTTTCTGAAAAGGGATATGGCATGCATTCAACTTATTTTCAATGGATCTAGCATGTGTTTTTTCAGCGATAAGAACATGGTTTTTTGAAAAATTGAGCGCAACTCCACAACTTAAATTAGGATTAGGCAAACCGCAATTATTGACCGATTGATTGGAGATGAAATCCACAGGAAAACCATGCAAATGGAAATAATTGCACCACCAGTGGTCACCAACAATCACCTTGTTCCTGTGATTTTCAAATAGAGAAGCGATGATCTCTGCACGTTCCCTTGTTTTCCTATCTGACGAAATTTTCTCCATCCTTTTTACCAGAAGCATCTCGCAAATGGAGAGCGCATTCTTTCTCTTTTCAACATCAAAGATGATTTCGCAATACTTGATTCCTGGCCGATCCGGCAAAACGATTTCCATTCTCGGTTTAACCAGTTTTATAAAAGGATGCGCTTCAGACCAAAAAACCGGCTGACCCTCTTTAGTCTGAAAAACGGTTTCCCAATCACGATTGTTCCGGCTAACCCGAATGGAAAACTCATCCGGAGAATTGTCCGCTTTCTCAGGGAACAATACGATCTTATGCAAGGATTCCGTTTCATTGAATTCAATGAACACACTCCCATGTTTAACCGCTTCCGGATCAAGACTCCAAAAGGAGGTGATGTTATTATCTGTCAAATAAGAAGATCCAAAATGATCTGGTGAGACCAAAACTCGATATGGAGTGATCAACTCTTCTGCATATTCCGTTTTAGAAAAATCATAGCAAACAGGCATCCCCCCGACCATTTCCAGCCTGCATTGAACGCCTGCCATTTGAAAAAGTCCGGGATTGCC
>JAFGBW010000054.1 GCA_016932965.1 Candidatus Auribacterota bacterium
CTTTTTTTCTTTAAGCTCTTTAACAAAATGAACAAGAATTTGCCCGACCTGGGTGGGTGTAATTTCGGGGAATTTTGGGGACAATCCCGACGGTTCGAATCCCGAACCAAAGGGTGTACCCTCAAAAATAGCCTGGTTTTTCGAACTCTCAGCATGATGCATTTTCAAAAGTAGATTTTCTATGTAACTAACGTCAATTGAGCCTGTTTCAAGATTACTTAGGATGTAATCTTCGAGTCTGTCTGCGCTGACCTGTTTCGTTGTACAGACACTCCAGCTTTTCTTATGAGTGGATGTACAACGGTAATAATAATATTTTGTCTTTTTCCGTACATGATCTTTTTCTCAGTTGTGATCATTTCTGTTTATCCAATTCAGGCTTTGGTTTTACGGTTAAATAACTGTGCAATATCCAGCCAAAAATTCCGCCTAATGCAAAAATGCTGATAAACAGGAATGCGCCGGAAGTGGAAACGGTCCAGGAAAAAAAATAAACATTAACAACAGCATTGTTTTGAACAATAAAGAGAATAACAAGACAAACCAGAATAAAACCTGTAATCAGTTTATATTTCATTTGATCTTTCTCCTTATTAATATTTTTTTATTTTTTTTAAACGCAGCCTCAATCAGATCAACCAGTTCCTGGTCATTGAAAGGTTTTTGTAAAACACCCGCTGTCCCCGGTGCTTTGAGATACTGTTCTGCTGATTTAAGATTTTTATTGACTGAAATAAAAATAACCGGGAAACGGAAACCGTCCTCGTTGAGTCTTTGCTGCAAGGCAAAGCCATCCATTCCCGGCATGTGCACATCCAGGATAAGGCAGCCTGGTCCAAGATGTTGTACAGAGTTCAGGAATTTTTCCGCCGAAGCAAAGGTTTGCACCTCAAATCCGTATGTAACCAGCAGAATTTTGAGCGCGCGGCATACTGACTCGTCGTCATCCACGACAAAAACCTGTTTATTCCCGGATGCCATTTTGCCGCCGGCCTTAAGGGGTGATTTTTCTGTCTTCAGCTTCATGATGTCATTATAGGAGTGACAGGAATTAAATCAATTGTACCCGGGTATAATGCCTGATCTCAGGATGTAACATTTTTAAATAATAAAATACTCAATGGAGGAAGTGTCAGCACCAGTGAACAAGGACGCCCGTGAGACGAATCATAAGATGCCTGAATTCCACCTGCATTTCCAAGTCCGCTGCCTCCGTATATTTGAGCATCACTATTTAACAGTTCTTTCCAAAAATCATGTTGGGGGACTCCCACACGATAGTTGTAACGCGGCACTGGTGTGAAGTTGCAAACCACAAGAATGTTATTTTGAATTTGCCGGCCGTAAACCTCTTTGCCTGCAGCGGAGTCAGGCTGAAAAAAAAGTTGCGAAGCATCCTTACGAACGGAGGTTTCCTGTAACTGAGTTAAGGGAGCTTCAATATTTTTACCCTTGCGCAGGAAACATAAAATGCTTTGCATGGCATCTGTGCAATCTATCCACTCAAAGCCTTCTTTCTGGCAATCACGTTCATATAAAGCCGGTTGATTCCGATAGGTTTCGTTCAGGTCTTTTACCCAGCGTTGAAGTCCCCGGTGTGCCCAGCCGTCCAGTAAATGCCAATCCAGACTGATATCGTGGTTCCATTCCTTCCATTGACCGAATTCTCCACCCATAAAAAGAAGTTTTTTCCCCGGTTGCGAGTACAGGTAACCGTAAAGAAGACGAAGATTGGCAAATTTCTGCCAATAATCTCCAGGCATTTTAGTTAAAAGTGATCCTTTGCCATGGACAACCTCGTCATGCGAAAGCGGCATGATGAAGTTTTCGTGGAAGGCGTACTGCATGCGAAATGTGATGCTGTTGTGATGATAGGTTCTATGAATCGAATCTTTGGACATGTACTCAAGGGTGTCGTGCATCCAGCCCATGTCCCATTTTAAACCAAAACCCAGGCCACCCATGTAGGTGGGTTTGGAAACCATCGGCCAGGAAGTTGACTCCTCCGCGATGTTTATAATAGAGGGGTATTCCGAATAGACTTGTTCATTGAAATGACGCAGGAAATTGATAGCCGGGATATTCTCCCGTCCCCCGTATTCATTAGGAATCCACTCCCCTTTCTTCCGCGAGTAATCCAGATAGAGCATGGACGCGACGGCGTCAACCCGCAGACCATCAATATGATATTTATCCAGCCAAAAAAGCGCGTTACTTATAAGGAAATTGCTGACTTCAGGTCGCCCATAATTAAATATAAAAGTGTTCCAGTCGTGATGAACGCCCTGACGCGGATCTGCATGTTCATAAAGATGCGTTCCGTCAAAATAACCAAGACCATGTCCATCATTCGGGAAATGCGCCGGCACCCAGTCCAGCATCACGCCGATTCCGTTTTGGTGCAGGGTATCGATTAGAAATTTGAAATCATCGGGCGTGCCGAAACGGCTTGTAGGAGAAAAGTATCCGGTTGTCTGATATCCCCAGGATCCATCAAACGGGTGTTCTGTCACAGGAAGAAACTCAACGTGAGTAAATCCCATGCTTTTTATATATTCGACAAGCTCGGGCGCCATTTCCCTGTATGTGAGCCAACGGTTGTTCTCTTCCGGAACACGTCGCCATGAGCCAAGGTGCACTTCATAAATGGACATTGGCACTTCAAGACCATTGTGATTGGAACGGTTTTTCATCCACTCTGTGTCCTGCCACTGATAAACTGAATTGTCCCAGACTTTGGACGCAGTCTTGGGTCGGTTTTCACTTGCAAACGCATAGGGATCGGCTTTTTCAACGTGGTATTCATTGTAATTGGAATGGATCGAAAATTTATATAATGAGCCCTGTTTCAGGTCCGGGACGAAACATTCCCAGATCCCGGCGTTCCCTTTGAGTGAGAGAGGGTTTGTATTTTCATCCCACCTGTTGAAGTCCCCAATGACAGATACTTTCCGTGCATTGGGTGCCCAGACAGCGAATCTGACTCCGGTAACGTCATCGACTTCAACTAAATGAGCCCCTAACTTATCATAAGTCCGATAATGCCGGCCTTCTTTAATAAGATGCAAGTCAAATTCTGTCAGAAGACCTGCCGTCATTTCACCTCCTCTGTTTCTTTTTGGAAAACATGTTTTTCCGTGGTCAGACCTGTTATGCCTTGAAGGTGAATTTCAAGCCATGCCGGGAGATTGTTAATTCGTACAAAATTTCATAAAGAGCCTTGTCTGGAAGGCTTGAAATACCAAAGAAAGAAGGCCGGAAGCGATAAAAGGTTTTTTTAAAGGACACGCCTTTTTGGCTGTTTTCATTTTTCTGATTCCTTTTCAAAATAATAAAAAATAATTTCTGTCATGAACTCATCTTCCATATTGAATCTTGTTATGATCAATTCTTCTGCACGACAGAATCGGGAACGATTCCTTTCAGGTATTTGAATATTTCGCTTTCAGTTGTCAATATCAGTGTTACATCCGGATCTAACACCTTTTTATAGGTGTCCATGCTTTTTATAAAAACGTAAAAATCGACGGAGTCCTTGCTTTTGTTATATGCATCGGCATAAATTCCTGTCGCCTTTGCGTCCGCTTCCCCGCGGATTTCTTCTACACGCTGATAAGCCTCTGACTGAATCCTGTTCATTTCCCTTTCCTTGCCGCCAAGTATTCTTGCAGCTTCTCCGTTACCTTCTGAACGAAATCGTTCGGCTATCTGCTTTCTCTCGCTGATCATTCTTTCATATATTTTTGTTTTCACGCTATCATTGTAATTGATTCTTTTAAAACGAACATCCAGAAGTTCGATTCCAAAAATCTCCAGTTTGGGATAAGCTGCCTTGAAAATTTCACTTTCAACCATTTGTCTTCCCTTGGTTATGGGAACAAGAATTCCGATAGCCTTGTTGCTGCCGATGATTGATTCATCCTTTAATGGTTCCCGGTTTTTGGTGGTTCGGACTATCTCTATCAATTCATGTTTGGCTACGGCTGTCCTGATTTCCGAACCCAGAATGTCGTCAAGCCTTGATTGAGCGCTGCGTTCATCGCGAAGCCTTAAAAAATATTGAAGAGCGTCCTTTATGCGCCACCTTGCAAATGCATCTACAGAAATATAAAGTTTGTCCTTTGTCGGCATATCGGTCGGGGCACCATCCCACTCGACTATTCGGGCTTCAATGACATTAACATCCTGTACGAATGGCGTTTTAAATTTGAGTCCCGCCTTCGTTTCGGGATTCCCAACAGGTTTGCCAAATTGGGTGATAATGACCTGCTTGCCCTCCTTGACTGTATACATGGATGAGAAAACAGGAATTAAAGTCACTGTTGCGAGTATTAGAATAGCATTGAAATATTTCATGGTTATTCTCCTTTTCCGCTGTTTAATTTCAGGAAAGGAAGTACGGACTTTGCATTTTCATCAATAACGGTTTTAGAGCGTATGGCAGGCAGAATCTCCTGCATGGTTTCAAGATAAATCCTGCGTTTTGTGACTTCCGGGGCCTTTAGGTATTCGGCCAGGACCGCATTGAATCTGGAAACGTCCCCCTGCGCTTCATTGATCCGTCTTAAGCGGTATCCTTCAGCCTCCTGAATTTTTTTGTCTTTTGTGCCTTCAGCAAGGGGGATGGATTTATTATATTCCCGCCTGGCCTCATTGATTAATTTTTCCTTTTCCTGCTGGGCCTGGTTTACTTCATTAAAAGAATCCTGAACAGGCTCAGGAGGATTGACATTTTTAAGCTGGACCTGGTCAATGCTCACACCCATTTCGTATTTTTCAGAAAGCTTCTGCATTTTTATCAGGGACTCGGATTCTATCTCCTGACGTCCGATGGTAAGAACTTCATCAACCGTCCGGTCGCCTACCACTTCCCTCATGACTGATTCAGAAACTGCGCGAAGCGTCATTTCTGCATTTCTGACTTTAAAAAGGAAATTTTCCGGAATGGCAATTCTGTACTGAACTACCCACTCAACCAGGGCTGCATTGAGATCTCCGGTTACCATTTGCTTTTCTTTTGTCGTATCAAGTGTGTATTGGCTGGGATTGGTGGCCATCGTCGAAAAAAATCCGAACTCCTGCTTTAACTGCCGCTTTACCGGAAGAATGGTAACCATGTCTACCCCCCAGGGAATCTTAAACCGTAATCCCGGCGGGAC